>NZ_POTZ01000252.1 GCF_003236365.1 Streptomyces sp. NTH33
AGATGTGTATCAGCGACAGAGTTCGAAGAGGGCCGGATCCAAATCAACGAGCGGACGTACTCCGCCCGCCCGGGCGCCTGCATCACCGTGATGAGCGGCCTGGGCTCCAACAACTTCAACATCCTCAACGACAGCAAGAGGACCGTCGAGGTCTTCCGCGGGGCGACCTGCGACAACGGCGCTCCCCTCGCCACGGTCGGCCCCGGCAGCGCCAGCGGCGTGACGCCGGGACACACCAAGGGCGTGCACGTCAAGAACGGAGTGGTGGCCAGCTTCCGGGTGACCGGACACCACAAGGGCGGCTTCCACGACGGGGACGACTACTGAGCCGACTGCACGAAGCGCATGATGTAGGACCCCGGCCCGCCGTAATCGGGCCGGGGTCCTAGTATCGGCCCCCCGCCCCGCTGGGCACCCCGCTCGTGGTGCCCACACCTGACCACTGCCCGAACAGCCCATGCGCCTGCCAGGCCACATTGAAGCCAGGCCGGGAGGCCCTGCGAGCCCGCCCGGGCTGCAGTCCTCCTGCTCCACCGGCCCACCGTCAAGTGAGCTGCCCCCAAATTCGTGGAGTTGATCTGCCCCGGCTTGCACGGAGTCGAGCTGCTGGAGTTCAGGCGATCGAGGGGCTCGCCGTTGTCAGCCGTGGATGTCAGGGTCCGTCGGCGGCAAGGGGCGCGTCTCGGGTCCAAAGGTGGCCGAGACCGAGCGGAGGTTGAGAAGATCCTGGCATGCAGTTCGACGACCCTGCCGACTTGAGCCGCGTATGCACGGAACGGCTCGGTGAGAAGGCCGGTCGGCAGTTTGCTGCCATGGCCCGCCGCGGCTTTCGGCTGGTCCGCTCCACGGGAAGTATCCAGGCCACCGGTCAATGCCGGCTTGGTGGTCCTGCCCTCCTCGAACCGGAGGCCCTCTGGCCCGAACAGAGCGGGGTCCCGCTGTCCCTGCACGCCGTACTGGACACCGATGCCCTCGCTCCATGGCTGGGCGATGAAATGCCCCTACGGCCCGGCCTGCTCAACTTCTTCTACCTCGATCCGGACCTGCCGTACGAGGAGTACCGCAAACTGGACATGTTCGTCTCCGAGGTATGTCGCGTCATTCCCGCCGACCCGGCACGGGCAGTCGAGACGACGGCACCCGAACCAGCGAGAAGCTACCCGGCGGTGCCCGTCCACGCGGCTGAGGTGACCATGCTCCCGGACTGCTGGGACGTCGAGGACGAGGACGTGGAGTTCGACAGGGACCAGCACTGGGGAGCGGCATCGCTCATTCTCGGCGAGATGCGAGATCTCGACGGGAACACCGCCGGCAGTCACTGCGCCTTCGGTTGGCCGGACACCTCGTACACGCTCAAGGTGTCGTCCCGCGACGCCGACGGCCCCACCGTCCATCTGCTCCAGCTTGCCGAGGACACCGAACTCGGATGGGGCTGGGGGACGCGGGAACGTTGTACTTCACTATCCCGGTCAAGGCACTCGCGACCGGCGACTTCCGCAAGGCAGTGGCACAGGCCCTCTGCTGTTGACCCGCGCGGCGGAAGATCGTTACCGAAGGCCGCATCGCCGTCGTCCCAGTGCCTCGTGTCCCCCTGGTTCCCCGCACGCTCTGGTACGGGGGCGGCTCTCCGGTCTGTGCGGTCTGACTCGCCGGTCTATTGATCACCGGTCCTGCTGACCAGCGGGCCTGAAGAAGCCCACGGCTCTGATGGGGCTCATCGGGCCGTGGGCTTCTGTCGTTGTCGGTCGACGTCGGGCTCCCTCGGACGGCCCGGGGACGGCCCGGCGGCAGCCGTGACTGCAGGCGTCGTAACCTCCTCGGGTGGACGACTCCTCCTGCTTCTGCCTCCTGTGCGCGCCTCCTCCGGATGGCCCGGCCTGGGAGGAACGCGATGGCCGCATAGCCGCAAGCGTGTCCGAGTTCGGCTGGCACGTCATGGGGGTCGGTGCCGGGGGCGATGCGCCGGCGGACTGGGCCTACTCGATCGGTCTGTGGCACACCCTGCGCAGCCCTGAGGTCTGCATCTTCGGCCTGCGGGTCGAAACGATGATGCCCATCCTCAACGTCGCAGGCGAAGAGATCCGTAACGGTCACCCGCTGCAAGCCGACCAGGTGCGTGACGACATCCTGAACGGCTACCCGGTGACCGTCCGGCCGGTCCACCCGAGTTGGTACCGGGACTTCTTCGGCGCCGGGATCGACTACTACCAGGCCCCTCCGCTTCCCGTGATGCAGCTGTTCTGGCCGGACAAGGAAGGCCGCTTCCCCTGGGACGACCAGGCCGAGGAATACTGCCGCGCGAGCCAACCTCTCCTGTGGATCCCGAAGGAGGAAACCAGCGGACCGTGGGCCGACCTCGACTGAGGTCGACGCTCGGCCCCGGCCGGGGCCCCTGGTGGCGCACGCTCTTCCTGCGATTGCGGCGACTCATTGAGCCCCGCTTCAGGAGAGAGAGGCTGGGAGATCGTGCCGGTGACCTGGAGATTCGCTACCTGGTGAGGCGGCTGCGAACTCGTCTGCGAGACCCCCTCGTTGACCGTGGCTGACCACTGAACCTGGCGCGGTTGCGGCACGAACCTCAGCCGACGACAGTCAGCCACGGCGGCGGGTGCGCCGGCCGGCCAGGCACGCATGTGCCTCGCTGCGCTCCCCCAGACATCAGCCACGCTGCCGCTCCTGTCGTCGACGAAGCCAGACGCTACGGCCGGCCCGTCCGGGGAAGTAGCAGGTGTGCCGCGCCTTTGGAGCTCTCAGCCTGGGAAGTTGCGGTCACTTGTGGCTGATTCGGGCGCTGGCTTGGGCGAACGGCCGAGCCATGGCGACGTGGGCCGATATGCGATCTGGACGGCCGAAACTCCTTGCGCTCAAAGGAGCGAGGCTGAAAGATCGCTTCAGCATTTTGACCGGGTTATTCAAAGGGGGGTCATGTACGACAGATACCGTGCCGCGTTTGTGGCGCTGGGCGCCGCCGCGCTCTCACTCACACTCGGTGCGCTCCCCGGCGCCGCCTACGCAGTCGGCAAGGAGCACGGCGCCCGTGCTGGAGAGACATCGCTGAGCCGGGAGGGCTACTGGCCGTTGGAGGCGGCGCCCGGGGGGATTGCTCCTAATGTGGAGCCCGAGGGCCTGCCGCTGACTTTGAACGGCGATGCCTGGATCTACCACAACGAGGACCTCTTCGGAGATGCCGCACTGGTCGGTCAGGGCGATCTCAGGCTCGACGGCGACGGTGACTGGGCGGCAACATCTGCGGCACCGGTCGGCGGGGACGGGAGCTTCACTCTCGCCGTTCGTGCCCGCTTGGCCGCAGCCGACGACAGGACGCAGACCGTCCTGTCGCTTCCGGGCCGCAACGCCGACCGCCTCGCGATCCGCTACCAGGCGGCAAGCGGCCAGTGGGAAGTCGTCGTGTCCACCAAGGACAAGGCGACCGCTCCGCAAGTGGTCATCACTGAGGAGCAAGCTTTGCCCGATGCCAATCCCTACGGCGTAGGCGACCACTTGGCCGTAGTCTTCGACGCCTCTGCTCGTAAGCTTCGCTTTTACGTGAACGGTCAGCTGTCCCACACGTCTACTGCTGTGGACACGACATCGTGGACAGCCTCGGGCGGTCTTCAGGTGGGCCGCTCGGCGATCCGCGGTGAGTACTTCGCGGGCACTGTGGACGAGGTGCGCGCCTACTCCGGCGTCGCAAGTCCAACGATGATCACCCAGATGGCCGCCCTGACGGGACTTCCCGACCTCTGAGCACCGGGCAGGCCGGCCACGCTCGTAGAGTCGTGAAGCCTGCCCAGCGCTCCCAAGTCCCTGCACGCGGGGCATCCGCGTGCAGGGGCTTGGGCATGCCTGCTGCTTCTTGCCCTGGGCCTTGCCGGGGATCTTAGTGACCTGCGTTTTCGCTGCTCAGAGCGGTGTTCATGAGCGGCCGAGTGGTCGTCATCGGTCATCGTCGGCCCCTGTTGAGCGGCCTCGGACGCCCGGAGACGGCCCGGCGCGGCCAGTGCCATGAGGGGAGCCAAGGGGTGGTAGCGATGTGATCTGCTCGTTCCACTCCGTCCCCACCGAGGACACGGACGGCCTCCCCGTACGCACGGTGCGAGGCTTCCGCCTCCCATGTGGCGTCGGTAGCTGAGGGGTGCCCAGGCTTTTGGCCCACATGACCAAGGTGGTCGAATCAGAGGGAAGCGAGAGGCTTCGCGTGAATCCCGGTCGACCACCAAAGGCAAAGTCGAACTCTGTCCCTCTTCGTAGTCCGCGCAACTCGACGCGAGGCAACTCCCGAGCATTGTTCGGGTTCCCAACCTGAACCCATGCCCGCATGGCAGCCTTCCGGAGGCGGCCCTTCTCAGCGCTCCTGGCAGGGCGCTCCTGGCAGGCGGAATCGGGACCTCGTACCTCTGTGCTGCATCGAACCTGAGCGGACGGACCCTGACGGCTCCTCCTGGCAGGCGCACATTGAACCGCTCCGGGATGCCGATGCTCGCCCTCGCCGGCGGCTCCCGGCTGTGGGAGCCCCGCCGCCTGCGACTGCGGCTGTTCTCCACCGCCGCCCAGCTCGTCACCACCGCCCGCGGCCGCGTTCTCCGGCTCGCCCGACACTGGCCGTGGACGGATGTGAACGAACCCCCGGAGCCGTGGAAAGCGGTGCCCACCCGATGCGACAAAGGCCCCGGGCTGCGAGCGCCGGCGCGTCTACCAGGGTGGCGTCCAAGTCGACGACCGTTTGAAAGTGGTTGCCCATGAGGGGTGACAGTAGAAGACGCCACCGACAGTCATCGAGGTCGGTAGGAGCGGCTTTGAACTTCTCCGGGGAGGGCGCCGAGCGGACGTAGCGGCACGCCTGTGGCGCGGAGCCCGGAACGGCGAAGGGCCGGCCTGGGAGGGAAATCCTCCTGAGCCGGCCCTTCTGCCTGTGCCCCCGGCAGGATTCGAACCTGCGACACCCGCTTTGGGAGTTTTCCCCGGGCGAGGCTGTGACCTGCGGAGATTCGGGCCGCGGTGTGTCTGAACAGGGAAAACGCTCCTCCGTGGTTCTCACTGGCTCGCGGTGCTTCCCGTCCCCATGTGTGCTGAACACGTGCAGTGGAGGCCGTCCGACGAAGACACGGGTTGCTCGGGGAAGCCGGCGAGCGGCCGCAGTGAGGTGCGGGCGTCCCGTCAGACCTTCTCGACTCGCACGGAGTGGCCTGCGAGGAGTTGGTTCATGTCGTCGGTGTCGGAGGTGAAGACGGTTGCCTGGGCCCCCTGTGCGGCTTCCCGCCCGGCCACAGCCGCCAGAACGGCGTCGAGGGCGTACTTGTGCCCGTGCAGGCCGGCTGCCTTCAGCATGTCGCGCGCCAGGGCGGTCACCTGGTCGTCCGTGTGCACGATGCGGATCCGGGACAGTGTCCAGTTCCACAGTGCCTGCCTCGACGCTTCGCGAGGGTCCCAGGCTTCCAGGGTCGTGAGCGCCGAGGTGATGATCGGGATGTCGAGCCGTGGGGCCGTCTTGATCAGCGCAGCCATCTCCCGATCGCCCTGGACCGCCTTGGAGAGGGCCTCGGAGTCGAACACGAAGACGCGCCGGCGCGGCCGGTGCAGCTTTGCTCGGGCGGTGCGGCTCACGCGGCCTCGTCCGAATGTGATCGCTGCTCGTCATGCCAGCCGTCGATGGCGGCGATGCGGTCCAGCGCTGCCTGCTGTTCCTCGTCCGTCACGGCGCCATGCTCTTCCTCGAGACGGTCGGCCAACTCGCGCAGTCGGTCCATGGCGTCCTGGTGAGCGGCGGCGGCCGCGATGTAGCCGGACACCCCGCGTGCGTCGACGCGCTCCTTGATCGATTCCACCAGCTCTTCCGGCACGGTGATGGTGATCTTCCGAGTTGCCATACTTCAAGTATGCCAGGTTCTTGGTGGCGTGGCTTGACTCCCCGAAGAAGCCGGCTCCGAAGAGCAGGGGTGCACGGGAGGTCGCCCTCCGCCCGGGCGAGGCCCCCGGCTTGGCCTGCCACGTTCCGATCGGGCGCAGACGCAGCACGACCCGCGACAGGTCGTGAGGCACGGCGTGGGCATCCACAGCGGCCGCGTACTCGCCCACGCCCTGGCCGTCGACCGCGACGGTACAGGAACGCCCGTCGATACTCGGCTGAAAACGGTTTGGCGTCGTCACCGGCGGAGTCTGCGCCCACGGTCGGACGACCGCCGAAGGGCTCTTCCTGGTCTGCACGGCCCCGTATGTCGGTGGCTTCGTCTACCTTCCCATCATGACGCTGAACGAAATCACTCGATCCGCGATCCTGCAGGCTGTTGCGGAGCACGACCGGCTCGGTCGGGATGCGTTCCTGGAGAGATACGGATTCGGACCGTCGCGTAGCTACCTGCTCGAGATCGATGGCAAGGAGTACGACTCAAAGGCCATCGTGGGGGCGGCGCACGGCTATCTGTCCGGACGGGATCCTCTGGGACGCGACGAGTTCTCCGGCGGCAAGGACCACGCTGCCAAGCTGTTGAGCGACCTCGGATTTGAAGTCGTGGTCCGTACGGCGGACTGATCCCTGACGGCACCCGACATCGAAGGTTGCCGAATCTGCGCACGGCCGGGCCGAGCACACCTACGATCGGCGCGAGGAGAGCTGATGAATCACAGCACGTGGAGGACGCGTCGAGCCCGGCAGCTCGCGGATGAGGCGGTGGAGTACGACCAGGAGTACGCCGACGCGCGGCTGGCCGGCGACCTCGGGCAGGCGGTCTACGACCGTCGGATCGAGCTCGGCCTGTCCCAGACCGAGCTGGCCGACCGGGCCGGAATGACGCAGCCTCAGGTGTCCCGGATGGAGGGCGGCGACACCGTGCCGACGCTTCCGCTGCTGCGACGCCTGGCCAAGGCCCTGGACGGCACTCTGAACCTGGCCATCGACGAGAGCGACTCCCGTGTCACCTTCACCCCGCACGCCGCCTGAAACCGAACCGCCAAAGGCCCCGGACCATGATCGGTCCGGGGCCTTTTGGCTGGTGCCCCCGGCAGGATTCGAACCTGCGACACCCGCTTTAGGAGAGCGGTGCTCTATCCCCTGAGCTACGAAGGCGTAGGGCTGGGACGTCTCAGACGTCCGCAGGGTGCACCGGCAAAGCGGTGCGCCGGGCACAGTCTAGCGGCACTGTCGGCTGCATACCCAGGGACCCGCCAGTCGCCGGTACCGCTGGAATCGGTCCGTGGGGTGACGCCGTTCACTATCGTCTTCTTGACGATAAGTAGGGGGCATGCCAAGCTGGCGCGACTTCGGCGTCGAAGATCTTTCTTCCGGCGTTCTGCTGTGCCGATGTGGTCCCCGTGTCCTCGATCGGGTCGATCGGGGGCGTCACCCGTCCCTCGCCACCCGTTCGGCACGCCTGCCGCGCGCCGTCCACCGTATGGAGGCTTCATGGCCGCGTACGCATACCGAACCCCCGCCTGGGCGCGCGAAGCACCGACCGGGCCGCCGGAGTGCTGCTCGGTGCTGCCGTGGGGGACGCGTTGGGCGTGCCCTACGAGTTCCAGGCGACGCTGCGTGAGGGCCAGCGGCCGCAGATGATCGGCGGCGGTCTGGGGCCGTACAAGCCCGGTGAGTACTCCGACGACACCCAGATGCAGGTGTGCGTCGCCGAGGTCGCGGCGACCGGAGCCGATCTGCGCGCCCCCGAGGCCCTCGACGCGGTCGCGGCCAACTTCCAGCGCTGGCTGGACGGGGGCGCCAGCGATGTCGGGAACCAGACCAGAGCCGTCCTGAACGCCGCCGGCCGGGCGTCCGGGGCGGCGGGTGCGGCCATGCTGGAGGCCGCCCGTGCCTACGCCGCCGGCCACTCCAAGAGCGCCGGTAACGGCTCGTTGATGCGTACCGGGATCGTCGCCCTCGCTCACCTCGGCGACGTGGCCGCGATGGCCGAGGCGGCCGTCGCGGTCGGCGCGCTCACCCATCCGGACCCCGACTGCGCCGATGCCTGTGTGCTGTGGTGCTCCGGCATCCGCACCGCGGTGCTGGAGGGAACCTTCGACGGCGTACGGGCCGGCCTGGACCTGCTCCCCGTGGAGCGCCGAGGCGTGTGGGCGCGGCGGCTGGACGAGGCGGAGGCCCACCCGCCGCACCACTTCGGCAACAACGGCTGGGTCGTCCACGCGTTCCAGGCCGCCTGGTCGGCCATCACCCGCACGCCCGTTCCCGAGTTGAGCCCCGCCGAGGGCAGCTTCCCCGCCCAGCACCTGCGTCTCGCCCTGGAGGCGGCGGTCCGGGCCGGAACGGACACCGACACCGTCGCGGCGATCGTCGGCGCCCTGCTCGGCGCGCGCTGGGGCTGCTCCGGTATCCCGCTGCAGTGGCAGCAGGCCGTGCACGGCTGGCCCGGTCTCACCGGGACCGACCTGGTCCGGCTGGCGGTGCGCACTGCCCGGGGTGGGCAGGACGATGGTGCCGGCTGGCCCTCGACGGCCCGCATGCCCGTCCCCGTCGGCTCGCCCCGCGGCTTCGCCATTCCCCACCCGCACGACTCCGGGATGGTGCTGGGCAACCTCGCCCTGTTCCAGGGCGGCGAGCCGGTCGACGTCGACGCGGTGGTGTCGCTGTGCCGCATGGGCACGACCCCGGTGCTGCCCGGCGCCGACGTCGAGCACGTGCGCGTCTGGCTGGTGGACAGAGACGGGGACAACGCCAACCTCCACTACGTCGTGGACCAGGCCGCACGTGAGGTGCTGCGGCTGCGCCGGGAGGGCAAGCGGGTCCTGCTCCACTGCGCCGCCGGCCAGAGCCGTACCCCCGCCGTCGCCGCCGTCTACAGCCACCTGGCCACGGGGATCGACGCCGAGATCGCGCTGTCCGATCTCCGTGAGGTGCTGCTGCACGGCTGGCACCTGTCGGAGCATGCCGAACTGCTCGACGCCGTGCACGCGTTGGCCACCCCGGTGGCCAGTGGCGGCACCTCTCCGGTGAACCGGCCGAGCCGACCGAGCCGGCCGGGAGAGGCCGACGTCGTACGGCGGGAGCGTGATGCGGAGCCGGAGCGGCGGACCGGGTTCCTGAAGGAGAAGTGGGCGGCCTCCCGGGTACGCGGACTGCTGCTCGGTCTGGCGGTGGGGGACACGCTGGGCAAGGCCCGGGGCAAGCTGCCGGCCGAGGGTTCGCTGTGGGCCGGGGTCAGCACTCAGCTGGCCTGCTTCACGGTCGAGGGGACTGTTCGCGCTCTCGTACGCGGTGACCACAAGGGCATCTGCCACCCCCCGTCGGTGGTGTGGCACGCCTACTGCCGGTGGGCCGCCCTTCAGGGCATGGAGGAGGAGCGGATGCGGCGCCGCTGGGCCTCGGGCACCGAAGGGGCGTGGCCCGACGGCTGGCTTGCCCAGGTGCCCGTGCTGGCACAGCGGCGAGGTTCGGCACCGGCGACTGTGGCCGCTCTGTCCAAGATCGAGCAGGGCACCGTGGAGAAGCCGACTACGACCAGCCGTGGCTGCCACGCGCTCACCCGTATCCTTCCTGTCGCCGTGGTCTTCGCTGGGAGAGGCCCGGGGCACGGGGCGGCGGAGGCTCGTGAGATCGCCGCCCTCACCCACGGCGACCCGGCCGCCCAGTCCGCCGCCGCCCACGCGACCGTGCTGCTCGCCCACTGCCTGACCAGCGGTGAGGAGCCACAGGTGCGGCGAGCTCTGGCGGACGGCATCCGTGCCCTTCCCGAGGCCGACCCCGACCTGGCCACCAGGGAACTCGAACAGCTCACCACGGCACTTGAGCAGGCCGACGAGCATCCCGCCGACAGCGAGCGCCTCGCCCGTCTCGCTCCGGACGCCACCGCTCCCTCGGCGCTGCTCGGCGGACTGTATGTCGCTGCGTCCTTCCCGGAGCGGGACCAGGTGGACGCCGCCCTGCGCTTCGCCGCCGGGGCGCCGGACGGCGACTCGGTGGCCTGCGTGACCGGGGCGCTGCTCGGGGCGGCGCACGGCGCGGAGGCGCTGCCCGTCGATCTGGTGAGCCGCCACGAGCTGGCCTGGGTGCTCGACACTCTGGCCCGCGACCTCGTCGCCCAGATCGTCGACCGTCCCAGCGGCGGCGAGTACCTCGGGGGCTGGGACCCGCACTGGTGGAGCCGCTACCCCGGCTGGTGACCCGCCGGTCACCACCCCGTGGCCAGGGGTCAGGAAAGAGGGACCCGGGTGAAGCGGGCCGCCACGTGGAGGTCCGCTTCGATCCGGGTGGCTGCCTGCCGGAGGTACGGCAGGAGTTCCTCGACGCACTCCTCGCGGGTGTGGGTGGCCGCGTGCATGGCGATGTTCGCCGCGGCG
Source organism: Streptomyces sp. NTH33 (assembly GCF_003236365.1). Classification (GTDB taxonomy): domain Bacteria; phylum Actinomycetota; class Actinomycetes; order Streptomycetales; family Streptomycetaceae; genus Streptomyces. The sequence continues at coordinate 10,282 of NZ_POTZ01000252.1, forward strand.
ATCCTCCGGCCCGTGCGGTCTTGGACGGGGACTGCCAGCGAGCGCAGGCCCTGTTCCAGTTCCTCGTCCGTCAGGGCGTAGGGCCGGGGTGTCAGGAGTGCCCGGCCCAGGGCCGTCGCGTGGGCCGGGGCGCGGGTGCCGATCGTGATGTCGACGCTCATGATGCGGCTCGCCGCCGCTCGGGCCGTGTACTGGATCTCGTCGCCGGACGGGGTCAGGACCGCCAGTGACGTCGACTCCTGGACGCGGGACGCCAGGTCCTCCAGGTGCGGCTGGGCGATCCGGGAGAGCGAGGTGCGGGAGAGGGGTGGGAAGCCCAGGGACAGGACCCGCGGGG
>NZ_POTZ01000253.1 GCF_003236365.1 Streptomyces sp. NTH33
AGCCGCCCCGCCGCGCCACCGCCCACCGGGCCTGCGTGGCGAGACGACCCCCGGTCCTCCGGCGCTGTCGGTTGATTCGGGGCCTGCGTGACGTCGGTCTTCAAGACCCGGTTGTGGTCTCGGAGACCGACGTTGTCGTCCGCCACGTGGGCCACTCGGCAGGCTCGCCAGTCGCTTGAGCAACTCGGCGGCCGTGCCGCGGAGTTCACCCCTCTCATCCGGGACCGGGATGCGAGGTTCACCGCCGCCTTCGACGAGGTCTTCGCCAGTGAGGGCGTCACCGTGGCCAAGATCCCCCCACGCAGCCCTGACTGCGATCCCCACGCGGAGGGGTTCATGCGCTCGGTACGGGAGGAGTGCACCGACCGGGCCCTGCCGGTCCGACGCGGCCCCGGCGCCGCTCCGTGGTTCCGTGCCTCCACGGACCGCATCACCCCGCCCTGGGCCGCCCCGAGCGAAACGGGAGACGCTGGAGTACGATTCCCGTTCGATTCATCGTACGGCTCTGGGAGGATGGGGCTTGAGCGCCCAACTGAGAGAAACCGCGGTGCAGTTGGCGGACATGCTCTGGCGTCGGCACACCGTGTACCGGGACCGGGCCGGGGGTGTGGTCATCCGGGGAGAGCACGTGCAGCGCTGGATCAGTCTCGCCCCCTCGGGTCGCAGGGACGAAATCCTGCTCCGTGCGGGCCGTATCCTCGACGGCGGCACCACCGCTCCGGCGCGTTCGGAGACGGTCGTACCGCTCTGTGCCGACACCGGCGAGCTCGCCACGGCCTGCCGCCGCCTGCTCGCCGAGACCGCCGCCGACGCCGCACCGCCCGCCCCGGCGGCTCCCGGCCGGACCAAGCGGTCCGAGAAACCGAAACGGCCCGGACGGAAAGGAAAACGGAGGATCCTCGCCTCCTGGACGATCCTCGCCTGTGTGGTCGGCGTCGTCGCCCTGTACGCCTACAGCACCGCGACGACAGGCGCGCGCTGAGGAAAGCCCACAGGAGAGCCTGCTCTCTCACGCGCCCCAGAGCGTGACGTACACCGGGGGCCGGGATCGGGAGGGCGGGACGCCCGCGCCGGGTGCGCGCATGATGCGGGTCGCTGCGGGCGTGTGCAGGAAGCGCAGGAACGCGTCGGTGGCCGGGGAACGATGCCCGGGTTGCAGGACGGTGGCGTGCCATGTGGCGTCCGACGGCGTGGCCGGGGTCTCCAATACGCGCAGCTCGTCACACCGGACGCGGGGCGACACCAGATGGGCCAACGCCGGTGCCACCCCCGCGCCCTCGGCGGCAGCCGCCCAGGTCGCGGCCTGGTTGGGGAACACCCACACGTGTCCTTCGGCCACCCCGAGCCGATGTAGCAGCCGCCCGGAGTCCGCGTCCGGATCGGTCCCGGAGGAGTCGACCAGCCACGACCACTGCGGCGGCGGACCGGGCGGCCGCGGCGACCCGGCGCCGATCACCACGACCAGCTGGGTGCGGAACAGTGGCTCGCTGACCAGTTCGCCCCCATGAACCCCATGATCGTAGAGGGTCAGGTGCACGGCGGACTCGCCGACGGCCTCGGCATGGCGCTCATGCAGGTGATCGCCTTCGACGAGGACGGCAACTGCCTCGGCGGGTCGTTCATGGACTACCTCCTGCCCACCTCGGTCGAATGCCCCTCGTGGGAGCTGGGCGAGACCGTCACCCCCTCCCCGCACCACCCCCTCGGAGCCAAGGGCATCGGCGAGTTCGCCACGGTGGGCTCGCCCGCCGCGGTGGTCAACGCCGTGGTCGACGCGCTGAAGCCGCTCGGCGTACGCCATGTCGACATGCCGCTGACGCCCGCCGCGGTGTGGCGGGCCGCCCAGGGCCGGCCGCTGCGCACCGACCTGGCCATCACCTGAAGGCCCCGTGATGACGAACACCGAACTGCTGACCCGAGCGGACGCGCTCCGGCACGGCCGTACCCCGTTCGTCCTGGCCACCGTCGTCCACGCGCAACGGCCCACGAGCGCCAAGCCCGGGGACAGCGCACTGGTGCTGCCCGACGGCACCGTCGAGGGCTTCGTGGGCGGCAGCTGCGCCGAGACGACGGTGCAGCTGCAGGGCCTGCGCGTGCTGCAGACCGGCGAGTCACTGCTGCTGAGAATCACGCCCGGCGCGGGCACCGGCACCGAAGGCCCGCAGGAGCCTGTCGAAGGCCTGGTCACGGTGGCCAATCCCTGCCTGTCGGGCGGGACGCTCGACATCTTCTTGGAGGCCAACCTCCCGCCGGCGCTGGCGTACGTCTACGGGCAGGCCCCCATCGCCCGCGCTCTGCTCCACGTCGGTCGTGTGCTCGGCCTCGACGCCCGACCGGCCTCGCCCGGGGAGCCGCTGCCGCCCGATCTGGACGTCGTCGTCATCGCCACGCACGGCCGTGACGAGGAGAGCGTACTGATCGAGGCCGCACGCGCCGGGGTCCCGTACACCGGGCTCGTGGCCAGCCCGAAGCGCGGCGCGGCGGTGCTCACCGCACTGGATCTCACCGAGGAACAACGCGCGCGCGTGCACACCCCGGCCGGACTGGACATCGGCGCGCGGACCCCGGCGGAGATCGCGCTGTCGGTGTACGCCGAGATCATCGCGCTGCGGCCGCAGGCGGCCCGAGCCGCGCGCCCCGGAGCCGGATCCGCCGTGCCGCGGGCCGTGGCCGAGGACGTGGATCCCGTGTGCGGCATGACCGTGGCGATCACGCCCGACACCCTCTCACTGGACCGGGCCGGCCGCAGGGTGTACTTCTGCGGGCCGGGGTGCCGGCACGCCTTCGCCGACGACCCCTCCCGTTACGCGCATGCCTGACCTCGATCCCCTCGTACCCGACGTCCCCGCCCTGCGCTCGCGTCTCGACACAGTCGGCTACCTGGCCGACGACGCCCTGGTCACGGCGCTGCTGCTGGCCGGGCGCATGCGGCAGCCGATCCTGCTGGAAGGCGAGCCCGGCGTCGGCAAGACCGAGGCGGCCCGCGCGCTCGCCGCCTTGCTCGACACCCCGCTGATCCGGCTGCAGTGCTACGAGGGACTGTCCGTGGCCGAGGCCCTCTACGAGTGGAACTACCCGCGGCAACTCCTGGCCATCCGGCTGGCCGAGTCCCGCGGGGAGCCCCTGCGGGACGCCGATCTGTTCACCGAGGACTACCTGCTGCCACGGCCGCTGCTCGCCGCGATCCGCCACCCGGGACCGCGGCCGGCGGTGCTGCTCATCGACGAGGTGGACCGCGCCGACGACGAGTTCGAGGCGTTCCTGCTGGAACTGCTCGCGGATGCCGCGGTCACCATCCCCGAACTCGGTACCCGGACGGCTGTGGTGCCGCCGGTGGCGGTACTGACCTCCAACCGCACCCGGGATCTGCACGACGCGCTCAAACGCCGCTGCCTCTACCACTTCATCGACTACCCGGACACCGCACGAGTCGCCGCGATCATCCGCAGACGGGTACCGGAGTCGGCCGAGTGGCTGGCCGAGCGCGTGGCGCGCGGGGTGGCGCGCCTGCGTGCCCGCCAGGAACTCACCAAGCCGCCCGGCATCGCCGAGGCGATCGACTGGGCGGGCGCGCTGCACACGCTGGGCCTCCCCGTTCTCGACGCCGACGCCGCCGGCCTCACCCTGGGGGCGGTCCTCAAGTACGCCGAGGACCTTCAGGCCGTGCGCCGGGCCGGACTGGCGGAGCTGGTCGACGCGGAGGCCCGCTTCGATGCCTGACCTGCCTGAACTGGCGGCCTCGTTCACCGCCGCCCTGCACGAGGCGGGGATCGCGGTGGGCCCCGACCGTACCCGGAGCTTCGCTCGGGCGCTCACCCTGCTGGCACCGTCGACGACGCGCGAGCTGCGGCACTGCGCGCTCGCCACCCTGGTGTCCGACCCCGAGCAGATCGAGCTGTTCGACGGGGTCTTCCGCGAGGTCTTCGGCGGCGCGGCCGACCGCGGGGCACAGCGCGGGCAATCCGGCGAGCCGCCCCGATCGCTCCCGACCACCGTTCCCGGCCGCCTCCCCGGCACCCGGAGGGACACCGCGGACGGACGAGGCCGGGATGCCGACGCACAGCCGCGGACGGCTCCCGTGCCCCTCGCCGCCAGTCCGCTCGACCGTCTCGCGGGCCGCGACTTCGCGGACCTGTCCGCCGAGGAACTGGCGCGGCTCTCCGAGGTGATGCGCACCCTCGTGCTGCGCACCCTCGTGCTGCGCACCCTCGTGCTGCGCACCCTCGTGCTGCGCACTCCGACCCGGCCGTCCCGCCGGCGCCGCACAGCGCACCACGGTGCGCGCATCGACGTGCGCCGCACCCTCTCCGCCGGCCGGCGCACCGGCGGATACCCGCTGCGGCTGTGCCGCTTCGCGCCCCGCGCCCGTCCCCGCGACCTCATCGTGCTCTGCGACATCTCCGGATCGATGGAGCCCTATGCCCGCGCGATGCTCCAACTGCTCTACTGTGCCGCCCGCGCCACCCGCGCCGAGGTCTTCACCTTCGCCACCCGGCTCACACGCCTCACGCCCGTCCTCCGGCGGGGCGGGCCGGAGGACGCCCTGGCACGCGCCGGACGGGCGGCTCCGGACTGGTCCGGGGGCACCCGGCGGACTGCCTGGCGGAGTTCAACGAGCGGTTCGGCCGGCGCGGCATGGCACACGGCGCCGTGGTCACCATCGTCTCCGACGGCTGGGACACCGGCGCGCCCGCCGACCTCGCCACCCACATGGCACGGCTGTCCCGGGTCGCCTACCGCGTCGTATGGGTCAACCCGCGCACGGCAAGCCCGCGCTACCGTCCGCTCGTGGCCGGCATGGCTGCGGCACTGCCCTACTGCGACGCCGTCGTCAGCGCCCACAACTTCGCGGCCCTGGACGACTTCACCGCCGCTCTGTCCGCCCGGCGCCGCCGCCGATGACCCTGCCCGTCCCGTGCCCTTGCCCGGCCTGGTGGCCGGACAGCCGAGCACCGCCGTGGCGATCGTCACGAGGGGGCCGCCCGGGCTCAGGCCGATGACCTCCGCACGCAGATCGGCCGGCTGCAGACCCGGCTGCGGGAGGCCGAGACACACCTCGAGCATCTCGTGATCACCCGGAAAACCGTCACCGGCCTTGCCGACCTGCTCCCGGCCGGCCCACCGGACCTGCCCGAGCACCCGGACTACCCCCCGCATCCTCGCCGTCTTCAACGACGCGACCCGACCGCTGCGGGCCAAGGAAGTCTGCCAAGCCCTCGACCACGAACTGCTGCCGAAGAACATCGAAGGCACCCGAGCCAGGCTGAAACGCCTGGTCAAACTCGGCATCCTCACCGAAGCCGACACCGGCAGCTTCACGGGCTCCCCCTGAAGACCGCACTCGGATGGTCCGTCCGGGGTTGCGCTGGTCAAGGGGTACCGGTGCTCACCTCTCGGGGTCGGGCCAAGTCGCCACAAGTGCTCGCCGATCCGGAAAGCGGGGACCGGGGACCATCTCCTGGGTGGTCTCACCGTTGAGCCAGCACACTTGCTCGGGGCCGCCGTCGCCGGTGTCGAACAGGCAGCACACTCCGCCGTTGGCGGCGGTGAGGTCGGTGAACACCTTCCTGATGTTGGTCGACCGCGCGAACAAGCGGCTCATCCCCGACGTCGCTGCCCAGCACTCCACCGACGCGTAACCAGGGTGCAGGAAGGACTCGAACCGGATCGTCGCGTAGATGTACCCGACCTGGATGCGCCCGTCCGCCTCGGGTTCGGGGCCGCCCGTCTCCGCGTACGCGCGCAGTGCGTCATCGACGTCGAACACGATGGACGTGTCGAGCTCGAGCGTGCTGCTCGTGGAGCAGTCGACCGGCTCGCTCTTGAAGTGGGACGTGAACGGGAGGACGAGCCGGTCACCGCCGGGCAGGGTGAGCTCGAGTGGCTGCACGCGAGGGGCCGGTGGCGCCAGCTCGGCCAGATCGGCCAGCGCCTTGGCGACGTTTCGGGGACGTAGATAAATGTCGTAGCCGTAGGTCAGCCCCATTCTTCCCCCTCTGCCGGGTCGAACCGCACCTTCTCATGCCCCGCCCCTGGGACGCCTGCCGGTTTTGGAGGGGCACGCCGATCCGGCACCGTGGTGGTTTCCCGCTGCTCCTTGCCTGCGTGGGTTCACCGCACCCGGTCCCCGCTCGCGGACCGGCGGATTCCACCCACGCTCACAGGCGATAGCAGGAAGCACTCAAAGGCTCACGGACCGCCCCCTCGGTTGCTTCCCTGTCCTCATGCCGGCGGCCGGGGCGTCCGCGCGTCGCCGTACCCAGCCCATTGGCCGTTCGTGACCCCGCCACCCCGGGTACGCGTTGCAACCCTGGCGCAGCCGGCCGGGAGAGAACGCGTCCTCAATACCGGGGGCGGCACACCCCATCCACAGGTCGCAGTGCTCAGGCAGAGGCTCTGCCGCAGTAGATCACGGCGCCTCGCCCGGACCTCACCGTCGATCAACGATTCCCCGTGACGATGTCGCCACCCTGCACGACGTGGTCGGCGGCCGGACGCCCACACGGGGCAGTGCCGCGCAGATCCGCCCTCGTGCGGGCACCGGCTGACGGTGCGGTGACCATCCGAGGACTGGGCACCGTGGTCGCCGTGGCCGCAACCCACTTCAGTAAGGCGCGGCGGACCGCACGCCGGTCAGGGCGCCCACGGACCAGGCTGCCGGGCCCCGCTCATTCCTCGAGAGGACGCAGAGCCCCCAGGTCGCCGAAGACAATCAAGGTGTCTCCCGGGTGAAGGGCGCTGTCCGGGTCGGGGCGGGGAAGCAGCGTGCCGTCCGCGCGCCGCACCAGCAGCGGCAGCACTCCCTTGCATGCCTGCCGCAGGGGGCGGCCCAGCAGGTGGGAGTCGGCTGCGATGCGAATCTCCTCCAGTCGGCAGTCCGAGGTACCAGGCCGGCTGAACTCCAGGAAGTCGACGATGTGCGGCCGTACGGCGAGCAGTGCCATCCTCCTGCCGCTGCTGACGTACGGGGACACCACGCTACTGGCCCCGGCGCGGGCGAGTCGGTCGACGGAAGCGGATTCGGAGGCGCGGGAGACGATGGCGATCGCCGGGTTGAGTGCGCGAGCGGTGAGGGTGATGTATACGTTCTCGGCGTCCGAGTCGACCGCACACACCAGCCCGCGGGCCCGGTCGATCCCTGCCCGCCGCAGCGCCTGCTCGGAGGAGGCGTTGTCGATCAGGTAGGCGACCTTGTCGCGCTGCATCACCTCCTCCAACTCCGCTTTGCTGTCGATCACCACGAAGGGGATCCCGTCGGCTTCGAACTCGCGCGCCACGGCCTGACCCACTCGTCCGTACGCACAGATGATGAAATGATCACGGAGTGTGTCGATCCGGTGCTGCATGCGTCGCATCCTTCCGCGTGGACCGAACCTGCCCTCCACCAGCGCGGTACCCACCACTCCCAGAGCGGCCACGAACACCGCCACGCCGAGTACGGCCAGTGAGGCGGTGAACAGCTTGCCGCCTGTGGAGAGCCGATCAGATGCCGACGACCCTTCGGTGGTCAGCGTCATTATCGTCAGGTAGACGGCAGAGGAGGGCGAGGACCCCAGCAGCATGTACCCACCGATGCCGTACCCGAGCAGCACCAAGATCGCGGACACCACCAGCAACGCCCGCCATCGAACACCGCGCGGCGACCACACACCCGCTCCCGTCATCGCCTTTTCCCAGTGTCCTGCACAGCCAGTGGCCCGGTCCTCCCGAATGGCATCGCATCCTCTTCGAGAGGCGGCAGGGCCGGAGCAAGTGGCGTTTGTCGTGGTTCGAGCTGGATGGCTTTGCCGGTCTCCAGTGTGGTGTGGGGGGTGCCTCTATGTCTTCCGTCAAGCGAGGCGCGGGGTTCTGTGCGCGCTCCGAGGCGGACCTGCTGGACATCCGCAACTTCGGTGCGAAGTCCATCGACGAGGTCAAGGCGAAGCTGGCGGGGATGGGCCTGGCCCTGAAGGACTCCCCGCCCGGATTCGATCCGACCGCCGCGGCGGACGCGTTCGGCGCGGACGACGACGCGAGCACGGGTTTCGTGGAGACCGAGCGGTACTGAACGCCGCGCCGGGTCGCGGGGGAGCCGGGAGGGCGGAGGAGCCGGCGATGGGCGCCGGCCGACCGTACCCGGCTCCCCGAGGACCCACCGGCAAAGACGCGGGCGCCCAGGCCCTCCGAGCCTGATCAGGAGGGCGACGGCGGCCGCCCTCTCTGCCTTGTCTGGCCTTCCGTCCCCCCGGGTGTGGCCGAGAAGGCCGCCTGACGCGCTGTCCCCCGTGGGCACCCCGGGGCACGCAACAGCCCCCGCGGAGATCACTTCGAGGGGGCTGTTCGATACCTATTGCCTGGTCAGACATAGTGCCCCCGGGGGGCGAGGAGACCGCCCGCCGCGGGTTCTCGGCGTGGGTGGGGGAGGATGCCCGGCGCCCGCCTCACCCTCACCGGCGAGCAGCACGGCAGCGTGTTGGTGACGTGGCCCGACTCCGCCGGAAATGCTGTGTCACGTTGACCGGCTCCACGGTGGACCACAACACCGCCACGGCCGCCGGCGGAGACGGAGGCGGCGGCATCCGCAACGAGTCCGACACGGTGTGGTTGATCGGGTCCGGGGCGTTCGCCAACGCCCCGGACGACTGCGGCCCGCCCGGCGCTGTGCTCGGCCGCACCGGCTGCACCGGTGGCGGAAGCGGCGGCCCCGGCGTGGTGGCGGCCCCGGCTGATCACCTCGCCGCCGTCCAAAGCCCCGGCAGGAAGCGGCACCGCCGACTTGCCGGGGCTCTTCCGCCGCTCTGCGTGGGTGGATCCGATGCGGCGCAGGGGGCTTTCCGGTGACAGGATCGGTGTTATGAACGCCGAGACGGACTGGGTGTACCGGGTGTTCGAGCCGCACGGCTCCGAGGGCTGGCGCCCCTATGGCGGCGACCCCGAACGGTGGCAGGGCGCGATCACCGCCCCCGACTCGACCGAGGGCGCCAGGTACGCCCTCGGCTGCATCGTCGGCGAGCTGATGACCGAGTGGGAGAGGAGCGGCCTCCATCACGCGATGCACGTGCGGGTCTTCCTCTGGCACGACGAGGCAGGCGACATGGGGGAGGCGGACTTCATCGTGGAGGTCCGGCCCCGGTCGGACATCGACGCAGCGTGATCTTTGGCGCATGGGGCTCCTCACGGTGACGGGCCCGGTGCGATGGGCACCGAGCGGTCGTGGGCGTACCGGGGGGAGGAGCCGCACGGCTCCGCCGGCCGACGTCCCCTTGGCGACCACTCCCATCGCCGGCGGGAAAGATCACCGCCGGCACCCTGTGCCGTTCAGACACGGCAGCTGTAGTTCCGGTGTCTGTGCTGGTCGGCGGCTTGCGGGGTCGGGTGCGGGCATGGGTACGACCACCGTGATCATGAACGTTTGTGACGACGTTTCAGGACCAGATGGCCGTGGAGGCCACGATAGCCCAGGCCGCCTGGGACCGGGTGTTCCGGGCGGCGATGGATGCGATCGCGGGCTGCTTCGCGCGGCGTGAGACACGTGCGACGGCCGCGGAGATGATCACCGGGCTGCTCACGGAGGTGGACACGCGGAACTGCTGGACGCCGGCTCAGGCGCTGGGGCATCCAGCCCGCACCGGCTGCAGCACCTGCTGTCACGGGCGAGGTTCGACCATGACCGGGCCCGGGAGGAGATCGCCCGCCTGGTCATCCATGAACTCGCGGGTCAGGAGGTGGTGCTGGTCGCGGACGAGACCGGGGACGCGAAGTCCTCGACCGACTGCGTCGGCCGCCAGTACTCCGGCGCGATCAAAGGCGTCGGACTGTGCCGGGTCGCCGTGCATCTGGCCGCGGTCACCGAGTCGGTGCGGGTGGTGATCGACCGCACCCTGTATCTGCCGAGGGACTGGGCCGCGGACGAGGAACACCGGGAGGCGGCCGGCGTCCCGGAGGAGATCATGTTCGCGACGAAGCTGCAGCAGACCGCCGCCATGGTCAAAAACGCGCTCGAGCTGGGCGTCCGGGCACGCTGGTTCGCCGGTGACGATGTGTATTCGGGCCGTGAGCTCCGCAGGGAAATGCGGGAGTTCGGGCTCGGCGACGCGGTCGGCGTGTCCCACACATACACGGTCACGGACGGAGCGGGCCGCAGGTGGAAGGCCCGCCAGATGATCAACAAGGTGCTGCCGCACCAGTGGATGCGCAGGCAGACCGGACACGGAACGAAGGGCACCCGCGAGTACGACTGGGCCTGGCTCGACGTCCGGGCCGACGACACCCCCAACGGACACGGAGATGACGGCACCAGCGTCCTGGTCGCTCGCCGGCACTGGTACACCGGCGAGATCTCCTTCTTCCGCTGCTGGTCGGCCGAAGATGTCACCCTCGCCCAGCTGGTGGAGGTGATCTGCCGACGGTGGCGGATCGAGGAGACCTTGTGCGCCACGAGGCGCTCTGCCGTATTCCCGGCCCAGCCGGGAGGAATTGGAGGGAGGTTCCTGGGTTCGATGGCTGACCTGATGCCGAAAGGCTTATAGGGACAAGAGCATGCCAGGAAACCA
>NZ_POTZ01000254.1 GCF_003236365.1 Streptomyces sp. NTH33
CCTGCAGCTGGCCCGCCTGGACCGCGTCAGCTCCTGCCGGGCCCGTCCGTCAGTCGAGCGGGAACCCGGTGTAGCCCAGGGCGAGGTCGGTCTCGGCGGCCCGGCAGGAGCTGACGCGGTCCAGGCGGGCCAGCTGCAGGCGCAGGTCGAACGGGGTGGCACCGGGATCCCGGTGCAGCATCGTCGTCATGTCGTAGCTGAACCGCTCGGCCTGCCAGACGCGCCGCAGGCAGTTCGCCGAGTAGGCGTCGAGGAGCTCGGCGGATCCCGTCTCCTTCCGGTGCACCAGCGCCCGCGCGAAGGTGACGACGTCCCCGACCGCGAGGTTCAGCCCCTTGGCGCCGGTCGGCGGCACGATGTGGGCGGCGTCCCCGGCGAGGAACAGCCGGCCGTGGCGCATCGGCTCGTGGACGTAGGAGCGCATCGGGGTCACCGACTTCTGGGTGATCGGCCCGCGCCGCAGGGTCCAGTCGTCGTCCGTCTCCAGCCGCCGCTCGAGCTCGTCCCAGATCTGCTCGTCGCTCCACGTCCCGGCGTCGGTGTCCGCGGGCACCTGGAGGTAGAGCCGGGAGACGGACGGGGAGCGCATGGACAGCAGGGCGAACCCGCGGTCGTGGCGGGCGTAGACCAGCTCGTCGTGCGAGGGGGGTACGTCGGCGAGGATGCCGAGCCAGCCGAAGGGGTACGTCCGCTCGAACACCTGGGAGAGCGAGGCGGGGATCGCCTTGCGGGCCACGCCCCAGAAGCCGTCGCACCCGACGACGTAGTCGCACTCGAGGACGCCCTCGCGTCCCTCGTGGCGGAACCGGACGGAGGGGCGGTCGGTCTCGGCCCCCTCCACGGCCAGCGCCTCCGCCTCGAACAGCAGCGGGCCGCCCTCCTTGAGCTGCAGGGCGATGAGGTCCTTGCACACCTCGGTCTGGGCGTAGACCATCACGGACCGTCCGCCGGTGAGCGCGGGGAAGTCGACGCGGTGCCGGCGCCGGTCGAAGCGCAGCTCGATCCCGTCGTGCCCGAGCCCCTCGCGGTCCATCCGCTCCCCGGCCCCGGCGGAGCGCAGCACGTCGATGGTGCCCTGCTCCAGGATTCCGGCCCGCTGGCGGTGCTCGACGTAGGCGCGGTCGCGGCTCTCCAGGACGACCGAGTCGATCCCGGCGTTGCGGAGCAGCCGGGCGAGGAGCAGGCCGGCCGGTCCGGCTCCGATGATGCCGACGGTGGTGCGCATCGGTCGTTCCCTTCGGGTTGGCGTCGTTGCCCGGAGGCAGGTCGAACTGTCCATACGTTCGCCCAGTGAAGAATTCTTCACTCAAACGTCCACTGAGTTTCCGTCCGGACCCACCCGATGTCAATGGTGTCCCCGCACGTGAGCGCCCGCGCGTGCCGTGGTCCGGTCGAGGAACCGCGTGCGCCGGCCCGACGTGGTCCTGGGCATGACACCGAAGAACGCGAGGGGGCCCGTCATCGCCCACCTGGCAGCCGTGCGGTTCACCGGCTCCGCCCTGACCGGCCTCCAGCTCTACACGGTGACCCTGGCCCTCTTCGCCGAAAGCACGGCGGTTCTCGTCATCGCCCTCGCCGCCGCGGCCTCCCTGGCGGTGGCCGCATTCGCGGTCCTCGGAGCCATGGCCCGCCCGATCGTGCCGCTCACCCGGCGGACACGCGCCCGGCGATCGGGCGACCCCGAGGCGCACGGCATCGACGGAGCCGTACGGACGGTCCGCAAGGGATGACCGAGGGTGATGAGTGGTGCCCGGAGCCGGACTTGAACCGGCACGCCCGCGAAGGGGCAGCGAGGTTTAAGCTCGCCGTGTCTGCTTTCCACCATCCGGGCAGGCCATGAGGTCCGCGCTGGGGCTCCGAGCCTATCGGGACGCTCTCTCCGGGCGACGGGCGGGTCGACTCATGTTGTCTTATTTCATTGGTAACTGATGAACCATCAGCCCCACGGAATGGCCATCGGCACTTGCCAACGGCTTTGTGCGCGACGCTCGGCAGCCTACGCGGAATGACGGGATTTCACCGTCCGAACCAGGGCGCTCCACCCGTTCTGAACGTCCCTGGTCAGGGGCGCGTCTCAGGGGCGGTCGTCATTCCCAGGTATGACGTGTCCGGGTGAGGTCCGACCCGAGTCGGCCTCCGGAACCGGAACGGGGACTGACTACACGGGCGGGATCGGCCGCGACGATGGTTCGCGTCCCCCGAGAACCTCGTCGTCCCGTCAGGAGCACCACCCGTGACCACCTCTTCCATCGCCGTCGGCCGGACCACCGCCGTGGCCGCGTGCGCCAGGGACCTGTCGAAGATCTACGGACAGGGCGAGACCCAGGTGGTCGCGCTCGACCGGGTCTCGGTCGACTTCCGGCAGGCCGAGTTCACGGCGATCATGGGACCGTCCGGGTCCGGCAAGTCCACGCTGATGCACTGCGTGGCGGGCCTGGACACCTTCTCCTCCGGTTCGGTGCGCGTCGGTGACACCGAGCTCGGCTCGCTGAAGGACAAGCAGCTCACCACGTTGCGCCGGGACAAGATCGGTTTCATCTTCCAGGCGTTCAACCTGCTGCCCACGCTCACGGCCCTGGAGAACATCACCCTCCCGATGGACATCGCCGGCCGCAGGCCGGACAAGGAGTGGCTGGACTCCGTGATCGGGATGGTCGGGCTCGCCGACCGGCTGGGCCACCGGCCCTCCCAGCTGTCCGGCGGACAGCAGCAGCGCGTCGCCGTCGCCCGGGCGCTGGCCTCCAGGCCGGACATCGTCTTCGGCGACGAGCCCACCGGGAACCTCGACTCGCGCTCCGGCTCCGAGGTGCTCGGCTTCCTGCGCAACTCCGTGCGCGAGCTGGGCCGGACGGTGGTGATGGTGACCCACGACCCGGTGGCGGCGGCGTACGCGGACCGTGTCGTCTTCCTCGCGGACGGACGGATCGTGGACGAGGTGTACGGGCCCACGGCGGACGCGGTCCTCGACCGCATGCGGCGTCTTCCCGGGGGCGGCAACACCAGCGGCTCCGCCGCGCGGCCCCGGACCCCCGAGTTCGACGGCAAGGGCCGCGCCGGCTGATCCCCCTCCCCGTACCCCCCGTACACGTACGTCTGGACTGAGACAGAACCATGTTCCGCACCGCCTTGCGCAACGTACTCGCGCACAAGGCCCGGCTCCTCATGACCGTGCTCGCCGTGATGCTCGGCGTCGCCTTCGTGTCGGGGACCCTGGTCTTCACCAACAGCCTCTCGAACGCGCTCCAGAACAGCTCCGCCAAGGGCTTCGCCCATGTCGACGTGGCCGTGGAGGCCACGTACCAGGAGGGCAGGGGCGACCGGGTCGGCAAGCGGGCCGAGCTGACCCAGGAGCTGCTGGACGACAGCGCCCGCGTGCCGGGGGCCGCCTCCGCCATCGGTGTCGTCCGGGGCTTCACCGCGATCGCCGGCAAGGACGGCAGGCTGGTCGGGGACGGCTTCCGGTCCGAGGGCGGCAACTACTGGGGCAGTGAGGACCCCCGGTACCCGCTGAAGTCCGGCGCCGCCCCGCACGGCGAGGACCAGGTCCTCATCGACTCCGAGACCGCCCGCCGCGCCGGGTACGAGGTCGGCGACACCCTGCGCGTCTCCGTCGACGGGCCCGTCCTGACGCCCACCGTCACCGGAATCTTCACCACCGACGACGGCAACGTCGCCGCCGGCGGCAGCCTCGCCCTGTTCGACACGGCGACCGCGCAGAAGCTGTTCGGCAAGCCGGGCACGTACGACGAGATCGACGTGAAGGCGAAGGCGGGCACCAGCCAGACGGCGCTGAAGGCGCAGCTGGACCGGGCGCTGCCCGGCGACAGGACCCGGACGACCACCGGCGAGCAGCTCGCCGACGACCAGGCGCGGATGATCGCGGACTCGATGAGCGAGATGAAGCGGGGCCTGCTGGTCTTCGCCGGGATCGCGCTGTTCGTCGGTACGTTCATCATCGCCAACACCTTCTCCATGCTGGTCGCCCAGCGCACCAGGGAGCTGGCGCTGCTGCGCGCGGTCGGCGCCTCCCGCCGGCAGGTCACCCGATCGGTGCTGATCGAGGCGTTCGTGGTGGGCGCGGTGGCCGCCGTGACCGGTCTGGTCGCCGGTATCGGCATCGGCGCGGGGCTGAGGTCCCTGATGGGGTCGCTGGGTGCCACCGTGCCGGACGGGCCGCTGGTCGTCACGGCCGGCACGGTCGTCACCGCCCTGGTGGTCGGCGTCAAGGTGACCATGGTGGCCGCGTGGCTGCCCGGCCGGCGCGCCGCCAGGATCCCGCCGGTGGCGGCGATGAGCAGCGTGCACGCGAAGGCGACCACCAGGTCGCTGGTGCTGCGCAACACCGTCGGCGCCCTGCTCTCGGGGGCCGGTGTCGCGGTGGTCCTGACGGCCACGACGATGGACACCGACTCCGCCCAGGCCCCGATGGGTCTCGGCGCGGTGCTGCTGATCATCGGCGTGTTCGTCCTGACGCCTCTGCTGTCCCGCCCGCTGATCGCCGCCGCGGCCCCGGTCCTGCGCGCGTTCGGTGTCGCCGGCCGGCTGGCCCGGCAGAACTCGGTGCGCAACCCGCGCCGTACGGCGGCCACCGCGGCCGCACTGATGATCGGCCTGACCCTGATCACCGGTATGACGGTGATGGCGAGCAGCCTGCAGCAGGCGATCGACAGGATGGCCTCGTCCGCGCTCCGCGCCGACTACGTGGTGTCGATGGCGAACGGCACCTTCCTCTCCCCGGACATCGACAGGAAGCTGCGCGCCACCGAGGGCGTCACCGCCACCAGCCCGCTGCGCAACGCGCCCTCCCGCATCGGGGGCGAGACCGAGTACCTGACCGGCGTCGACGGCTCCGCGATCGGCGAGCTGACGGACCTGAAGGTGGAGGACGGCTCCTTCACGGTCGGCGGCACCCGGGTCGTCGTCGATGGCGAGACCGCCAAGTCGCACCGGTGGAAGGCCGGTTCGAGCTTCACCGTCGCCTACGAGGACGGCCGGAAGCAGAAGCTGACGGTCGCCGGGGTCTACGAGGGCAACGAGATGATCCGCGGGATCATGCTGGACAACGCCACCCTCTCCCCGCACCAGTCGGACCCCACCGACATGCAGGTCATGGTCAGGACCGCCGGCGGCGCGTCCGACGCGGCCAAGGACAAGCTGGTGAAGGCCCTCGGCTCCAATCCGGCCATCCAGATCATGGACAAGAAGGACATATCCAACAACATCGCGCAGATGTTCACGCTGATGCTGAACATGCTCTACGGCCTGCTCGCCATGGCGGTGATCGTGGCGGTCCTCGGTGTCGTCAACACCCTGGCGATGTCGGTCTTCGAGCGCTCCCAGGAGATCGGCATGCTCCGCGCGATCGGCCTGGACCGCAGGGGCGTCAAGCGGATGGTCCGTCTGGAGTCCCTGGTGATCTCCCTGTTCGGCGGCGTCCTCGGCATCGGGCTCGGCGTGTTCTTCGGCTGGGCGGCCGGTGAACTGCTCGGCACGAGGATGGCGACGTACGAACTGGTTCTGCCCTGGGGGAGGCTGGCCGTCTTCCTGCTGCTGGCGGCGACGGTCGGTGTCCTCGCGGCCCTGTGGCCGGCCCGGCGCGCGGCCCGCCTGAACATGCTGCAGGCCATCAAGTCGGAGTAGCCACGCGCGCGTGAAGGGCCTCCGTTCCACGGTGGAACGGAGGCCCTTCACGCGTGTCCGCCAAGCGGTCGTGCCCGCCAAGCGGTCGTGCCCGCTAAGCGGTCCGCGTGCCCCACGTACGGGCCCGCAGCGGCATTCCCGAGTCGCCGGACTCGGGGGTCTTCACGGCCAGCACCTGGTTGACGCCGATGCGGTTGCGCTCGAAGGCGACGGCCGAGGCCGCCATGTACAGCTGCCAGACGCGGGCGCGGCCGGGGCCGGCGAGCCGTGCCGCGCGGTCCCAGTGCGCCTCCAGGTTGGCGACCCAGCGGCGCAGGGTGAGCGCGTAGTGCTCGCGGAGCGACTCCACGTCGCGCACCTCGAACCCGGCGCGCTCCAGCTGGGTGACGGTGGTGCCGATGGGGGCGAGTTCGCCGTCGGGGAAGACGTAGGCGTCGATGAACTCGTCCACCTGGTACGTCGACTCGTCCCGTTGCGGGCGGCGGCCGATCTGGTGGTTGAGGAGCCGTCCGCCGGGTCCGAGCAGGGCGTACAGGGTTCGCGCGTACTCCAGATAGGGGGCGGCGCCGACGTGTTCGGCCATGCCGATGGAGGAGATGGCGTCGTACGGGCCGTCGTCCACGTCCCGGTAGTCCTGGACGCGGATCTCCACCCGGTCGGTGAGTCCTTCGTCGGCGACGCGTTTACGGGCGTACGCGGCCTGTTCCTGGGACAGGGTGACGCCGACGGCGCTCACGCCGTGCTCGCGGGCCGCGTGGATCGCCATGGAGCCCCAGCCGCAGCCGACGTCGAGGAGGCGCCGGCCGGGCTTCAGGCCGAGCTTGCGGCAGACGAGTTCGAGCTTGTCGCGCTGGGCCTGTTCGAGGGTGGCACCGGGTCCGGGGGCCGGCCAGTAGGCGCAGGAGTACACCATGGACGGGCCGAGGACGAGTTCGTAGAAGTCGTTGCCGACGTCATAGTGGTGGCTGATGGCGCGCTTGTCGCTGCGTCTGGTGTGCGTGCGGCCGCGGAGCCTGCGGACCTCCTCGCGGGGCGGGGCGGGCGGCAGCGGGGGCCCGGCCAGCCTCACCAGTGCGCGCGCGGCGGCCCGCGCCCCGGGGTCACGCAGGGTTTGGGTGAGCCCGGGGGCGTCCTCGCCGCGCTCCCAGACGAGGCCGGCGATCAGGTCCAGAGCGGTGTAGAGGTCGCCCTCGACGGTCAGGTCCCCGGCCACCCAGGCACGGGCCAGGCCCAGTTCACCGGGTTTGAACAGCAGCCGTCGCAGGGCGCGGCGGTTGCGTACGACGAGCATCGGTGCCCCGGGCGGCCCGGCCTGCGAACCGTCCCAGGCGCGGATCCGCACCGGAAGCGGGGTCCCCAGCAACTGTTCGAGAGAAGTCGTGAGCCGTAGCGCGGCGTCGGGCATGGTGAACACCTCCGTGACGACGAACGCCGGAATGTCGTCCACCACGTAAACACCAAGGCGCCCGCGACGCAGCCCCGCAACGGCGTCACGGATGGGCAAACACCCCGAAGGGCCTCCCGCACCACGGATGGCGGGAGGCCCTTCGGATCGTTCGGTGACCGGGCGTCAGGACGCCTTGGCCTTCTCCTCGGTCTTCGGCGCGGCGGCGACCGGCGCCGGCTTGGCGGCCTCGTAGAACTCCTCGCGGGGGTTCTCCATCGCGCCGAGGGAGACGACCTCGCGCTTGAGGAACATGGCGAGGGTCCAGTCGGCGAAGACGCGGATCTTGCGGTTCCAGGTCGGCATGGCCATGCCGTGGTAGCTGCGGTGCATGTACCAGGCGAGACGGCCCTTGAGCTTGATCTTCATCTTGCCCATGACGATCATCGCGACGCCCTTGTGGAGGCCCAGGCCCGCGACCGCGCCCTTGTTGGCGTGCTTGTACGGCTTCTGCTGGAAGCCCCGCATGCCGGAGATCACGTTGTCGCCGAGGGCCTTGGCCTGGCGCAGCGCGTGCTGGGCGTTCGGCGGGCACCAGGCGTTCTCGTTGCCCGCCTCGCGGCCGACGAGGTCGGGCACCTGGGCGTTGTCGCCGGCGGCCCAGATGTAGTCGGTGCCGGTGACCTGGAGGGTCGGCTGGGTGTCGACGTGGCCGCGGGGGCCGAGCGGCAGGCCGAAGCGGGCCAGCACCGGGTTCGGCTTGACGCCGGCGGTCCACACGATGGTGTTGGAGTCGACCTCGAGCCCGTTCTTCAGCACCACGTGGCCGTCGACGCAGGACTCCATGGAGGTGGAGAGGTAGACCTCCACACCGCGGCTCTCCAGGTGCTCCCTGCCGTACTGGCCGAGCTTCGGGCCGACCTCGGGGAGGATCTTGTCGGCGGCGTCGACGAGGATGAAGCGCATGTCCTCGCGGGACACGTTCCGGTAGTACTTGGCCGCGTCCCGGGCCATGTCCTCGACCTCGCCGATGGTCTCGGCGCCGGCGAAGCCACCGCCGATGAAGACGAAGGTGAGCGCCTTGCGGCGGATCTCCTCGTCCGTGGTGGAGTCGGCCTTGTCGAGCTGCTCCAGGACGTGGTTGCGCAGGCCGATGGCCTCCTCGATGCCCTTCATGCCGATGCCCTGCTCGGCGAGGCCGGGGATCGGGAAGGTGCGGGAGACCGCGCCCATCGCAATGACCAGGTAGTCGAAGGGCAGCTCGTAGGACTCGCCGACCAGCGGGGTGACCGTGGCGACCTTGCGGTCCTGGTCGATGGTGGTGACCCGGCCGGTGAGGACCTCCGCCTTGGGCAGCACGCGCCGCAGCGGGACGACGACATGACGGGGGGAGATGTTGCCGGCGGCTGCTTCGGGGAGGAAGGGCTGGTAGGTCATGTACGACCGGGGGTCGACGACCGTGACGGTCGCCTCGCCGTAGCGCATCTTCTTCAGGATGCGCCGAGCCGCGTACAGGCCTACGTACCCACCGCCTACTACGAGGATCCTGGGACGCTCCGTGGTGCTCATGGCATCGAGTATCCCCCCACCTCGGAGGGGGAGCTCGTGCGCCCCTTCACAAGCTTGGGCGGGGCCTGTGTTATAGTCCGCGCCTCTCTTCGCGCAGGGCTCGCCGCCGGAAGGCGGTCGCCGTCCGGTTCGGACCGTTGTCAAGGCCGTGTGAGCTGCTCCTCTGCACTGCCAAAGGCCCCGCGGGGAGGGACCGAACGGCCCTTGCGGATCCCCTGCCCGGCGTCTCCCCGAGCACTGTTTCACACCTGCTGAGCCCCCGAATGGGCCTGCGGAGACCCTTTTACCCTCGGGCCGTGCCGGTTTCCTTGTGAAGAACTTCACGAAGCTTCCCGGAGGACTGCCCCCAGGGGCGCCGGAAAAGGGCCCCTGGGCACCGCTCACACGGTATCCGACCCGCTCACGCGAACGCTACTGGCTGGTAATCAACGAGCCTACGCCACCGACCACGCGATGCCGTCGAGGATGTCGTGCTCGCTGACGACGACCTCCTCTGCACCGACGCGTTCCATGATCGTCAGCAGGACGAGGGCGCCCGCGCCGATGACGTCGACGCGGCCCGGGTGCAGGGACGGGATCGCGGCGCGCTCGGCGTGCGTGGAGTGGAGCAGCGCCCTGGTGATCTCACGGACGCGGTCGTGGGAGACGCGGGAGTGGTGGATGGCCGCCGAGTCGTACGCGGGCAGGTCCTGGGCGATCGCCGACACCGTCGTCACCGAGCCGGCCAGACCCACCAGGGTGCGCGCCTCGCGCAGCGGGACCGTCTCCTCGGCGCGGTCGAGCGCGGCCTCGATGTCGGCCCGCATGGCGGCGATCCGCTCCTCGGTGGGCGGGTCGGTGACCACGCCGCCTCGCACCAGGTGGCGCTCGGTCATACGGACGCAGCCCACGTCCACCGAACGGGCCGCGCGCACGTGGTCGTCGCCGACGACGAACTCCGTCGAGCCGCCGCCGATGTCCACCACCAGGAAGGGCCGGGCGAGGTCCCCACGCCCCGTCAGTTCCTTCGTGGCGCCCGTGAAGGAGAACTCCGCCTCCTGGTCGCCGGAGATCACCTCCGGCTCGACGCCGAGGATGTCCATCACCCCGCGGGTGAACTCCTGACGGTTCTCGGCGTCCCGGGAGGCGGAGGTGGCCACGAAACGCAGCCGCTCGGCGCCGTGCTCCTTGATGATCCCGGCGTACTCGCGGCAGGCCGCGAAGGTCCGCTCGAGCGCCTCGGGGGCGAGCCGGCCGGTGCGGTCGACGCCCTGGCCGAGCCGCACGATGGTCATGCGGCGGTCCAGGTCGACGAGTTCGCCGGTGGCGGGGTCGGCGTCCGCGACGAGCAGGCGGATGGAGTTCGTACCGCAGTCGACGGCGGCGACCCGGGTCACTGCTCGTCCTCCTCGACCGGCTTGGCGGCGAACCAGCCCGTGTCCGAGCCGTCCACCTGCCGCCCGTCACCGGCGGGCGGCGCGGCGACCGTCACGCACGGGCCCTTGCGCCACCACTCGGGCAGCATCGCGATGGCCTCGTCACCGAGCGGGTTCACGCCCGGGCCGGCGGCCAGCGAGTGGGCGACCAGGACGTGCAGGCACTTGACCCGGTCCGGCATGCCGCCCGCGCTCGGGAAGCCGGTCAGCTCCTCGATCTCGTCCCGGCGCCGGATGTAGTCCTCGTGCGCGGCCCGGTACGCCGCCGCCAGCTCGGGGTCGGTGGCCAGCCGCTCGGTCATCTCCTTCATCACGCCCTCGGCCTCGAGGGTGCCGATGGCGGAGGCGGCGCGCGGACACGTCAGGTAGTACAGCGTGGGGAAGGGTGTGCCGTCGGGCAGCCGCGGGGCGGTCTCCACGACGTCCGGCCGGCCGCAGGGACAGCGGTGCGCGATCGCGCGCAGCCCGCGCGGCGGCCGCCCGAGCTGCTGCTTGAAGGCCTCGACGTCCGCGTCGGTG
>NZ_POTZ01000255.1 GCF_003236365.1 Streptomyces sp. NTH33
AGATGTGCATAAGAGACAGCTCGACGCCAGGGCCACGCGGGCGGAGCTTTTCCTGCCTGCGCCCGTCGCCGACACGAACAACGCCCGCGTCACCACCCGGCGCAGGTTGAAGGATCTCCCGTTCGGCGGGCAGAGCGTCGTGATCCGGCTGACGGTCCGGCGCTTCATCTGCGCTGCAGGTGACTGCCCGCGCCGTACCTTCGCCGAGCCGTTCGCTCGGCTGACCTCCCCGTACACGCGCTGCACCACGCGGCTCAACCACGTTCTGGAACGTGTCGGGCTCGCGCTCGCCGGACGGGTCGGCGCCCGCCCGGCAGGCGGATGGCAGGGGTGAGTTGTTGCTCCGGTGACAGTGCCGGCGGCTCAGCCGGTAGCCGCTGACCGTCAAGCCCGGGGCGGGGTTGCTGGGTAGGGGATCGCGTAGAAGGCACCCCGCACGGCGATGTCAGGATGCGGTCGGGTGCCACTCAGGGGGCAGCAGCAGTCCGGTCGGAAGAGGCGGCCCGCTCAGCGGGACGAGGCCGGATGGCGCTACGCCGCTGGCACGACGAAGGTCGACCGTACCGCCTCCGAACTCCGCGCCCCCGAAGCTGACCGCATCC
The DNA here is from genome assembly GCF_003236365.1 of Streptomyces sp. NTH33. Classification (GTDB taxonomy): domain Bacteria; phylum Actinomycetota; class Actinomycetes; order Streptomycetales; family Streptomycetaceae; genus Streptomyces. Next base: position 603 of record NZ_POTZ01000255.1, read on the forward strand.
CCGGAGAACTTCGTCCGGTCGAAGCTGACTGTGCTGCCGGAGAACTCGGCATGGTCGAAGCTGACCGTGCCGTCGATCAGCGCACTACTGAAGTCCACATAGCTTCCCGAGAACCGGGCGCTGTTGAAGGGGACCCGGCCGGAGAACCGCGCCGAAGCAAAGGAGACAGAGCCGCCGGAGAACACCGCGCCGGAGAAGACTCCGCCGTCGAACGTGGCGCCGGTGAAGTAGAAGTCGTGGCCCTGCCAGGAGTGCGGGTGTTCGGAGGGCAGTCGCAGGTGGTCGCGGATGAGGCGGACGACGGTGTGCCGGACCTCCCGCAAGGCCAGGTAGGCATGCCGGGCCTCTGTGCCACCTGCCGGGAGGTCGGCCTCGGCGGTGCAGGGCAGGCGGAGATAGGCGCACAGGACGTCGATGCAGGTCTGGCGCAGCACGCGAGTGGGGGCGTCGTCGGCGAGTCCTTCGGCCCATGGGTCCTGCGCGCCGGGGCCGCGGTCTTCGTCGGCATCCGTCTCGAACTGGGACTGCCGGTGTACCCCCGCACCCGCAGGGATGGTCCCCACGGCCCGCCGCGGCAGCCGGCGTGCTCCCTGTGCCCGCGGGGCGCCTGCCGAGTGGACACAGCCGGCGGACCCGCCCAGTCACGTGGATCCGGGCATCGTGAGACGGCTTGCCAGGGCTCACCCATGAGAGCCCAAAAAAGTTCGGGCGGTGATGTCGAGAACCCGTGACTGGCTCCGTCCCCGAGGTGAACGCGACCACAATGGGTCGCATCAGCACCAGGGAGAGACACGATGGCGAAGTACTTGCTGCTCAAGCACTACCGCGGCGCTCCGGCTGCGGTCAACGACGTGCTGATGGACCAGTGGACGCCGGAGGAGATCTCGGCGCACGTGCAGTACATGCACGACTTCGCGGCCCGGCTCGAGCAGACCGGCGAGTTCGTCGACGGTCAGGCGCTCGCCCCCGAGGGCACGTTCGTCCGGTACGACGGTGAGGGGCGCCCGCCGGTCACCGACGGCCCGTTCGCCGAGACCAAGGACCTCATCGCCGGCTGGATGGTGATCGACGTGGACAGCTACGAGCGCGCCATCGAACTGGCCGGGGAACTGTCGGCCGCCCCCGGGGCGGGTGGGAAGCCGATCCACGAGTGGCTCGAGGTACGCCCGTTCCTGGCCGCGCCGCCCACCATCACACAGTGACCTCATCGACGAACGAGGCCCTGCTCCGCAACCTCACGCCGAGCGTGCTCGCCATCCTCGTCCGCCGCGGAGCCGACTTCGCGGCGGCCGAGGACGCCGTCCAGGACGCGCTTCTCGAGGCGGTCCGCGTCTGGCCGGCCGATCCCTCCCCAAGCTCTTCGAGCAGGGGATACCCCCTGCGGGATGCGAAGGGCTGGCTGGTCACCGTGGCCTGGCGCAAGTTCCTCGACGCGAGGCGGGCGGACACCGCCCGCCGCCGGCGTGAGGACCTCCTCGGCGAGGAGCCGGCGCCCGGGCCCGCGCCCGCGGTGGACGACACGCTCCAGCTCTACTTCCTGTGCGCCCACCCGTCGCTGACGCCATCGTCCGCGGTCGCGCTCACGCTGCGCGCCGTCGGCGGGCTGACCACCCGCCAGATCGCCCAGGCCTACCTGGTGCCCGAGGCGACCATGGCGCAACGTATCAGCCGGGCCAAGCGCACCGTCTCCGCCGTGCGGTTCGACCAGCCCGGCGACGTCGCCACCGTGCTGCGCGTCCTCTACCTGGTCTTCAACGAGGGCTACTCCGGCGACGTCGACCTCGCCGCCGAGGCCATCCGGCTCACCCGGCAACTCGCGGCCCAGATCGACCACCCCGAGGTGGCAGGGCTGCTCGCCCTCATGCTGCTCCACCACGCCCGGCGCGCCGCCCGGACCGCACCCGACGGCAGCCTGGTACCACTTGCGGAGCAGGACCGCGGCCGGTGGGACACCGAGTCGATCGCCGAGGGCATCGAAATCCTGCAGGCGGCCCTCGCCCGCGACCGGCTGGGCGAGTTCCAGGCCCAGGCCGCCATCGCAGCCCTCCACGCCGACGCGCCCACCGCCGAGGAGACCGACTGGGTGCAGATCGTCGAGTGGTACGACGAGCTCACGCGCCTGACCGACAGCCCCATCGTCCGGCTCAACCGCGCAGTCGCCGTCGGCGAGGCCGCCGGACCGCGCGCCGGCCTGGCGGCACTCGCGGCGCTGGACGCCTCACTGCCCCGCTACACCGCGGTGGCGGCGTACCTCCACGAGCGCGACGGCGACCCGGCAACGGCGGCACGGCTGTACGCCGAGGCGGCCCACAAGGCACCCAACCTCGCCGAACGCGACCACCTGACGCGCCAGGCCGCCCGGCTCAACACCCACCGGCATCGCTGACGGGCCGCACGGGGAACGTCCCACAGCACTCGGCGCGGTCCCATGGCCAAAGCGGCCGCCGCACCCCGGCCACCCGGCCGGCAGCGGCACCGCGGCGTCCTGAGGCTGCAGCACTGCGCAGCCCGGAACTGACCGGCGTGCCCGAAGCGGGACCGGACCACCTCGTCGGCGAACCGGCACCTGGACCGGCCGGGTTACGTGAACGGCAACGGCTCCGCCAACGCGGCAGTGCACGGCGCCGCGCTCCCGGAGCAGGCGTCAAAGACAAACCGACCACGGCCAACCGCGTCCTGGCCACTGTGCTCCACCTGTGCAAACCCTGCCCCCGAGGCCGAGGGCAAGCCTCTGCCTCCACTGCAGCAGAGAGCCCGCGCGACCGCCGCCCTGCGTTCCTCGCAGGGCACCGCTCCGACCGACTCTGCCGCCCCTGGCGATCCCGTCTTCCTGCCCGTCGACCAGTGGGGCAACCTCGGTGCCACCCGGCTGTCGCCGGGTCGAAGCCGTAGCCGTGTGTCCTGCGCTCGGTGAGGCCGATGACAGCGGTCTCGTTCTCCGGATCGGTGGACGGCGCCGATCTGACGACGGGGTAGTCGAACCCGTTGTCGCGCAGGCAGCGGCGCTCCAGCGCGGACAGGGCGTCCTCGATCACTCGCTGGGTACGGGGCCAGGTGCCGCTGTGCGTGACCAGATCGATCGCCGATGTGCTGGGGCGGGGAGCGGTCCCGTGGGCCGGCTGGTCGCGTGCTGTTCCGCGCAGCTCGTCAGGCCGATGCCGAGCACGACTCCTACCAGGGCGGTCCGCGCCAGGAGCGCGGACCGCCGGTTGGTGCGAAGACTCACGAAGAGCACTACTTGTTGGAGCTGATCACGTCGTTGAAGCCGGCGTCGCCGTACAAGTCGGCGGTTCACCGCAGGGAGCCGCGGAATCCGCGAGAGCTGCAGGCCTTGTCCGCGGTCACACGGACGGGTCGGCGGCGCGGCCGGCCGAGGCCGGCGCGAGGAACGCGAATCCGTTCCAACCGAGGCCGTGCGCAGACGCTGTCGTGACGCTGGACCGGTGTCACGAGGATGGCGAGGAGGCGGCCCTTGCCGTTGCGGGCGAGGTGGATTTCGGCGGTCAGCCCTCCGCTGCATACGCGTCCGCAGGGGGTGGCGTCAGCACGCGTGCCGTGCACGACGCCCGGCCCGCAGGGAGGTCACGCCGCCCCCGGCGCGGCTGCCTGAGGCAGACCACACCGTGCAGGACCGCCCAATCGACTTTCACCGTTATGGGGACGGAGCGGTGGGTGATGGGTAGTGACGATCTCCGCGTCGGTGACCTGCGTAAGCGATCAAGAGGGAACGCCGCGGCACCTGACTGGGCGACTCGTTTGGCGATCCGTCAGGTTGCGGAACTGTCGGACTGTCGGTTGCCTCGTGAGCGGAACACAGGAGAGGCGCCGCGCAGACAGGCCGGACACCGTCCCGTTGGAGGATTCGCATGCGTTACACACACATGGGTGCAGGTATCGTCCTGGCTCTCGGTGCCCTCGGACTGCAGATCCCGGCCGCCGCCGCTGATGACTCGGATGTCCGTATCGACCCGTGGAATGCCTACCCGGGTTCCACGGTCACGGTCAGTACGAGGGCCTGCGCCACTGACGCGGACTACGGCAAGGGCTGGTCGGAGGTGGGAGGAGAGTTCCACCTCTTCGGAGGCGACCAGGAGGGGGTCCTCACCGGCCAGTTCCAGATCCCGGAAGGAACCAGGCCGGGCAGCAGCGACACAATCACCCTGAAGTGTCCGCCACGGACCAGGGTCACGGAAACGTACCGGGTCACCGGCCGCCCTCCGAGCGGCTCGGTCAGAGCCGGCTTCGGACCGGCCGAAGACACCGGTATGGGAATCGCCCTGGGCGGTGGGCTGCTCGTCACGGCCGCCGCCGGGGGTGTGGTCTGGATGTGCCGCCGCCCGAACGGCAACCGGACCTGACCATCCGACTTTGCCGGCCGGCCCCGTCCGCTTCGGCCTGTCACCGGCCCCCGGAACGGAATGGATCCGGTGGCCGCGAGGTCCGTCCACCGCGAAGCCCGCACCACCCGCTGCAACACACCCGCCGTGAAGCAAAGGTTCAACCGCGATGGCACCCGGACACCACACCAGCGCTTCCCGAGATCGGTTCGTCCCCGCAGTGCTCCTTCTGGCCTGCGCGACGACGGCAGGTGCGGTGCTGCTGATCAGCGGGGTGCGCGACGAGAAGCCACCGCAGCCATCGGCGGCCCAGGCCTTCTCGACCTCTGCGGACTCCACCCGCCCCACGGTCCATCCGCTGCCCCCCGCGGATCCGGTCCGGCTCCGGATCGCCGCCATCGGCGTGAACGCCCCGATGACACGGGTGGGCCTCGATGCGGCAGGGGCGCTACGGACTCCACCACCTGGCAAACCCGGCCTCGCCGGCTGGTACGGCGACGGCACGGCTCCCGGCTCGGCAGGAACCGCCATCGTCACCGGGCATCTGGACATACCCACCGGCGACCCCGGTGTCTTCTACAACCTCGGCGCCCTGACCAAGGGCGCCACCATCGAGATCAGCCGGGCGGACCGGCGGACAGCGGTGTTCGCCGTCCGTGCCGTCGAGCTTTACGACAGGAAGAAGTTCCCCAGCAAGAAGGTCTACGGCAGTTCCGGCCGGCCCGAACTCCGGTTGATCACCTGCGGTGGCGGCTACACCAAGCGCACCGGCTACCTGAGCAACGTCGTGGTCTACGCGACGCTGACCGCGGTGACGTAGCCGGCCGAACGGGCGCTGACCGCTGGACGCGGACGCCGACTCCTGCGCAGGCACAACGTCGCCCGCCATCCACTCGGATGCCTTACCGCGACGGTTACCGGGACTCTTGCAGAAAGCCCCGGCGTTCACGCCGGGGATGAATGCGGAACCCGTGTCGAACTCCGTCCACTCAACCAGTCCGGACCCCTCCGTGTCTGCGCTTCCGCCCTCACCGCATCCAGTGCCTGTCGGTGCTCCACCCCAGGAAGCGCCGGGCGTGGCCACCGTCCGCCGTTCCCTCACGGTCAAAAGCGCCGCCCTCGACGACCAGGGCCAGGCCCGCCAGGGCGGGGGCCAGCCGGGTTGCGACATGGGCGGGGTGGCGGGCCGTCTCCTCGTCCAGACCTGCGATGATCCGCCGCTGTTCCTCCGGCGGGCACAGGGACAGATGGAACACCATCTGGCGCCACGCGTACGCAGCGTCCTTGATGGTGCCCCATGGCCGCGGGTTGCGGTGCACACGGGAGGCCAGCCGGCACACGGTCACGAAGCAGCGGCGCGCCAGGCCGGCCCAGCCGGGCCGCGGGGCGATGCCCGCCCGGTGGACCAGCGTGGCCAGGTTGTGCGTGGTGAGGATCTGCGCCTGCTCGATCACCGTGCCGTTCGCCGCGACCGACCAGGACCGCGACGCCGTCCCGGCCCGCTCGGCGCACAGCCGCGCGAAACCGGGAGAGGTGCGGGCATCGTGGGAACGGGTCAGGGCCGCACCGGTCTCGGCGATCGCCAGGTTGCGGATCGCCGCGTAGTCGATGCCGTGGTAACGCTCGTACAGTGTGCCGTCGAGCAGTTCGCCCGCGATCCGCGCCGCCGTGAGGAACTTCGGGCTGAACGTGCCCATGAAGATGTCGGCGGCCAGCTCCTCCACGAACGGGGCGCCCAGATCGCACTGGCGTTCAAGAACGCCGAACTCGCGGACCAGCGGGTTGGGCAGGATCGTGCCCGGGAAGGCCTGCACGGCCAGCTCGCCCAGCTGCCGCAGCACGACGAGCGCGCCTTCGCCGTCCGGCTTGCCCAGCACCGCGGATCGCTGCCCCGACACCGCCCGTACCCAGGGCAATTCCTCGACGCGCACCTGCCGTTCCAGGTTGAGCAGGAGCAATGAGCGGCGGCTGCGGAACGCCCGGTAGTTCGCGGCCATCAGCGCTCGCAGCGTCTCGTCGTCGTACGCCTGCGCGGTGGTGGCGGCGACCAACTGCGGCACCAGTTCGGCCAGGACCTCAGCGGACGGGACGACGCCCCGCTCCACGAGCGTGCCGAGCGGTGCGCTCAGCGCGGACTCGACCACCTGGCGGATCGTGGGCGGTACGACTGCTCCGAGGGGCAGGCCGGTCTCCCGGCTCTCCTCCTCGGTCACCGCGCCCAGGATCGGGGCGACATCGGTGATGCCCGTCTCCTGCGGGAGTACGGCGAGCCGACGCAGCATCAGCTGGGCCAGGGCGTGGTGGGAAGGAAGCGCTGCCTGCTCGGCCTGGCGCCGGCGCAGGGCTGTGTGCGCAACGGAGCCGGGCAGACCGCGCCGCCGCACCATGGACTCCACCGCATGCCGCAGCAGACCGAGCCGGCGCGCGTCCAGCGGCCGTCCGGCGACGGTCTCCTCCAGCGCGCCGCGCAGAATACCCAGATTCTCCTTGGGGTTGCGGTGCTTGGTACAGCGGGTGTGTTCCGCGGCGAGCAGCCGGTAGCGGCCGAGCAGGACCTCGCCGTGCGCCAGCCAGTCGGCATCCGGGACGAGTTCGAGGACCCGTCCGTCCCGTACCGTCCGCAGCCAGTGGACGAGCAGCTCGTCGCCGAACGGCTGCCATACGGCGAGCGCCTCGCGCTGAGTCTCGACGGCCGCGTTGGGCTGCCGCCCTCTCAGGGTGTCAGCGGCCTCGGAGACGGTGTACCGGTGGACGGCCGCAGTGGCGTCCGGCGCAGGCCCGTCCGCCGGGCGGGGCAGGAACCGCAGCCGGTCGGCGAACGGCTCCAGTTCCGCCACGAGGCCGAGCGCCGCGTCGGTCTCCCCGCGCCGGACCAGCCAGGCCATGGTGAGCAGCGCGGCCTCCTCGGGCACACCGATCCCGTAGTGGCCGCTGTCCAACCGGGCCCACAGCCAGGCGAGTCCGGGCTCGGTGAGGCAGTGTGCGAAGAGCGCGCGCCGCTCAGCGGGCACCCCGAAACTCCGCGCGGCCTCGGACTCGTACGTCTGGAGCGGGCCGCCCGCGCTCGCGGTCCCGGTGGCGAAGCCGCCCCGCAGCACCTCAAGGGTCACCCAGGGCGGAAGCCCGTCCACGGGCGTGCGCGAACCGACCGACAGCCGGCCTGCGGCCATTCCCGCGAGGACCTCCCACCAGTGCTGCCCGCGCACCTCGGCGCGGCGCCGGGTGCCGGCGTCCTCGTGGGTCAGCGCGGTCGTGAAGGCCTTGGCCGGCTGGGCCTCCGGATAGGACGGGGCCGCGGTGAGAGGCTGCTGCTCAGCGTTGTCGTTCATAAGCCGGCGTGGCAGGTTCCGCCCCTGCGCCCTCCGGGTCCCGAGCCCGGTGCTCTGCTGCTGAGCTACACGCCGATGAGGGCAGACGTTAGGCGCCGGGACGATCACCGTACAACCGGGTTTTCTTCGGGTCGCAAGCCCCGAGCGCATCACGAAGGAAGCTGATCCGGAGCTGCACAGCGAGTTGCAGATCGTGTGGCGGCAGGACTGGCTGCAGCGCGTGTGCTGTTCGGAGAGGTTGGTGACGCGGCCGGCTGGGGTTTGGTCGCCGATTTTGGTGTGGGGTCGGTGGCAGTCGTACCAGTCCAGCCAGCCGGGAAATGCTGCCTGGCGTTCGGCGTCCGAGGCGTAGGGCTGGTGGTGGGCCCGTTCGAGATTGCTACGCGCACCCAGCTCGGTCTCAGCGAACACATCGTTCGGCACTGCCGGCCACCTGCACGTGCCGAAGAACTTCGGCCCCGACGAAGGCCCTCTTCACGGATCCCAAGATCACGGCATCCACTACCGGCGGGCGGAGACCCTGGACGGTCATGGGCGGGTGCGCACGCGCACGGGCTCGGTCCGCTGCGTCGCGGTGACGGTGCGTGGGACGCCGCAGGCGTGCGGCGGGCTGGTACGGCTCTTTGTGGGCTGAGCGCCCCGTCCCCGCCGTCCGGCTCGCGCCCGGCGGCCATCGACGGCTGTACTGCGTACGCCTACCTTGCCCTCACCCGCGCGGCGGACATGTGTCGGTCGTGACGGGTCCCGAGGAGATGGGGCAGGGCGATGAAAGCAGTGCTCCAGGAGCGGTTCGGGCCGCCGGACATCCTGCGGCCGCGCGGATCAAGGCGGGCATCCTCAAGATGCCGCTGTGGACCACCTCGCACCCGACCTTCGGCCTGCCCAAACGCAGGCGCCGCCTGGCCCCCGCGCCGGATGCGGCCGCCGAGAAGGCGGTCGCGGAGCCGCCTGGGGTGGTCCGCGGGGACAGCACCGCCACTGATCGCTTCGACACCAGCCGGTTCGAGGCCGGCCGCGACCGGCCGGCCTCGCCGGCGTACCGGCTGCTGGGCTCGGCCACCGCCGCCGAGGACGCCGTGCAGGACGCGTTCCTGCGCTGGCAGGCCGCGGACCGGCAGCGGATCAAGGTGCCGGAAGCAGAGCCCCGGCTTTACTCGGCGGGGGCGTCGGCCGCCCGGCGGTTGCGCTTCGGGGCTGTGAACTCCGGGCGTGTCATGGTCAGTTCGCATAGGTTGGGGGTGCTGCACTGGTCATCGCCCACCACAGGAGGCTCACCCGTGTCCGAGGACATCAGTCAGGACGGCGCCGGTTTCGCGACACGTGCCCGGATCGACACGACCAAGCCGCACTCGGCGCGGTTCTGGAACTACTTCGTCGGCGGCAAGGACAACTACGAGGTCGACCGGGAGATCGGCGACGAGATCAAGGGAATCTTCCCCGGGCTGGTCGACGTGGCGCAGACCAGCCGGCAGTTCCTGGGGAGGGCCGTCCGGTACCTCGTCGGTGAGCAGGGGATACGGCAGTTCCTGGACATCGGGACCGGACTGCCGACCGCCGACAACACGCATGAGGTGGCGCAGCGCGTCGCTCCGGACGCGCGGATCGTGTACGTCGACAACGACCCGATCGTTCTCACCCACGCGCACGCCCTGCTCACGAGCACGCCCGAGGGCAGGACCGACTATCTGGACGCCGACCTCTACGACCCCGAGGCCGTCCTGCGGGCCGCCGCCGGGACGCTGGACCTCACCCAGCCGGTCGGCTTGGTGATCCTCAACACACTCGGTCATGTGGGCGACTACGGGCAGGCCCGTGACCTGGTGCGCCGGCTGATGGCGGGGCTCGGGTCGGGCAGCCACCTGGTGATCAGTGACAGTACGGCGACGAGCGAGGGCATGATCGCCGCGTCCCAGGCGTACAACGCGAGTGGTGCCGTTCCGTACTACGTGCGCAGCGTCGAGGAGATCGCCGGGTTCTTCGACGGGCTGGAGCTGGTGGAGCCGGGGGTCGTGCGGGTGCCGGAGTGGCGGCCGGAGGCCACCGGGGAGCCGGGTGGGGACGGTGCCGCCGTCGACGCCTACTGCGCGGTGGGGCGCAAGAG
>NZ_POTZ01000256.1 GCF_003236365.1 Streptomyces sp. NTH33
GCGTGTGGGGATGGCGCCGGGTCGTAGGGGGCGCAAGGGCTGAGCGGGTGTGACAGGGCACCCCTGGGCTCCCGTTATCCTTGGGTGTCCCCTTCCGTCCCGTCACCGCCTGGAGTCCGTGTCGTGCGCATCGATCTGCACACTCACTCCACCGCGTCCGACGGTACGGACACCCCGGCCGAGCTGGTGCGCAATGCCGCCGCGGCCGGTCTGGACGTCGTCGCGCTGACCGACCACGACACCACCCGCGGACACACCGAGGCGATCGCCGCGCTGCCCGAGGGACTGACCCTCGTCACCGGCGCCGAGCTCTCCTGCCGCATCGGCGGCGTCGGCATGCACATGCTGGCCTACCTCTTCGACCCCGAGGAGCCCGCGCTGCTCGCCGAGCGGGAACTGGTCCGCGACGACCGGGTGCCGCGGGCCAAGGCGATGATCGCCAAGCTGAACGCGCTGGGCGTGCCGGTCACCTGGGAGCAGGTCGCGCGGATCGCGGGCGACGGCTCGGTCGGACGGCCGCACGTCGCCTCGGCGCTGGTCGAGCTCGGCGTCGTACCGACCGTGGGCGACGCCTTCACCGAGGACTGGCTGGCCGACGGCGGCCGGGCCTGGGTCGAGAAGCACGAGACGGATCCGTTCGAGGCGATCCGGCTGGTCAAAGGCGCCGGCGGGGTCTGCGTCCTCGCCCACCCGGCCGCCGCCAAGCGGGGCCGTACGGTTCCGGAGTCCACGATCGCCGAGCTGGCCGCCGCCGGGCTCGACGGCCTCGAGGTCGACCACATGGACCACGATCCCGGCACACGCGCGCGGCTGCGCGGTCTGGCCGGGGAACTGGGGCTGCTGGTGACCGGCTCCAGCGACTACCACGGCAGCCGGAAGACCGTCTCGCTCGGTGAGTACACGACGGACCCCGAGGTGTACGGGGAGATCACGCGGCGGGCGACCGGGGCGTTCCCGGTGCCGGGGACCGGCGGAGCCTGAGCCCCGCCCTCCCGCACCTCACGTCAGTTCACTCTTTTTCACTCTTCTGCAAGGCCTGCTCACCGATGTTCGATGCTGCCGTTTTCGGCTCCCTCTTCCTCACCCTCTTCGTCATCATGGATCCCCCCGGGATCACCCCGATCTTCCTCGCGCTGACCGCCGGCCGACCCGCCAAGATGCAGAAGCGGATGGCCTTCCAGGCCGTGTGCGTGGCGGGCGGGGTCATCGCCGTGTTCGGCCTGCTCGGCCACGAGATCCTGGACTACCTGCACGTGTCCGTCCCGGCGCTGATGATCGCCGGCGGGCTGCTTCTGCTGCTGATCGCCCTTGACCTGCTCACCGGCAAGACGGACGAGCCCAAGCAGACCAAGGACGTCAACGTCGCGCTGGTCCCGCTGGGCATGCCGCTGCTGGCCGGGCCCGGTGCGATCGTGTCGGTCATCCTCGCCGTGCAGAAGGCCGACCATGTGGCCGCCCAGGTCTCGGTGTGGTCGGCCATCCTCGCCATCCACATCGTGCTGTGGCTGGTCATGCGCTACTCGCTGCTGATCATCCGGGTCATCAAGGACGGCGGCGTGGTGCTGGTGACCCGGCTGGCGGGCATGATGCTCTCCGCGATCGCCGTCCAGCAGATCATCAACGGCGTCACCCAGGTGATCCAGGGCTCCTGAAAGCGGGCCCGCTGTGAGGGGACCCCGTTGTGAGGGGACCCCGCTGTTATGAGACCGGGGTCTCGGCCGGGCGGATCCACAGCCTCTGGCCGATCGCGGCGGCCTGCTGAACGATCCCGTTGACGGAGGCGGCGTCCACGACGGTGCTGTCCACGGCGGTGCCGTCGATCTCGTCGAGCCGCATGATCTCGAAGCGCAAGGGCTTCTCCCTTCGTCTGGTCATCCTCCTGAGGAGAATTACTGTGGTGGAGGGCGCACGGGCGGTGGTGCTCCGTGTTCCCTACGGGTACAACGAGCCGGGCGGTGCAAACATTCCCTACGCTAAAGAAATTCTTCGAATGACTAATCAGTGACCAGTAAGGGACTGTCGGTCGACCGAACGGGACCGGTTGTGTTCGCAGCGTGACCGCCGGAACAATGGAGGCGATGAACGACGACCTCGGGGCGCTGTCCGCCCGCATCGACCGCACGAACGAGCTGCTGGAGCGCATGCTCGCCGAGGTGGCGAAGACACCCTCTACCCATGCGATCTTCGTCGACGCCGGGTACCTCTACGCGGCGGCGGGGCGGCTGGTGGCCGGGACGGAGGACCGCCGGGCCTTCGACCTGGACGCCGAGGGGCTGATCGACGCGCTCATCGACCGGGCCCGCACCGTCTTCGCCGACAGCCGGCTGCTGCGCGTCTACTGGTACGACGGAGCCAGGCGCCGTATCCACACCGCCGAGCAGCAGTCGATCGCCGAACTCCCGGACGTCAAGGTCCGCCTGGGCAACCTCAACGCCAACAACCAGCAGAAGGGCGTGGACTCCCTCATCCGGACGGACCTGGAGTCACTGGCCCGGCACCGCGCCATCAGCGACGCGGCCCTGCTCGGCGGCGACGAGGACCTGGTGTCGGCGGTGGAGGCGGCCCAGGGCTACGGCGCCCGGGTCCATCTGTGGGGCGTCGAGGCCCCCGAGGGCCGCAACCAGGCCGAGCCGCTGCTCTGGGAGGTCGACAGCCAGCGCACGCTCGACCTCGACTTCTTCAAGCCGTACGTCTCCCGGCGTACCACGCCCGCGTACGACCCCGCCATGACGGTCCGTCCGACCCGTGAGAACGTGCGCTTCGTGGGCGCCCAGATCGCCGCGAAGTGGCTCGCGGCGCGCGGCCGCGAAACCGTCGGGGAGCTGCTGCCGGGGCACCCCTATCTGCCGGGCTCGGTGGACCAGGACCTGCTGGTCGAGGCCGAAGACATCCTCCAGTACTCCCTTCGCGGCCAGGCGGACCTGCGGCGCGTGCTGCGGGACGGCTTCTGGGAGCACCTGCAGACGCAGTTCTAGCCGTATCGCGCTGTGAGGTCGCTCCAGGTCGCCCTGTGAGGACGGCTATCGCCCTGTGAGGACGGCGTCCCAGAAGTCGGCGAGGGCGCGGGCCGTGGTGAGCGGCTGGTCGCAGTTGGGGGAGTGCTCGGCGCCCTCGACGGCCGTGCGCCGGGCGGCGAGCCGTACGGCCATGTCGTCCAGGAGCGGCACCGGCCAGGTCTCGTCCCGCGTTCCCGACAGTACGTGGAACGGCATCGGTAAGGTGGCGAGTTCGGCGACGCGGTCCGGCTCGACGCACAGCTGGCGCCCGGTGGCGAGGAGTTGGGCAGGCTTGTTGGCCAGCCAGCGGCGGCGCAGGTCCTCGTGGTCGTCGAGGCCCGCGTCGAGTTCGGCGCCGGTGTCGGTCTCCTCGGGCGTTTCCAGCGCGGGCGTTTCCACGGCCCGGACGGCCTCCCACACCTCGGCCATCGTCATCACGCCGAGCGCGTCCCGCAGCAGCTTCACACGCTGCTGCTGCGAGGCGGAGATCTGCGCCGGGCCGGAGGCCATCAGGGTGAGCGAGAGGAAGGGGGAGTGGTCGAGCAGCACGGCCGCGCGGGCGATCTGGCCGCCGAGGGAGTGCCCGAGCAGGTGCAGGGAGGTGCCGAGCGCCTCCACCTGCGCGAGGACGTCCCGGGCGAGTTCCGCCTGGGCGTACGCGGACTCGTCGTCCACGGGCCCGTCCGACTCGAACTGCCCGCGCCCGTCGACGGCCACCGTCCGGTACCCGCGCGCCGCGAGCGGCTCGTGCAGCGGGTTGAAGTCCTCCTTGCTCCCGGTGAACCCCGGCAGCAGCAGGACGGTGCCCCGCGGCTCGACACCGTCCGCGACGGGCGCGTCGACCACGGCGAACTCACCGCGCGCGGTACGCAGCCGGTACACACGCGCTCCGGGCGGCGGGACGAACGTGGGAGGTCTGCTCATACGCCGAGGCTATCGGGAAGGGGGCGTGCGGTGGTGTACGCCGATGGCCCGGTCCCACCAGGGGGTGGGACCGGGCCATCGGTCTGCCAGGTCTGCCGGGCCGGCCGGCTCGTACGGCGCCGGAGCGCCGGATCAGGCCTCCGCGGACTCCACGACGGCGGCGGCCTTCACCTCGGCGGTCTTGCGGGTGCGGCGGCGCGGCTTGACCTCCGGCTCACTGTCGGCCTGCGCGGGAATCCCGGCGGTGACGGTCTCCGCGACGACCTTGCGCGTACGGCGGCGGGGCTTGGCCTCGGCCTCCTCGGCGGTGTCGGCCACTGCCACAGCGGCCTCCGCGTCGACCGCCGCTTCGGCGGTCTTGCGGGTGCGGCGGCGGGGCTTGACCTCCGGCTCGGCCGTCGTGGCTTCGGCCGTGTTCAGTGCCGTCCCGGTGGTCGCCTCGGCCGGTTCCGGTGTTTCCGGGGCAGCCGTGGGCTCGATCTCCGCCGACTTGCGGGTGCGGCGGCGCGGCTTCGCGGGGGGCTCCGTGGCCTCGGGGGCCGGTCCCTCGGCCGTGGTCACTGCGGCTTCCGCGGCTTCCGCGGCTTCCATGGACTCCGCGGTCGCCACCGACTGCGTCGGCACACCGCTGCGCGTGCGGCGCCGGCGCCGCGGCGTACGGGTGGCGGTGGCCTCTTCTATCGGGGCCTCTTCCGTGGCCGCGGATTCGGCCGGTGCGGTGGGTGCGGTGGTCCCGGCCGATGCCGGGTCCACCGGCGTGCCGTTGCGCGTGCGGCGCCGGCGCCGCGGCGTACGCGCCGGGCGCTCGCGGTCGGCGTCGCGCGCCTCGTCCCGGCTGCCCCGGCCACCGCGACCGCGCCCGCGGCCGCCGGTCTCGCCGAGGTCCTCCAGCTCCTCCGCCTCCAGCCCCGCGCGGGTGCGCTCCGAGCGCGGCAGGACACCCTTCGTACCCTCGGGGATGCCCAGGTCCGAGAACAGGTGCGGGGAGGTGGAGTACGTCTCCACCGGATCGTTGAAGTCCAGCTCCAGTGCCTTGTTGATCAGCTGCCAGCGCGGGATGTCGTCCCAGTCGACGAACGTGATCGCCGTACCCGACGCGCCCGCGCGGCCCGTACGGCCGATGCGGTGCAGGTAGGTCTTCTCGTCCTCGGGCGACTGGTAGTTGATGACGTGCGTGACGCCCTCGACGTCGATGCCGCGCGCGGCGACGTCGGTGCAGACGAGCACGTCGACCTTGCCGTTGCGGAAGGCGCGCAGCGCCTGCTCGCGGGCGCCCTGGCCGAGGTCGCCGTGGACCGCGCCGGCGGCGAAGCCGCGGCGCTGCAGCTGCTCGGCGATGTCGGCCGCCGTGCGCTTGGTCCGGCAGAAGATCATCGCCAGCCCGCGGCCCTCGGCCTGCAGTATGCGGGCGACCACCTCCGGCTTGTCGAGTGAGTGCGCGCGATAGACGAACTGCTGGGTGTTCGCGACCGTCATGCCCTCGTCGTCCGGCGCGGTGGCGCGGATGTGCATGGGCTGGGACATGTAGCGGCGGGCCAGTCCGATCACCGCGCCCGGCATGGTGGCCGAGAACAGCATGGTCTGCCGCTTGGCCGGCAGCATGTCGATGATCTTCTCGACGTCGGGCAGGAAGCCCAGGTCGAGCATCTCGTCGGCCTCGTCGAGCACCAGGCACTTCACGTGCTTCAGGTCCAGCTTCTTCTGGCCGGCCAGGTCCAGCAGCCGGCCCGGGGTGCCGACGACCACGTCGACGCCCTTCTTCAGGGCTTCCACCTGGGGCTCGTAGGCCCGGCCGCCGTAGATCGAGACGACCCGCACATTGCGTACCTTGCCGGCGGTCAGCAGGTCGTTGGTGACCTGGACGCACAGCTCGCGCGTGGGGACGACGACGAGTGCCTGCGGGGCGTCGGTGAGGTCCTCGGGAGCGGCGCGCCCGGCCTCGACGTCGACGGGGACGGTCACGCGCTCGAGGAGCGGAAGGCCGAAGCCGAGCGTCTTGCCGGTGCCGGTCTTGGCCTGGCCGATGATGTCCGTGCCCGTCAGGGCCACGGGCAGCGTCATCTCCTGGATGGGGAAGGGAGTGGTGATGCCGACGGCTTCCAGGGCCTCGGCGGTCTCGGGAAGGATCCCGAGCTCTCGGAACGTCGTAGTCAGGGTGCTGCCTCTTCTGTGTACGCGGCGCGAGGCGAGCGCGGGGGTCGTGTCACCTGACCGTGCCGGGGACGTCGGCCGCCCTCGCGGGGCGGGTGGTGTGGCACGGGACCACAGCCGACGCTCTAGCGCTCGTACCGCTGAGGGTGTCCCTCCGATCGTCGTAGGCACGGAGCCGTACGGTCAGGGAGGGCTGTCGGGTCGGAGCCGATCGGGCCACCGACCGGGCATCCTCATGCGTGCGGCCTGTCGACGTACGCCAATCCACGTCGGCGTACTCAGCAGGCGCATTACCACCATACCCCGGAAACGCGCACATGCGATGGCCGATTCGGCCACGTAGTCGTCGTCACACTGGTTGACCAGGTCCTTCGAAGACGCGGAGAGCGGACTATTGTGCGCTGCATGACGAGCTCTGACAAGTCTGACAACGCCTCCGACGCGCCCGCCGAACACACCGGGATCGCCGCTCAGGACTGGGCGACGGCCGCCGCCGACCCGCAGTACCGCGCCGCGGTCGTGGACCTGCTCGGCGCGCTCGCGTACGGAGAGCTCGCGGCGTTCGAACGGCTCGCGGAGGACGCCAAGCTGGCGCCCACCCTCGCGGACAAGGCCGAGCTGGCGAAGATGGCGTCGGCCGAGTTCCACCACTTCGAGCGGCTGCGCGACCGGCTCACGGAGATCGGCGAGGAGCCGACCGCCGCCATGGAGCCCTTCGTCGCCGCGCTCGAGGGCTTCCACAAGCAGACGGCGCCCTCGGACTGGCTGGAAGGGCTCGTCAAGGCCTACGTCGGTGACTCGATCGCCAGCGACTTCTACCGGGAGGTCGCCGTCCGCCTGGACTCCGACACGCGCGAACTCGTCCTCGCCGTCCTCGCCAACACCGGGCACGCCGACTTCGCGGTGGAGAAGGTGCGCGCGGCGATCGACGAGGACCCGCGCGTGGGCGGCCGGCTCGCGCTGTGGGCGCGGCGTCTGATGGGCGAGGCCCTGTCGCAGTCCCAGCGGGTCGTGGCCGAGCGGGACGCGCTGTCCACGATGCTCGTCGGCGGCGTCGCGGACGGCTTCGACCTCGCCGAGGTCGGCAGGATGTTCTCCCGGATCACCGAGGCGCACACCAAGCGGATGTCCGCGCTGGGACTGGCGGCGTAGGGCTCCGGGGTCCGCGGCGGACGCGCCCCCGTCGGCGCCGGGTCAGGCCGGCGCCGACCGTCGGCGCAGCCTTCCCGCGGGGCGCACCAGCAGCGACAGGGAGGCGACCGAGACGACCACCGCGCCGAGCAGGGCCGGCACCAGGCTGCCGGAACCGAGTGCGCTGTGCGTGACGAAGGCGCCGAGGAGGGCGCCGGCCACGCCGGTCGACTGCACCAGGCGGCGGGACGGCAGACGGTGGGCCAGGCGGTGGAACGCGGTCCAGCCGAGCAGCAGACCGATCAGCGCGGAGCCGAGCGCTTCCAAGAACATGGCGGTTCCCTCCCACACGGTCGGCCGGTGCTGACGGTCGTAGCCCGTCATACCCCTGGCCCGCGGAACGCAACCCTCTCCGTGAGCGGCTTGTGCGCCACCCGTGAAGAAACGCGAGAGGGCCCGGCGGTGGAAGACCGCCGGGCCCTGTCGTCGTTTCGCCGCCCGTGGCTACAGCGCGCCGAAGCCCACCTTGCGCGGGGCCGGCTCGCCGATCTCCACGTACGCCAGCCGGTCGGCCGGGACCAGGAGCTTGCGGCCGTGCTCGTCCACGAGGCTCAGCAGCTGCGACTTGCCGGCCAGTGCCTCGGCCACGACGCGCTCGACCTCCTCGGCAGTCTGACCGCTCTCCAGAACGATCTCGCGGGGCGCGTGCTGCACGCCGATCTTGACCTCCACGGCTATGTCCCTCCGACGGTCGGTGAAGTGCGCGACCTTCCGCGCCGTACCTGCACACATTAGCCCGGTGAGGGGACTGACACGGTGTGCCGGAGCTCGCCAGGAGCGAACAGCCCGCGGCTCAGTGGTGCTGCTCGCTGCCGTGCAGCGGGAAACCGGCGATGCCGCGCCAGGCCAGGGACGTCAGCAGCTGGACCGCCTGGTCGCGCGGGACGCTGCGGTCGCTGTGCAGCCAGGAGCGGGCCACCACCTGCGCGAGGCCGCCGAGACCGGAGGCCAGCAGCATCGACTCCGCGCGCGAGAGGCCGGTGTCCTCCGCGATCACGTCGCAGATCGCCTCGGCGCACTCGTTGGTGACCTTGTCGACGCGCTCGCGCACCGCCGGCTCGTTCGTCAGGTCCGACTCGAAGACCAGCCGGAAGGCGCCGCCGTCGTCCTCGACGTACGCGAAGTAGGCGTCCATCGTGGCGCGCACGCGCTGCTTGTTGTCGGTCGTCGACGCCAGCGCGCTCCGCACGGACTGGATGAGTGCCTCGCAGTGCTGGTCCAGCAGGGCGAGGTAGAGGTCGAGCTTGCCCGGGAAGTGCTGGTAGAGCACCGGCTTGCTGACGCCGGCGCGCTCGGCGATGTCGTCCATGGCGGCGGCGTGGTAGCCCTGCGCCACGAAGACCTCCTGGGCAGCGCCCAGCAACTGGTTCCGCCGGGCACGGCGCGGCAGGCGCGTACCTCGCGGGCGTGCCGCCTCTGTCTGCTCGATGGCTGTCACGCCGCCTCCCAAAGTCGTCCACATGCGGTGTGCGCCGCGCCGTCATCGTACTTTTCGGTAACCGTGCTGTGCGCGGTGCGAACGCAGAATTTCACGGACTGGACGGTGACAAAAGCGACGCAGAAGGTTTCAAATAGGTTTAATCCGGGCACAACGCGGCTTCGTTCCTGGTCAGCGGCGGTTTCTCCCGTCCAGTGCCTCGAACGCGGATTCGCGCACCACCTCGTGCCTCACCGGTAGTCGTCCTCGTCGATGGAGACGACCCGCGCCTGTTCGGCGAGATCCGCCTCGTTGGCGCGGTCCGGGTCCCCGGTGAGGGGCTCGTCGCGGTCCGGCGCGACATCCGCCAGCTGCTCGGCGGCGTCGTTCTCCGGAGCCTCGACGTCGATCTCCGTGGCATCGTCCTCGAACGTCTCGGGATCGGTGGGGTCGAATGCCATGCTGGGCTCCCTTCGTGCGGAATCTCCCTGCGGAGTGCCCCTGTGGGTGCCCCTGGAGGTGTCCCCCGGGGGGCAGGGGTCGAGTACGGGTGCCCTCTGTACGAGCGTAGGAGACACCCGAAGTGGACGCTATGCGATTCCACGGCCCCGCGCGTGCGTGATGTGTGACGGCGAACACATGAGCCGCTATGTGATCGTCTCGTAACATTGCCGCATGTCTTCGACCGAGCTGCCCTCCGTGCCGCCCGCCAACGTTCTCCCCAGGGTGACACCGGTCGGGCTCGAGGAGGGAGAGCGCCTGCGCTCGGTCGAACTGCCCGGGATCACGCTGACGGTGCGCGCGCGCCCACCCGCGCGGGAGGGGTTGCCGCCCGCGCTGTACGTGCACGGCCTCGGCGGTTCCTCGCAGAACTGGTCGGCGCTGATGGCGCTGCTCGACGGTCTCGTCGACGGCGAGGCGCTCGACCTGCCGGGCTTCGGGGACTCCCCGCCACCGGACGACGGCAACTACTCCATCAACGGGCACGCGCGAGCGGTGATCCGCCTCCTCGACGCCTCCGGCCGCGGACCCGTCCACCTGTTCGGCAACTCGATGGGCGGCGCCGTCTCCACGCGTGTCGCGGCGCTGCGCCCCGACCTCGTGCGCACGCTCACCCTCGTCTCGCCCGCGCTGCCCGAACTCCGGGTGCAGCGCACCGCCGTGCCGACCGGGCTGCTCGCGGTGCCGGGCGTGGCCGCCCTGTTCACGCGGCTCACCCGGGAGTGGACGGTGGAGCAGCGGGTCCGCGGGGTCATGGCCCTGTGCTACGGCGACCCGGGGCGGGTGACGTCGGAGGGGTTCCGCAACGCGGTGCGGGAGATGGAGCGGCGGCTGCGACTGCCGTACCACTGGGACGCGATGGCACGCTCCGCGCGCGGGATCGTGGACGCGTACACGCTGGGCGGACAGCACGGGCTGTGGCGCCAGGCCGAGCGGGTCCTCGCGCCCACGCTGCTGGTCTACGGCGGCCGCGACCAGCTCGTCGGCTTCCGCATGGCCCAGCGCGCGGCCCGGGCCTTCCGCGGCTCCCGCCTTCTCACCCTGCCGGACGCCGGCCATGTGGCCATGATGGAGTACCCGGATACGGTGGCGACCGCATTCCGTGAACTGCTGGTGGACACGGGGGAGTTGGAGGGCAGGGCTGTGACGTGCACGGACGCGGCCGAACGGGCCGGTGGCGAAGCTTTTGACGTGGGTGCGGGGGGC
>NZ_POTZ01000257.1 GCF_003236365.1 Streptomyces sp. NTH33
CCCTCCGCCCGGAAGCACATCGACCTTGCCCCCTTCCACCAACAAGCCCTCCGATGGCTACGACATCGCCTTCCGCCTCCTCCTGGGCGTGGCCGCCGTCGTCGTCCCCCTGTCCCACCTCGCGTGGCTGTCCGGCAACATCACCTCCTGGCTGGCCGGCCGCCCTTGGGCCGCCTACGCGCCCACCACTGCGCTGCTCCATCCCGACCAGCTCTGGCCCCACACCGGAGAAACATCCCTGCTCATTGGGGCCCGCATCGTCCCCGTCGCCGCGCTGCTCGCGCTCGCCACCGCGGCCGGCGTCCTGTGGTCGCGCCACAAGCCCAGTGGAGGACGGAAGAAGAAGGTCGCCGGCATGGCCAAGCCCCGGGACATCGAGCCGCTGATGGCCAAGGCCATCACCGACAAGGCCCGCTCGCTGCGGCCGAGTCTGAAGACCGCCAAGCGCATCGATGCCCGTGACACCGGCATCCTCCTGGGCAACCTGCAGGGCACCAAGCACGAGGTCCGCATGGGGTACGAGGACGTCGCCGTCGCGATCATGGCCCCGCGCTCCGGCAAGACCACGTCGCTGGCGATCCCCTCGATCCTTAACGCGCCCGGCCCGGTCCTTCTGACCTCGAACAAGGCGGCGGGCGACGCGTACACCGCGACCATCGACGCGCGGGCCACGGTGGGGTGGGTGTGGTCGATGGACCCGCAGCAGATCGCCCACGCCGCCCGCGAGATGTGGTGGAACCCCCTCGCGGACGCCAAGACGCTGGACGGTGCCGGCCGCCTGGCCGGGCACTTCCTCGCCGCGAGCGTGGACGCCTCCCAGCAGGGCGACTTCTGGTCCAAGGCCGGATCCAACATCCTGTCCCAGCTCTTCCTCGCCGCCGCGCTCGATGACCGGCCCATCACCGACGTCATGCAGTGGCTCGCCTTCCCCGCCGACCGCACCCCGCTGGACATCCTCCGCGACCACGACTTCACCGCCGTCGCCGCCCAGCTCAAGGGCACCGTCGAGGGCCCGCCCGAGACCCGCGACGGCATCTACGAAACGGCCCGCCAGTACGCCGCCGCCCTGCTGAACTCCGAGATCGCCGCCTGGGTCACCCCGCAGAAGGACGTCCCCGAGTTCAAGCCAGCCGAGTTCGTCACCTCCACCGACACCCTCTACCTGCTGAGCAAGGACGGCGGAGGCGGAGCGAGCGCCCTGATCGCGGCGTGCGCGGACTCCGTGATGCGGGCCGCGACCGCCCAGGCCGAGCGCGCCGGCGGGCGCCTCGACCCGCCCATGCTGGCGATCCTCGACGAGGCCGCCAACGTCTGCAAGATCTCCGACCTGCCGGACCTGTACTCCCACCTCGGCAGCCGCGGGATCATCCCGATCACCATCCTGCAGTCCTACCGCCAGGGCCAGAAGGTCTGGGGCGACGCGGGCATGGACGCCATGTGGTCCGCCTCCACCGTCAAGGTCATCGGCTCCGGCATCGACGACCCGGACTTCGCCGACAAGCTGTCCCGACTGATCGGCGACCACGACGTCGAGACCACCTCCACCTCCCACTCCGAGTCCGGCAAGTCCACCTCGGTGTCGATGCGGCAGGAACGGATCCTGCCCGCCGACGCCATCCGCGCCCTGCCCAAGGGCACCGCCCTGTGCTTCGCCACCGGCATGCGCGCCGCCATGCTCGACCTGCGCCCCTGGTACCTGGAACCCGGCGCCGACGAACTGTCCGCGGCCTCCGCCCGCGCGTCGAAGGCCATCACCGCCCGCGCCGTCGCCAAACACACCCCCGCGCAGGACGGCTTCGGGCCTGCGGCCTGATCACAACCCCCGCCACCTCCACCGGAGCCCCATGGCCCTGACCGACCACCATGACGTCTTCATCGGGTCCACCGACGACGGATACACCTTTCTCGTCCTCAACCGCCGGCTACCCGGCGCCGACCGCCTGCTGACCGACGCCGGCTTCACCGCCCGTGCCCACCACGACCGCACCCTCTACCTGCTACCGCCGGGAATCCCCCAGGACGCCCACGAGCGAGCCGGTCAAGCGATGTACGGGCTGCTGGAACGCACCCACGACCTCGTCGACCTCTCCTGGACAACCCGCTGGAGTCCGCACGGCCCGCTGCCCGAGCCCGACCTGCGCATCCAGTTCGCCGACGGCACCGTCACCGCGACCGCCAAGACCCCCGAGGCCCGCTCCCTCCTGGAGCAGCACGGCTTCACCCCTTCACCAGACGGATCCTCACACCGGCCCCCGGCCGGGCTGGACGAGCGCGGCCTGCTCGGCGCCGTCGTGGGTGTCGAATCACACGCCTACGCCCACGGAGTCGCTGTCCGCGTCGGCCTCGGTATCGCGACCCCAGCCGCGATCCCCGTCACCGCACGCCACGCCACCCTCGCCACCGTCCCCACTGGCCCGGCTGCGAACCCGGCCCGGGGACGCACCCGCTGACCCCTACGCACCGGAGCCCCCACCACCGCCATGCGCCAGATTGACCTGCCCGCGCAGATCGACCATCTCCGCAAGCTCGGCGCCGACTTCACCGCCCTGCACACCACCGTCACCGCCCTGAACGCCCAGCCGGGCAGCGAGATGCTGCAGCAGCTCGGCCCCAAAATCCTCGCCATCCACGAGCTGGTCGGCCGTGCCCTGGTCCGCCTGTCCGTGCTCGATGGCAGCCAGTACACGGCCATACCCGGCAGCCGTTCCTCCCTGGAGACACTCAGTGAGGTCGTCGCCTCCGCCTCTCTCGCCGGCTCGCAGCTGGCGAGAGCCGTGGCCGACAACCCGCTCGAAGCCGCCGCCTTCGCCGGAGGCCCACCGGTCGACGACGCTGCCGTGCGCCAAGCCCGACACGCCGAGGCCGGGCCCCTCCTGGCCGAGAGTCTGACCACGGCCGCCCACCACCTCGACCTGTGCGCGACGTGCTGCCAGTACACGGCGGCCGGGATCGCCCGCGACCTGAAGGACCACCCAGAACACCGCCCGCCGCTGCCGCAGTTGACCGACGCCCAGTACACGGCGCTCGACAAGATCGCCCAGGGCGGCGCCCGCCGCTACGAACGCCGCGGCGGAAGCAGGAGCGTCATGGCCGGCGACGGCAACAGCATCCACGCCACGCCCTTCGCCGTGCTGGAGAAACACCGCCTGGTCCGGATCGACACACAGCGCTCCGCCATCGCCGGTCAGGACATCACGGTCACGGCCGCCGGAAAGCTGGTGCTGGATACCCAGCGGCCCGGACCGACGCCCTCAGCGTCACCGGGCAAGGTACCCGCGCCCGGCAAGCCGGGCGGCAGGCGCCGATGAACAGCCTTCGCCCCCACGAAGCGGGCGCCCTTGTCACCGCCGTCGCCCACGCGCTCCACGCGCGGCGCTGAGCAAGTCGGCCAACCTCCCCATCGCCTCACCGTCAGGATCCACCATTTCCCCCACTCCCCAGTTCCGCGCCATATCACTCGGCGCGGGAATCCAGTCCAGCGCCATGCTCGCCCTTTCCGCCGAAGGCATCCTCCCGAAGGTCGATTACGCCATCTTCGCCGATACAGGCTGGGAACCGGCTGCCGTATACGAGCACCTCGATCGCCTGGAGAAAGAGATAGCCGCGCCTGCCGGGATCCCCGTGCTGCGCGTCTCCGCCGGGAACATTCGCGCCGACGCGCTCGACCCGAATCACCGGTTCGCCTCCATGCCGCTCTACATCCTGAACCAGGACGGGAAGCAGGGCATGACCAGGCGCCAGTGCACAGTTATCTGCACCTCTTCTCCTCGTTGATCGCGGTGTTGGTCATCACGATCAAGGAGAGTGAAGTGGATCTACGTCACGAACTGATGGAGGGTCGGGCCCAGCTGCCCCGCGCTGGTGCCGTGGTGGAAACCGGTGAGGCCCACCCTCCCTTCGTTGTTGTCAACGGGCTCGGACGCGAGGTGGAGCCGGTCACCGCGTACCTGCGCGACCTGGCGCTGAGTGACAGCAGCCCGCTGACCGCCCGTAGCTACGGGTTCGGGATGCTGCGGTGGTTCCGGCTTCTGTGGCTGCTCGATGTGGCCTGGGAACGGGCGACCGAGGCGGAGACGGCCGTCCTGACCGGCTGGCTGCGTACGGCCCCGAACCCGCAGCGCCGTCGGCGCAACCCGCAGTCGCCGCCTCCGGGAACGGTCAATCCGCGGACCGGGAAGCCGTACCTCAGCCCCGGGTACGCACCGACGACGATCAACCACGCCCTGTCGGTGGTCAGCGGCTTCTACACGTTCCATGCGCACTACGGACGCGGCCCGGTGGCGAACCCGGTGCCCGCCTCGCCTCAGCGCCGCCGGGCCTTGAGCCACCTGAGCCCGCTGGAGCCCAAGCCGGTGCTGGGCCGGGCCAGGCTGCGCCAGAAGGTTGCCAGCCGGCCTCCGCGCTCCATCCCCGATCCGCTGTGGGACGAGCTGTTCGCCGCCATGGGCTGCGAGCGGGACCGAGCCCTGCTCGACTGCTACGTCTCCAGCGGCGCCCGGGCGGAGGAACTGCTCGGTGTCGGCACCAACGACATCCACTGGGCCAAGCCGGGCCTCTACGTCATCACCAAGGGCACCCGGGAACGCGAGCTCGTGCCGATCTCGCCGGAGGCATGCGTCCGGCTGGCACGCTACCTGGACAGCGTCGGCACGCCGGAGGCCGGCGAGCCCGTCTGGCGCACGCGGCACGGTCAAGACCGGCCTCTGAGCTACTGGGCGATGCGTCGGGTGGTGCAGCGGGCCCAGCAGAACCTGCGCACGAACTGGACGCTTCACGACCTGCGCCACACCGCTGCGCACCGGATGGCCAACGGCGGCAAGCTCACGCTGCCCGAGGTACAGGCGGTGCTGCGCCACGCGAACATCCAGACCACCAGCCGCTACCTGGCGGTGCGGGTCGAGGAGATCTTCGACGCCCTGCTGGAGTACTACAACCAGCCGCGCCCCCAGGTGAGTTACCCGGCCGGATACGCCGCCGACGACATCGCGGCGGTGTTCGGTGCCTAAGACCGCCGCGAGCCCTACCACCGGCGTCAGCCGCCGCCACGGCCCGATCGCCGAGGGCCTGGACTACCCCAGCCGGTTTGTCGGTGGCCCGATGGCAGCCGAGCCGGCCACCACTGCCACGCCACCACGCCCATTCGGCGATCTCTCCCGCAGCAGTTCGCGGTCGATCGCGAGGCTGGTCGTCGACACCTGGGACGGAGGTACGTCAACGCGGCAGCAGCGCGGCCAGGCCGCCCGGCTCCTCCTGGACTACCTGGCCGGTTACCCCGGCCTGACCTGGCAGGAGCGGTGGGACGCCAGCCCGGTCGGCAAGGGACTTGCCCACGTCAACGACCTGGAGTGCCGCCGCAGCCCCAGCGTCAAACTCACCACTGGTCTGCGAGCCCTGATCTGCCTGCGCGTCATCCAGCCGTCCCTGGTGGCCTTCCGGCGCCACCACATGACCGGCTTCGCCGCCCACTTCATCTCCGCCCAGAGCGACCCGCTGCTGGACGAGTTCGCCAAGCAGGTCGAGGTGCACCAGCACACCTACGCGCACCGCACCGAGGCTCTGTTCGACCTGTGCGTTCTGCTCTCTGTCCAGGGGGTCGCGCTGAGCGACGTCACGGCGCCCGCGCTGCTGCACTTCGCGCAGGAGAACCGGCGGGCGTGGTCGGTGGTGGACCCCGGGAACAAGGCCGGGAACCGCCTCCGCGGCCAAGGTGTGTGGCACGTGCTCCACGCCATGGGCCACCTTCCACCGACCGTTCCCGCAACGATGCGCGCCGCTCTCATGCGGGGTCAGAAGAGCATCGAGGAGCTCATCGACCTCTACCCGATCCGCAACCAGGCCGTCCGCGGTCTGCTGATCGACTACTTCACGCGGCGCCGCGCCGACACCGACTACGCCACCTTGAAGAACCTGGTCCTGCACCTGGCCCACCACTTCTGGGAGAAGATCGAACGCCTCAACCCCGACCAGGCTGACCTGCGGATCTCCCCGGAGATCTACACCGCCTGGCGGCAGATGATCGCCGTCAAGGACAACGGCGCTCCGCGCGCCGGGGCAGACAGCCTGGTCATCTCCGTCCGCAGCTTCTACTACGACCTGCACACCTGGGCCGCTCAGGAACCCGAGCGGTGGGCTGCTTGGGTCGCTCCCTGCCCTGTCCCACCCTCCGACCTGCATGGGCTCGGCGCTCGCCGCCGGCGGATCAACGAACGCAGCGCCGACCGCACCCGCCAGCGTCAGCCTCTGCTGCCGGTACTCGTCGAGCACGTCGAGTCCCGCTACGACCACTTCCGCCAGCTGCTCCAGCTCGCCGAGGAGGCGGCCGAGGGAGAGTCGTTCACCTTCGCCGGCACCAGCTACACACGCGTGCTGAGCGAAGCCGACCGCAAGCTCAGCCGACACACCGCACCGATCCCGCCGCGTCTGCGCAACAACGACAGCGGCGAGATGGTCCACATCGCCGCCGAGGAGGAAACCACCTTCTGGGACTGGACAGCGGTGGAGACGCTGCGGCACTCCGGCGTCCGCATCGAGGAACTGTGCGAGCTCACCCACCTGAGCATCCGCCAGTATCAGCGGCCCGGTGGCGAGGTCATCGCGCTGCTGGTCATCGCTCCTTCGAAGACCGACCGCGAGCGCGTGATCCCGATGTCCGCCGAGCTCTTCCACGTGATCGCCTCGATCATCCGCCGACACGCCCGCACCGGGCGGCCGATCCCGCTCGTGACTCGCTACGACCCGCACGACAAGGTCTGGAGTCCTCCGATGCCGTTCCTGTTCCAGCGGCAGAACGGCACGATTCCCGCAGTCTTCAACCCCGGCACGATCCAGAAGATGATCGAGCGACGCTGCCTCGCCCTCGCCGAAGTGCACCCCGGCTTCAAGGGGCTGAAGTTCACCCCGCACGACTTCCGCCGGATCTTCATCACCGAACTCGTCAACAGCGGCCTGCCCATCCACATCGGCGCGGCCCTGCTCGGACACCTGAATGTCCAGACCACTCGCGGCTACGTCGCGGTTTTCGACGAGGACGTCATCCGCCACTACCAGGAGCACCTGGAGCACCGGCGCCAGATCCGTCCCACCGACGAATACCGAGACACCACCTCTGACGAGTGGACCGAGTTCGAGGAGCACTTCGACCGCCGCAAGGTCGAACTCGGCTCCTGCGGCCGCCCCTACGGCACCCCCTGCCAGCACGAGCACGCCTGCATCCGCTGCCCGATGCTCCACGTCAATCCCAAGGTGCTCGCCCGGCTCTCCGAGCTCGAAGCCGACCTCCTGCAACGCAGGACGCGGGCTGAGGCCGAAGGCTGGATCGGTGAGATCGAGGGCATCGACCTCACCCTCACTTTCCTCCGCGCGAAGCGCGACGAGACCCAACGCCGAGCCCAGCGACCGGCCGTCCACCTCGGCATCCCCGCACGCCGCCGTCCCCAGGAGTCCGAATGACCTTCCCAGGACCCATGCCTGGAAGCGACCAGCCGTCACCGAAGGATGACGTTCACGCCCCGTTCCTCGAAGATCTCCAGGAGGAGGTCGAACAGCACAAGCTCGCGGTCACCGGCGGGCACGCGCTCTACCAACCGTTCCCGAGCCTCGGCCGAGGAATCCCAGTGCAAGGTGAATGGAGCAGTGGCGCCCCACCCGCCGCAAAGGCAGTCGTCCAGAGCGTCCAGGTTCCAGCCGAAGTATCCACCGGGTCCGTTGATGGCCTCCCCGATCGCGCAGTAGAAGCTGTCCCGGTCAACGACGTGCCGGCCGTCCAAGGTGAACACCTGACCTGCAGGCGCATCGGGCTTCCCCTGGCGCTGGTACTCCCGGGACCACAGCGCCACCGACAGCCACGCGTGTCGGTCCTCGGGCGCAAGGTCGTGCCACATTCCGGTGCGATTCAGGTGACCCGTGCGGACCAGCTCCCACACTCGTTCCGCTCCGGCCACGGCGTTCTCGCACCAGAGCGTCACCGTGAGGTCGACCAGGCCGGCACCGCTGGCGGAGGGCTTGACGTCGATGACGGTGACCTCGTTGACGAAGTAGGACCCCATGGTGGCACCGTCACCGTCGAGGAGGTCGAACCAGGCGTTCCCCGCCGTGGCGCGACGACTGCCGACGTGGTCGACGCTCTTCAGTAGGCCACCCTGCGGGAGGCAGCCCGCGAGGTGCACTCGGCGCGCTCCTTCCTCATCCGGCAGGGGCGTGAACAGCCCCTCGGCCTCGTGAGCGAAGCCCCAGAAATCGCTGGCGTCCTCATCCGAGGTCAGCGCGTACTTCTGCCACTCGCCGCCCAGCCCCGATATTCGCATCGCACCCCACATGAGAGCGCTGATCTTACCGACACCGGGGGATCTGCCCGGCGGCTGCCAGCGCTGTCATCACCCCTGACCCCATCCCATCCATCTCGGAGGCCCTTTGACGAGCCACATACCCGCCTTCACCCATGAGAGTGAAGTGCAGAGAAGCACGGGCGAGTACAAGATCAAGCCGATCAAGAAGAAGGTCCGCGAACTCCTCGGATACCCCCACCCGCAGCGCATCCCGAAGGGCGTGTTCGTCGAGCAGTGGGTCGGCATTTCGACGGACGAATTCCACCGCGCCAAGGACGCCGACGTCCGCTACATGAAGAACGTCCACCCGTTGATCGAAATGGGCTGGTCCCGCAGCGACTGCGTCCGTTACCTGACATCACGCGCTCTCGCAGACACACCGAAATCATCGTGCCTCGGATGCCCTTTCCACGGAAACGCACAATGGCGCCACATCCGCGACACGAGCCCCGCAGAATGGCAGGACGTCGTCGCATTCGACGCCGCCATCCGAAAGGGGAACGCCCGCGCCAACGCCGCCGGCAACAAGCTGCTCGGCCAGGCGTTCCTCCACCGCTCCCGCGTCCCGCTCAGTGAGGCACCGATCGACCACGTCACCGCCGCCGAATGGGCAGCGATGCAGCAGGAACTCACCAACACTGAACCAGCCTTGGAGGAGCTGGAGCAGGGCGTTATCGATGGCTGTTCCCCGTGGGCCTGCCGCGGGGAAGTCGCGCCGGTACAGGACGACTTCGGACTGGCCTCTTGATCACCCTGGACCTCTTTGCGGGACCGGGTGGATGGAGCCACGCACTGCACGTCCTCGGTGTTCGGGACGTGGGCCTGGAGTGGGACGAATGGGCCTGCAAGACCCGTGCGGCAGCAGGACAGTTGACGATACGCACAGACGTGGCCTTGTATCCGGTCTGGCCGCTTCTCGGGCGGACCACCGGGCTGATCGCGAGCCCGCCCTGCCAGGCATGGTCGATGGCCGGCAAGCGCCTCGGCCTGGTGGACCAGCCCCTGGTCCACCAGGCGGTGGCCGACCTCGCCCAAGGCCGCGACACCCGCGAGAAGCTCCTCGCCGCCTGCCGGGACGCGCGCAGTCTGCTGGCCGCCGAGCCCATGCGCTACCTCCATGCCCTGAACACGGTGGGCGAACCGGAGTGGGTCGCCATGGAGGAGGTCCCCGACGTTCTGCCGCTGTGGCGCCAGTACGCGGCCATCCTCCGCCACTGGGGATTCTCCGCATGGACCGGCATCCTCAACGCCGCCGACTACGGCGTACCGCAAACACGACGGCGCGCGATCCTGCTCGCCTCCCGGGTCCGTACAGCCGAACCCCCCTCGCCCACCCACGCCCAGGTCGCAGAGCCCGAAACGCTGTTCGGGCCAGGCCGCGCCCGGTGGGTGTCCATGGCCGAGGCCCTCGGCTGGGGTGTCACCGACCGGCCCGTCCCCACCGTGTGCGCCGGCGGCGGACCAGGAGGCGGCCCCGAGCCCTTCCCTTCTGGCTCCCGCCAGGCACTCGCCAACGCCCGGGAGCGCGGTCTCTGGCGCCCGCCAGTGCCCGCCACAGAGGTGACACTCGAACCGCAGACGCGTGGAGCAGGTTGGACATCCAGACACGGCACCCGCTCCGCCACACCCGCAGATGCCCCGGCCCCGACCTTCACCAGTAAGGCCACGCACTGGAAGTGGTCACTGCGCAGCAACAACCAGACCAACGCCACCGTCCGCCGCGTGGATGAGCCCGCAGGCACGCTCTTCTTCGGGCACCGCGCGAACGAGTGCACCTGGATTGCTGAACCCGTCGGCACCCCGCCGGAGAGCGGGACCAAGGCTCCGCCGGAGCCGATCCGGATCACCGCACGCGAGGCCGGCATCCTCCAGACCTTCCCCGCCGACTACCCCTGGCAGGGCAACAAGGGCCAGCAGTTCTCCCAGATCGGCAATGCCGTGCCCCCGCTCCTCGCCGGCCACCTCCTCGCCCCGCACCTGCGCGTGCCCTTCAACCC
>NZ_POTZ01000258.1 GCF_003236365.1 Streptomyces sp. NTH33
CCCGTCGCCCGCCACCACCCCGTGGAAGCGCTTCGCGCTGCTGTGTCCTTTGGGCGGGCGCTTCGGAGCCGTCCAGCAGCGTCGACAGCACCGGGACGAGATAGGCCAGCGACTTTCCGGACGCCGTGCCCGTGGCGACGACCACCGAGTGGCCGTCGAGGGCGTGCTCGGCGGCGCGTGCCTGGTGGGCCCAGGGGTGTTCGACGCCGCAGGCCTGGACGGCCGCGACGACCTCCGATCGAATCCGGTCGGGCCAGACGGCATGGCGACCCGCGCGCGGGGGCAAGTGCTCCGTATGAGTGATGCGCGCAGCCCGGCTCGGCCCCGAGACGAGCCGGTCCAGAACCACGCCTGGCGTCAGGCGGGTTGCGGGGTCCGTCGAGGATCGATCGGATCGGTGATTCTTGGCCATCGGCACCGAGTGTGTCACCGGCGTGCAGGACAATGGGACCAAGGCGTCGTGCACGCCTGCCGGTAAGTGATTGAATGCCATCGCGGCTGGCGAACCGTCCCGGGGGCTTCAAGCCGAGGCGCCCGAGGGGCGACCGCTCGATAGCAAGGTGCTGGAGGATCCGTGGACCTGTCCCTGTCGACCCGTACCGTCGGCGATCGTACGGTCGTCGAGGTCGGTGGCGAAATCGACGTATATACCGCGCCCAAGCTGCGCGAGCAGCTGGTCGAGCTGGTGAACGACGGGAATTTCCACCTCGTCGTCGACATGGAGGGCGTGGACTTCCTCGACTCCACCGGTCTCGGCGTACTGGTCGGCGGTCTGAAGCGAGTGCGTGCCCATGAGGGCTCGCTGCGCCTGGTGTGCAACCAGGAGCGCATTCTCAAGATCTTCCGCATCACCGGTCTGACCAAGGTGTTCCCGATCCACACCACGGTCGACGAAGCGGTGGCGGCCACCGACTGACCGCCGGCCCCGGCCGGTGTCCGGGGCGGAAGAGTTCAATCGGGGGACCGGGCTTTTCGGCGGCCCGGTCCTTCGACAGCACGCCCACAGCTCCGAGGGGGATGCATGGCCACCGTCGAACTCCGCTTCAGCGCGCTGCCCGAGCACGTCAGGACCGCCCGGCTGGTGGCGGCCGCGGTGGCGCGCAGGGCCGGAGTGGACGAGGCCGTCCTCGACGAGGTCAGGCTCGCCGTGGGTGAGGCCTGTTCGCGCGCCGTCGGGCTGCATCGCAACGGCGGGATCGCGGCACCGGTGAAGGTGCTGCTCACCGAGGAGGAGAAACAGTTCTCCATCGAGGTCGGCGACGAGGCCCGGCACACGCCGCACCACCCCGGGGACGCCCCGGGCGCCGTGGACGAGGCGGAGACCGAGGAGGACGAGATGGGCCTCGCGGTCATCAGCGGCCTCGTCGACGACGTGGAGGTCTCGGCCGGGGAGCACGGCGGGCTGATCAAGATGACCTGGCCGACCACGCCGTCGGCCGCCACGCTTGCCTGACACGTGCCACCACCCACTCGGCGTACCGCACGAGGGCCCTGCTCGGCAGGGCCCTTTGCGTTTTCGCCGACCGCGTCCACCAGGTACATTGAATTAGTGAAGGAATTCACGATCAGTCGGCAGATCATTTGATCAAGCATTGATCGAGTGTCAATGGTTTTGAACCATTACCTCTTTCGGGTTCCGTGGCGTGACGTCGATCATTTGCTGAAGAGCAGGTGAAGGCCAATTCGGTTTGCCGCGCTCTGTTTTGATCAGGTTCCGCTACCTACAATCCGTCCACATCTTGAGCTCAGCCCAAGCGTCAAGGAGGACGAATGGCGGGGCTTTCTACCCCTCATCAGTTGGGTCACCCCACAACCTTCGCAACCGCAGTCCTGACCAACGACAATCGGATCATCGTGGCGGTCATCGCGGCCGTCGCGCTGGCCGCGCTCGTGGTCGCAGGGATCCTGGTGCGCCAGGTGCTCGCGGCGGGCGAGGGCACCGACAGCATGAAGAAGATCGCGGAAGCGGTCCAGGAAGGCGCGAAGGCCTATCTGGGCCGCCAGTTGCGCACGCTCGGCGTATTCGCCGTGGTCGTGTTCTTCCTGCTCCTGCTGCTGCCCGCGGACGACTGGAACCAGCGTGCCGGACGATCGGTGTTCTTCCTGATCGGTGCGACGTTCTCGGCGGCCACCGGCTATATCGGCATGTGGCTCGCCGTGCGCAGCAATGTGCGCGTCGCCGCGGCGGCCCGGGAAGCGACTCCCGCGGAAGGTGAGCCGGAAAAGGATCTCACCGCCGTCTCGCACAGAGCCATGAAGATCGCTTTCCGTACGGGCGGCGTCGTCGG
The DNA here is from genome assembly GCF_003236365.1 of Streptomyces sp. NTH33. Classification (GTDB taxonomy): domain Bacteria; phylum Actinomycetota; class Actinomycetes; order Streptomycetales; family Streptomycetaceae; genus Streptomyces. The sequence continues at coordinate 2,289 of NZ_POTZ01000258.1, forward strand.
CATGTTCACAGTGGGGCTCGGCCTGCTGGGCGCCTCCTGTGTGGTGCTGGTGTACGCGGCCGACGCGCCGAAGGTGCTCGAAGGCTTCGGCCTCGGCGCAGCGCTCATCGCGATGTTCATGCGGGTCGGCGGTGGCATCTTCACCAAGGCCGCCGACGTCGGCGCCGACCTGGTCGGCAAGGTCGAACAGGGCATTCCGGAGGACGATCCGCGCAATGCCGCGACCATCGCCGACAACGTGGGCGACAACGTCGGCGACTGCGCGGGCATGGCGGCCGACCTCTTCGAGTCGTACGCCGTCACGCTCGTCGCCGCGCTCATCCTCGGCAAGGCGGCCTTCGGCAACGACGGGCTCGCCTTCCCGCTGCTGGTGCCGGCCATCGGTGTGATCACCGCCATGATCGGCATCTTCGCGGTGGCGCCGCGCCGCGCCGACCGCAGCGGCATGACCGCGATCAACCGCGGCTTCTTCATCTCCGCGGTGATCTCGCTCGCCCTGGTCGCGGCTGCCGTCTTCATCTACCTGCCGTCGTCGTACGCCGACCTGACCGGCGTCACCGACGTGGCGATCACGGGCAAGAGCGGCGATCCACGCATCCTCGCCCTGGTCGCGGTGGCCATCGGCATCCTGCTGGCCGCCGTGATCCAGCAGCTGACCGGCTACTTCACCGAGACCAACCGGCGTCCGGTCAAGGACATCGGCAAGACCTCGCTGACCGGTCCGGCCACCGTCGTCCTCGCCGGCGTCTCCGTCGGCCTGGAGTCGGCCGTCTACACCGCCCTGCTGATCGGCCTCGGCGTCTACGGCGCGTTCCTGCTCGGCGGTACGTCGATCATGCTGGCGCTGTTCGCGGTGGCGCTGGCCGGCACCGGCCTGCTCACCACGGTCGGCGTGATCGTCGCCATGGACACCTTCGGCCCGGTCTCCGACAACGCCCAGGGCATCGCCGAGATGTCCGGTGACGTCGAGGGCGCGGGCGCGCAGGTGCTCACCAACCTGGACGCCGTCGGCAACACCACCAAGGCCATCACCAAGGGCATCGCCATCGCCACCGCGGTCCTGGCGGCATCGGCGCTCTTCGGGGCGTACCGCGACGCGATCACCACCGGGGCGCAGAACGTCGGGGAGAGAATCTCCGGCGCGGGTGCGCCGATGACCCTGATCATGGACATCTCGCAGCCCAACAACCTGGTCGGCCTCATCGCCGGCGCGGCGGTCGTCTTCCTCTTCTCGGGGCTGGCGATCAGCGCGGTGTCGCGGTCGGCGGGTTCGGTGGTGTTCGAGGTGCGGCGGCAGTTCCGTGAGAAGCCCGGGATCATGGACTTCAGCCAGAAGCCGGAGTACGGCAAGGTCGTCGACATCTGCACCAAGGACGCCCTGCGCGAGCTCGCCACACCCGGGCTGCTCGCCGTCATGGCGCCCATCTTCATCGGGTTCACGCTCGGCGTCGGCGCGCTCGGCTCCTACCTCGCGGGCGCGATCGGCGCGGGCACGCTGATGGCGGTGTTCCTCGCCAACTCCGGCGGCGCCTGGGACAACGCCAAGAAGCTGGTGGAGGACGGCCACCACGGAGGCAAGGGCAGCGAGGCCCATGCGGCCACAGTGATCGGAGACACGGTCGGCGACCCCTTCAAGGACACCGCCGGTCCCGCGATCAACCCGCTGCTGAAGGTGATGAACCTGGTGTCGCTGCTCATCGCGCCCGCGGTGATCAAGTTCTCCTACGGCAGCGACAAGAGTCTCGGCGTACGGATCGCGATCGCGGTCCTGGCGCTGATCGTCATCGTCGGCGCGGTCTACATCTCCAAGCGGCGCGGAATCGCCGTGGATGACGAGGACAACGCCGAACGGGTGTCCAAACCGGCCGATCCCGCGGTGGTTTCGTAGGCGGCCTCACCCCAGGCCCGGCCCAAGAGACGGGCGGGTGGCGCGTACGACGCGTCGCCCGCCCGTCGTATGTGCGGATGCGCCCCCCTCGTGAGCCTTCTCTCGCTTGGTGCAAATGGCTGCAAGGTCCCTTTTAAGGGGCATTCGAACCAGGGTCGTCGCCGGCATGCCGTGTATGTTCCGGGGCCGAGAGCCATGGAAGGGACCAATCCGGTGAACAAGAAGCTCGCGGCCGCGCTGTCCGGCGGTGCGGTACTGGTACTGGCACTGACGGGCTGCACCAGCGGCAGCGACGACAGCAAGAACGACGCGCTGAACGCCTGGGCCAAGCAGGTGTGCGACGCGGTGCAGCCGCAGGCGAAGAAGATCGAGGCCGCCAACACCGCCATCCAGAAGGAGACCTCGGACAACAGCGAGCCGGCCCGGGTCCAGAAGACCGACGCGCAGGCCTTCCAGGACATGTCCGACGCCTACAAGGCGATCGGCGACGCCGTGAACAAGGCGGGCGCTCCCCAGGTCGACGACGGCCAGAAGAAGCAGCGGGCCGCGGTCAAGGAGCTCCACAACCTCAGCGCCTCCTACGCCTCCCTCAAGCAGCAGGTCGACAAGCTCGACACCAAGAACCAGGCCAAGTTCGCGGACGGTCTGAAGGACATCGCCACCCAGCTGGACAAGCTGAGCAGGACCGGTAACGACGCCCTGAAGAACCTGGAGGAGGGTGACGTGGGCAAGGCGATGGCGCGGCAGCCGAGCTGCAAGTCCGCGTCCGCGCCCGCCGCGCCCTCGGCGGTGAACGGCTGACGCACGCGCGTGTGTGTGATGTCGGCGGGAGCCGACGGGAGCCGGCAGGGACGGGAGCCGACAGAATGGGGTCGTGAGTGACTCCAGCCTGCCCGTCCTGCCCGTCGAGGGCTGCCTGGAGGCCGGCTGGCTGGTGCGCGCCGGCGAGGACGAGCTCGCCGCGACCGTGGACGTACGGCCGTACGGCGGGCCCGCCGGCGAGGACTGGTTCATCGTGTCCGATCTGGGCTGCGCGGTCGGCGGATCAGGAGGTGTGCGCGTCAGCGCTCGTTGGAAGGGTGGCGGCGGGCGACGGGCGGGCGGCATCGGCAGCCGCCAGGAGAACGTCGTCCTCGGCGTCGGCGGCGCGTCCACGACCCTGGCCGGCATCACGGTCCGTACGCCCGTCGGCTCCGCGCTCGACCTCGGCACCGGCTCCGGCATCCAGGCGCTGCACGCCGGCCGGCACGCCACGCGCGTGACCGCGACCGACGTCAACCCGCGCGCGTTGCACATCGCCGCCCTGACACTGGCGCTGTCCGGCGCGCCGGCCGCCGACCTGCGCCGGGGCTCGCTGTTCGAGCCGGTCCGCGACGACGAGACGTTCGACCTGATCGTCTCCAACCCGCCCTTCGTGATCTCTCCCGGCGCCCGGCTGACCTACCGCGACGGCGGGATGGGCGGGGACGATCTGTGCCGCACGCTCGTTCAGCAGGCGGGGGAGCGGCTGAACGAGGGCGGGTTCGCGCAGTTCCTCGCCAACTGGCAGCACGTGGAGGGGGAGGACTGGCAGGACAGGCTCAGGTCATGGGTGCCCCGCGGGTGCGACGCGTGGATCGTGCAGCGCGAGGTGCAGGACGTCACGCAGTACGCCGAGCTGTGGCTCAGGGACGCCGGCGACCACCGCGCCGACCCGGCTCAGTACCAGGCGCGGTACGACGCCTGGCTGGAGGAGTTCGAGGCGCGCAAGGTCAGGGCCGTGGGCTTCGGCTGGATCACGCTGCGCCGGACGTCCTCCGCGGCGCCCTCGATCACCGTGGAGGAGTGGCCGCACCCGGTCGAGCAGCCGCTCGGCGAGACCGTACGGGCGCACTTCGCCCGCCTCGACTACCTGCGGGACCACGACGACGCGGCCCTGCTCGACGACTGCTTCCGGCTGGTCCGCGAGGTCGTGCAGGAACAGGTCGGACTGCCCGGTGCCGAGGACCCCGAGCACGTCGTGCTGCGCCAGAACCGCGGAATGCGCCGCGCCACCACCGTGGACACGGTCGGCGCGGGCTTCGCCGGCGTCTGCGACGGCACACTGAGCGCCGGCCGCATCCTGGATGCCATCGCCCAGCTGATGGGCGAGGATCCGGTCCTGCTCCGCGACCGCACGCCCGCCCAGATCCGGCTGCTGGTGGAACAGGGCTTCCTCGAGCCGGCGAACTGACACCGGCCGACCGGTTTTCGCTGCCGTCACTTTCTTTCTTCTTTTTTCTTCTTCGACCATTTCCGGTCATGCTGCGCGTGGCGCGGGCAGCGGCGGACGGAACGCGCGGGCGCCCGTCCGCCCGGCGTTCACCGGAGGTTGACCCGGCCGTCGCCCGTGGGTGCCAGCCTCCCGTACCAGGGCATCCGGGGACGGGAGGGGACGTACGTGGAGAGCGGACCGGCGATCTTCGCGGGGACGGTGTTCGCCCTGTTCGGGGCGGCATTGCTGGGGTGGACAGTGGTGCGGGTGCGGCACCGGGAACCCGTCGCCCTCGGCGTCGGCCGGGCCGCGTCGGCGGCCGTCACGAGCCTGCTCGCCCTCACCGCGCTGACCCTCGGCGCGTGGTGCTTCACGCGCGTGTGACAGCCGCCGCACCACCGCGGTTTCCGTAACTGGTAGATCACCCTCCGCATAACCCCGAAAGGGCTGGTGAGCACTCCGGGCGGCAGGAAGGGCAGAAGTCGGGTTACCGTTCGAGTGGCCGTTGCGAGCTTTTCCCGTTTGACACGGGGGCGGGATGTACCGTCACACTCCGCAGCGTCACCACGATCCGACCCCCGGGAAATCAAGGCCCGGGGAGCCCCCAGCGTCGACCGGAGAGAAGAGCGAAGTTGTCCCCGACCAGCGAGACCGCACAGGGCGGCCGCCGACTCGTCATCGTCGAGTCGCCTGCCAAGGCGAAGACGATCAAGGGCTACCTCGGCCCCGGCTACGTCGTCGAAGCGAGCGTCGGGCACATCCGCGACCTTCCCAACGGTGCCGCGGAGGTTCCCGAGAAGTACACAGGCGAGGTCCGCCGCCTCGGTGTGGACGTAGAACATGACTTCCAGCCGATCTATGTCATCAACGCGGACAAGAAGGCCCAGGTCAAAAAGCTCAAGGACCTGCTGAAGGAATCCGACGAGCTCTTCCTCGCCACCGATGAGGACCGCGAGGGCGAGGCCATCGCCTGGCATCTGCAGGAAGTGCTCAAGCCGAAGATCCCGGTCAAGCGGATGGTCTTCCACGAGATCACCAAGGACGCCATCCGCGAGGCCGTCGCCAACCCGCGCCAGCTCAACCAGCGGCTGGTCGACGCCCAGGAGACCCGCCGCATCCTCGACCGTCTCTACGGCTACGAGGTCTCGCCGGTGCTGTGGAAGAAGGTCATGCCGCGCCTGTCGGCCGGCCGTGTCCAGTCGGTCGCGACCCGGCTCGTGGTCGAGCGGGAACGCGAGCGCATGGCGTTCCGCTCCGCCGAGTACTGGGACCTGACCGGTACCTTCTCCACCGGCCGCGCGGGCGACGCGAGCGACCCATCGTCGCTGGTCGCGCGCCTGCAGAGCGTCGACGGCCGGCGCGTCGCACAGGGCCGCGACTTCGACTCCCTGGGGCAGCTGAAGAGCGCGAACACCCTCCACCTCGACGAGGCCACCGCCCGCGCGCTGGCCGCCGCCCTGGAGAACACCCGCTTCTCCGTGCGGTCCGTCGAGTCCAAGCCGTACCGCCGCTCGCCGTACGCCCCGTTCCGTACGACGACGCTGCAGCAGGAGGCGAGCCGCAAGCTCGGCTTCGGCGCGAAGGCCACCATGCAGATCGCGCAGAAGCTGTACGAGAACGGCTACATCACGTACATGCGTACGGACTCCACCACCCTGAGCGACACGGCCATCGCCGCCGCCCGCGCCCAGGTCACGCACCTGTACGGCGCCGACTACCTGCCGCCGCAGCCGCGCACGTACGCCGGCAAGGTCAAGAACGCCCAGGAGGCGCACGAGGCGATCCGCCCCTCGGGTGATCGTTTCCGTACCCCCGCCGAGACCGGCCTGACCGGCGACCGGTTCAGGCTGTACGAGCTGATCTGGAAGCGGACGGTCGCCTCCCAGATGAAGGACGCGACCGGCAACAGCGTGACCGTGCGGATCGGCGGCACCGCGGCCGACGGCCGGGACGTCGAGTTCAGCGCGTCCGGCAAGACGATCACCTTCCACGGCTTCCTGAAGGCGTACGTCGAGGGCGCCGACGATCCGAACGCCGAGCTCGACGACCGCGAGCGCCGCCTGCCGCAGGTCGCCGAGGGTGACGCTCTGAGCGCCGAGGAGATCACGGCCGACGGGCACGCCACCAAGCCCCCGGCCCGCTACACCGAGGCCAGCCTGGTCAAGGAGCTCGAGGAACGCGAGATCGGCCGCCCGTCGACGTACGCGTCGATCATCGGCACGATCCTCGACCGCGGCTACGTCTTCAAGAAGGGCACGGCCCTGGTGCCGTCCTTCCTGTCCTTCGCCGTGGTCAACCTCCTGGAGAAGCACTTCGGGCGGCTCGTCGACTACGACTTCACCGCCAAGATGGAGGACGACCTCGACCGCATCGCGCGCGGCGAGGCCCAGGCCGTGCCGTGGCTGAAGCGGTTCTACTTCGGCGAGGGCGCTGTCAAGGGTGCCGCCGCCGACGCGGGCAACGGCGACGGGGACCACCTCGGCGGCCTCAAGGAGCTGGTGACCGACCTGGGCGCCATCGACGCGCGCGAGGTGTCGTCGTTCCCGGTGGGCAACGACATCGTACTGCGGGTCGGCCGCTACGGGCCGTACATCGAGCGCGGTGAGAAGGAGACCGACACCCACCAGCGCGCCGACATCCCGGCCGACCTGGCCCCGGACGAGCTGACCGTCGAGCTCGCCGAGGAGCTGCTCGCCAAGCCGAGCGGCGACTTCGAGCTGGGCACCGACCCGGACACCGGCCACACGATCGTCGCCAAGGACGGCCGCTACGGCCCGTACGTCACCGAAGTCCTTCCCGAGGGCACCCCGAAGACCGGCAAGAACGCGGTCAAGCCGCGCACGGCCTCGCTGTTCAAGTCGATGTCCCTGGACACGGTGACGCTGGCCGACGCGCTGAAGCTCATGTCGCTGCCGCGCGTCGTCGGCACCGACATCGACGGCCAGGAGATCACGGCGCAGAACGGCCGCTACGGCCCGTACCTGAAGAAGGGCACGGACTCGCGCTCGCTGCAGTCCGAGGACCAGCTCTTCACGATCACGCTGGAGGAGGCCCAGGCGATCTACGCCCAGCCCAAGCAGCGCGGTCGCGCGGCCGCCAAGCCGCCGCTGAAGGAGCTCGGCGCGGACCCGGTCAGCGGCAAGCCGGTCGTGGTCAAGGACGGCCGTTTCGGCCCGTACGTCACCGACGGCGAGACCAACGCGACCCTGCGCTCCGGCGACAGCGTCGAGGCGATCACCCCGGAGCGCGGTTTCGAGCTGCTCGCCGAGAAGCGCGCGAAGGGCCCGGCCAAGAAGACCGCGAAGAAGTCGGCCGCCAAGACGACGGCGAAGAAGACGACGGCAAAGAAGACAGCCTCCACGGCCGCGAAGAAGACCGCGGCGAAGAAGACGGCTGCCAAGAAGACGACCGCCAAGAAGGCGACGGCTTCCACGACGACCGCCTCCAGGACGGCGGAGGACTGATCGCGGACGGCGCGGGACCGATCGCGCGGCGGATCCTTCACGGTTCCTTTGCAAAGAGCACGCCCCGGCATCACTTTGGTGTCGGGGCGTGTGCACGTTCGGACGGTCACCGTGTGCTGTCGGTGTGTCCGGATAGGCTGAACGCATGACGCGAGCCGAGCAGCCAACGGCCCACACCACCGCACCCGACGACGCCCTCGCAGCCGATTCCCGCGAGCGCGCCGTCCGCTCCCTGCTGCGCCGGCCGCAGCTGAGGCGCCTGTGGAGCGCACATCTGGTGGGGGGTGTCGGGGACGCCCTGGCGCTTCTGGTCCTGGTCGTCCTAGCCCTCCAGGCGGCGATCGCCGCCGGCCCCTTCGGCGGGGGCTACCGGGGCGTGGCCTTCGCAGTGGCGACCGTCTTCGCCGTGCGCATCCTGGCGACCC
>NZ_POTZ01000259.1 GCF_003236365.1 Streptomyces sp. NTH33
GTGTGTGTGCCGCGCGGTCGGTGGGTGTGTGTGCCGGGCCGTCGGGGGGTGTGTGTGCCGCGCGGTCGGTGGGTGTGTGCGCTGGGCCGTCGGGGGGTGTGTGCGCCGGACCGTCGGCCGCACCACTGCCCGCCGGTCGGCGTGGCGGCCGGGCGCCGTCCTCCCGCGGCCGCAGCACCAGCGCCACCACCCCCGACGCGAGCACCGGGACGACGGCCAGCAGGGTCAGCGTCCCCGCCACCGGCAGCCGGTACCCCGCGGCCAGGGCGCTCGACGCGGCGCCGTCGAACGGCAGGCCCGTCCGGTCGCCGCGCAGGTGCAGGAAGAGCAGCAGCGCGAGCAGCGAGCCGAGCGCGCAGGACAGGGCCGTCGTGGCCGCCGAGACGGCCATCAGGCGGCCGGGGCCGAGACCGAGCGCCGACAGGCCCGGCCGGGGTCGGGTGCGGGGGTCGGTGCGGGCCACCGCGACCGCGAGGTACACCGTCGCGGCCAGGGGCGTCACGCACCAGGACAGCCGCAGCACCGCCGCCGACGAGTGCTCCGGGTGGCCCAGGGCGTAGCCGAGGCTGCACAGCAGCAGGAAGCCCGTGCCCGCCGACGCCGCAGCGACGGTCAGACGGCGTAGCTGGACGGCCGGGCGGGCGACGCGGATCAGACGGAGAGCGAGCACGTGGCCCGGCCTTCCGCCGCGTCGCCGACCGGGGGCAGGTGCACGCTCTTCACGCACTGCCCGTCGAGCAGTGCCACCGTGCGGTCGGCGAGGGCCGCGGTCTCCGGATCGTGCGTGGCGAGCACGACGGTGATGCCGTGCGAGCGGGCCGCCGTGGTGAGCGTGCGCAGTACGTGGGTGCGGTCGGCCCGGTGCAGCGGGGCCGTCGGCTCGTCGGCGAACAGCACCGTGGGGGCGGGGGCGAGCGCGCGGGCGATGCAGACCCGCTGCAGCTCGGCCCGGCGCAGCCGGTGCGGGCGCTTGCGGGCCAGGTCGCCGACGTCGAGGCGGTCCAGCCACTCCTGGGCGGCCACCTTGGCCCGGCGCCGGCTGGTGCCGCGCAGCATCAGGGGCAGGGCCGTGTTCTCCCAGGCGTTCAGTTCCGGTACGAGCACCGGAACGGGGTCGATCCAGCCGAACCGGTCGCGGCGCAGCCGCTCACGGGCCAGCGGGCCGAGGGTGTGCACGGGGGCGCTGTTGAACCAGATCTCGCCCTGCCGCACGCGCACCATTCCGGACAGGCACCGCAGCAGGGTCGTCTTGCCGCTGCCGCTCGGACCGGCGACGGCGAGGATCTCGCCCTGCCGGACGCCGAGCGAGACACCCTCCAGGCCGGGCGAGCCGTCCTTGTGGGTGTAGTGCAGGGCGCGTGCCCAGAGCACGTCGTTGTCCGGTGGGGCGTCCATGGCGTACACCTCGGTTCGGAGCTCGAAATATCCCCGTATCCCTCGTCCGGGGGAACGAAGGCGGAGCCGATCGGTCACCGGAACGCTAGGCAGCCGACGCCGGGAGGCCGGACAGCACACGGCCCCGGGCCGCCGTTTCTCACTCGAACGGTCGACGCCGGGGCCATGATCATCATCTGATCGGAGGTGTGTGTCCGACTGCCTCCGGAAGAGGCACGCCGGTCACAGCTTGGTCCACGCCTCCGTCAGCGTCGCGCGCAGGATCTGCTCGATCTCGTCGAAGGTCTCCTGGTTGGAGATCAGCGGCGGGGCGAGCTGGACGACCGGGTCGCCGCGGTCGTCGGCACGGCAGTACAGGCCGTTGTCGTACAGCGCCTTGGACAGGAAGCCGTACAGGACGCGCTCGGTCTCCTCCTCGTTGAAGGACTCCTTGGTGTCCTTGTCCTTCACCAGCTCGATGCCGTAGAAGAAGCCGTTGCCGCGGACGTCGCCGACGATCGGCAGGTCGTGCAGCTTCTGCAGGGTGGAGAGGAAGGCGGCCTCGTTGTCCAGCACGTGCTGGTTGAGGTTCTCCCGCTCGAACAGGTCGATGTTGGCCAGGGCCACCGCCGCGGAGACCGGGTGGCCGCCGAAGGTGTAGCCGTGCAGGAAGGTGTTGTCGCTCTTGTAGAACGGCTCGGCCAGGCGGTCGGAGATGATGCAGGCGCCGATCGGGGAGTAGCCCGAGGTCATGCCCTTGGCGCAGGTGATCATGTCCGGGACGTAGCCGAACTTGTCGCAGGCGAACATCGTGCCCAGGCGGCCGAAGGCGCAGATGACCTCGTCCGAGACGAGCAGCACGTCGTACTTGTCGCAGATCTCGCGGACCCGCTGGAAGTAGCCGGGCGGGGGCGGGAAGCAGCCGCCGGCGTTCTGCACCGGCTCCAGGAAGACGGCCGCGACCGTGTCCGGGCCCTCGAAGAGGATCTGCTGCTCGATCTGGTCGGCGGCCCAGCGGCCGAAGGCCTCCGGGTCGTCACCGAAGAGCGGGGCGCGGTAGATGTTGGTGTTCGGGACCTTGTGGGCACCCGGCACCAGCGGCTCGAAGGGGGCCTTCAGGCTCGGCAGGCCGGTGATGGACAGGGCGCCCTGCGGGGTGCCGTGGTAGGCGACCGCGCGGGATATGACCTTGTACTTGGTGGGCTTGCCGGTCAGCTTGAAGTACTGCTTGGCGAGCTTCCAGGCGGTCTCCACCGCCTCGCCGCCGCCGGTGGTGAAGAAGACCTTGTTCAGGTCGCCCGGCGCGTAGTCGGCCAGGCGCTCCGCGAGCTCCACGGCCTTGGGGTGGGCGTAGGACCAGACGGGGAAGAACGCCAGCTCCTGCGCCTGCTTGAACGCCGTCTCGGCCAGCTCCGTGCGGCCGTGACCGGCCTGGACCACGAACAGACCCGCGAGACCGTCGAGGTAGCGCTTGCCCTTGTCGTCGTAGATGTAGGTGCCCTCGCCGCGCACGATCGTCGGCACGGGTGAGTTCTCGTACGAGGACATGCGGGTGAAGTGCATCCACAAGTGGTCGTACGCGGTACGGCTGAGATCCTTGCTCACGGTTATCGGGTTCCCCACATGTAGGTCTGCTTCTTGAGCTTGAGGTAGACGAAGCTCTCGGTGGAGCGCACGCCGGGCAGGACCCGGATGCGTTTGTTGATGACGTCCAGCAGCTGGTCGTCGTCCTCGCAGACGATCTCGGCGAGAATGTCGAACGAGCCCGCGGTCATCACCACGTACTCGACTTCCGACATGCCCGTCAGCGCGTCGGCCACGGTCTCCGTGTCGCCCTCGACGTTGATCCCGACCATCGCCTGCCGGCGGAAGCCCACGGTGAGCGGGTCCGTGACGGCGACGATCTGCATCACGCCCTGGTCGAGCAGCTTCTGGACGCGCTGGCGCACGGCCGCCTCGGACAGGCCGACGGCCTTGCCGATCGCGGCGTACGGCCGGCGGCCGTCCTCCTGCAGCTGCTCGATGATGGCGAGGGAGACGGCGTCCAGGTGGTGGTTGCCGTGCCTGGACTCGCGGGAGTCCTTGTGGTCTGCGCTTCGACTGGGCACGGTCACACTGTGCACGACGTCTCGATAGTTTTGCAAGGTCGAGGCGATGAAATTCGTTGTTTACGAGACTGAGGCCTGCGGATTTCGCAGAAGACGGCGCGGCGGGGGTATTGAAAACGTCAGCGTGCCGACTAGGGTGGATGTCTCAGCCGCTGGACAGCATGAACAGGATCAGGAGGGCCGGCAGTGAGCACCGAGCTGCGTCGTCTGCGCAACTACATCGACGGTGGGTTCCGGGACGCCGCCGACGGACGGACCACCGAGGTGGTCAACCCCGTGACGGGCGAGGCGTACGCGACCGCGCCGCTGTCCGGGCAGGCGGACGTGGACGCCGCCATGGCCGCCGCCGCCGCGGCCTTCCCGGGCTGGCGCGACACCACCCCGGCCGAGCGCCAGAAGGCCCTGCTGAAGATCGCGGACGCCTTCGAGGAGCGCGCCGAGGAACTGATCGCGGCCGAGGTGGAGAACACGGGCAAGCCGATCGGGCTGACCCGCTCCGAGGAGATCCCGCCGATGGTCGACCAGGTCCGCTTCTTCGCGGGCGCGGCGCGGTTGCTCGAGGGCCGCTCGGCCGGCGAGTACATGGAGGGTCTGACCTCGATCGTCCGCCGCGAGCCGGTCGGCGTCTGCGCCCAGGTCGCGCCGTGGAACTACCCGATGATGATGGCCGTGTGGAAGTTCGCCCCGGCGATCGCGGCGGGCAACACGGTCGTGCTGAAGCCCTCGGACACCACCCCGGCCTCCACGGTGCTGATCGCCGAGATCCTCGGTTCGATCCTGCCCAAGGGCGTCTTCAACGTCATCTGCGGCGACCGCGAGACCGGCCGCATGATGGTCGAGCACGACACCCCGGCGATGGCGTCCATCACCGGTTCCGTGCGCGCCGGCATGCAGGTCGCCGAGTCCGCCTCCAAGGACCTCAAGCGGGTCCACCTGGAGCTCGGCGGCAAGGCCCCGGTCGTGGTCTTCGAGGACACCGACATCGACAAGGCCGTCGAGGACATCTCGGTCGCCGGCTTCTTCAACGCCGGCCAGGACTGCACGGCCGCCACCCGCGTGCTGGTCCACGAGTCCATCCACGACGCGTTCGTGTCGGCGCTGGCCAAGGCCGCGGAGGACACCAGGACCGGGCAGCCGGACGACGAGGACGTCCTCTTCGGCCCGCTGAACAACCCCAACCAGCTCGAGCAGGTCGCCGGCTTCATCGAGCGGCTGCCCGCCCACGCCAAGGTCGAGGCCGGCGGCCACCGGGTCGGCGACAAGGGCTACTTCTACGCCCCGACCGTCGTCTCGGGCCTCAAGCAGGACGACGAGATCATCCAGAGGGAGGTCTTCGGCCCGGTCATCACCGTCCAGTCCTTCTCGGACGAGGACCAGGCCGTCGAGTACGCCAACGGCGTCGAGTACGCCCTGGCCTCCTCGGTGTGGACCAAGGACCACGCCCGCGCCATGCGGATGTCCAAGAAGCTCGACTTCGGCTGCGTGTGGATCAACACCCACATCCCGCTGGTCGCCGAGATGCCGCACGGCGGCTTCAAGAAGTCCGGCTACGGCAAGGACCTGTCGGCGTACGGCTTCGAGGACTACACGCGGATCAAGCACGTCATGACCTCGCTGGACGCGTGACCCGCCGATCGTCCGCCGGTCGCCCGGTGATCGGCGGGCGACCGCGGACCGCATGACCGGCTGATCGCGGCGAACCGCGGACCCGCGGCGAACCGCCGACTCGCGGCCCCGGACGGAGGACGGACCGTCCGGGGCCGCGGTGCGTTCTCCGCACCGCGGGTGATCGACAGGGTGTCGGTTCCGCCCGGGCCCACTCGACGCTGCGTCCATTGTCCGGGCACGGACACGGACGGCATGCTGACGGCGTGCCCCAGACTCCGAAGACGTCCCCGCTCACCCGCCGTTCCCTGCTGCGCGCCCTGGGCGGCACGGCCGCGCTCGGTGCGCTCGCCGGGTGCGGTGTGCCCGCCGCCTACGTCAAGCCCGGTGACCGTACGATCCCGGACGCCTCCGCCACCGACCGCCGGCTGGCCTGGTCGAACTGGCCGCTGTACATCGACACCGACGACGACAACCCGAACAAGCGGCCCACCCTCGAGGCCTTCGAGAAGCGCACGGGCATCTCCGTCGACTACGTCGAGGACGTCAACGACAACGACGAGTTCTTCGGCAAGATCAGCCCCTTGCTGATGAACCGTCAGCAGACGGGTCGCGATCTCATCGTGATCAGCGACTACATGTGCGCGCGCTACGTCCAGCTGGGCTGGGTGCTGGAGATGGACCGCGCCCGCCAGCCCCATGTGGCCGAGCACCTCGACCCGCTGCTGCGCTCGCCCGCCTTCGACCCGGGCCGCAAGTTCACCGTGCCCTACCAGTCGGGCATCACCGGCATCGCCTACAACCGCCGCAAACTCGGCCGCGAGATCCGCCAGGTCTCCGACCTGTGGGCGAGCGACCTCAAGGGCCGCGTCACCCTGCTCTCCGGCGTCGACGAGGCGTTCGCGCTGCTCATGCAGGGCAACGGCGTGGACATCACCAAGTGGACGGCCGACGACTTCCACACCGTCTGCGACCAGATGGAGCGGCAGATCCGCAGGCGTCAGATCCGCCGCTTCACCGGCAACGACTACACCAAGGACCTGGTCAGCGGCGACGTCCTGGCCTGCCAGGCCTACTCGGGCGACGTGATCCAGCTCCAGGCGGACAACCCCGACATCCACTTCGTCGTGCCCGAGGAGGGCGCCGAGCTGTGGTCGGACTCCCTGATGATCCCCAACCGGGCCCGCCACAAGACCAACGCGGAACGCCTGGTCGACTACTACTACGAGCCCGAGGTCGCCGCGGAACTCGCCGCCTGGGTGAACTACATCTGCCCGGTCCCGGCGGCCCAGGCCGTGCTCGCCGACTCCAAGGACGAGGAGACGGCGGCCCTCGCCGAAAACCCGCTGATCTTCCCCGACAGCACCATGCGCAAGCGGCTCGCCGTCGCCCGGAACATCACCGCCGGGGAACGCGTGGAGTTCGCCAAGCGCTGGAACGGCATCGTGGGCATTTGACTTGCTCCTCGGGCTGAAGCCCGAGGATTCTGGCCTTCCTCTCCGGTGGCTGTGCCGCTATGCGGCGCGGGTTCCGGTGCGGATTCCGTGGCTTCCTGCTTCACCGCGCTGTGCCGGACCAGGTTCCGGTCTTACCGGCGCTCCACAGGCTGTCACCGCCAGTCCGGCGGCCTTGATGTTGAGGGCGGCGTTGTGATCCCGGTCGTGGGTGGTGCCGCACGCGGTGCAGGTCCATTCCCGCAGGGTGAGGGGTTTGGGCCCGCCCGGGTGGCCACAGGCGGAGCACACCTGGCTGGTGGGCTCGAACCGGCCGACCCTGACGAGGGTGCGCCCGTACCGCTGGGCCTTGTAGGCGAGCATGTGCACGAACTGCGACCAGCCCGCGTCGTGGATGCTCTTGGCCAGCCGGGTGCGCGCCAGTGCCTTGACTGCCAGGTCCTCCACCGCGACCGCTTGGTTTTCGCGGATCAGCCGGGTGGAGAGTTGGATGGGGGTCCCCCTTGCTCGAGCGAAGCCGAGAGCTTGGGGGAGGAACTCGCGGCGGGCGTCGGCCACCTGCGCGTGGGCACGGGCCACCTTCAGGCGGGCCTTCTCCCGGTTCTTCGAGCCCTTCTGTTTCCGGGACAGCTCCCGCTGGGCCTTCTTCAGCTTCTTTTCCGCGCGGCGCAGGAACCGCGGGAAGTCGATCTTCGTGCCGTCGGACAGGACCGCGAAGTGGGTCAGGCCGAGATCGATGCCGACGCTCTGGTCGGTGTCAGGTATGCGGGCCGCGTCGGCGGCCGGATCGGTGCCGACGACGAAGGAGGCGAAGTACCGGACCGCCGCGTCCTTGATCACCGTGACACTGGACGGGACGGCGGGCAGGGCCCGGGACCACCTGACCCGCACCTCGCCGATCTTCGGCAGGTTCAGCCGCCCGGCCTCGGTGATCAACCAGCGGGCGTTGGCGGTGAACCGGATCGCCTGCCTGGCGTCCTTGCGCGACTTGAACCGCGGCGCGCCCACCCGCGGTCCCTTCAGGGCTCCCTTGAAGGAGGCGAAGAAGTTGCGGTAGGCCGCCTCGCAGTCTCGCAGCGCCTGCTGCAGCACTACCGCGGAGACCTCGCCCAGCCAGTGCCGCTCCCGGGTCTTCTTCGCCTCGGTGAGAAGCGTCCGCGACAGCACCGCCGCGGTCGGGAACGGCTCCCCGGCCGCCCGGGCCGCTCCCGTGCGGCGACCGCGTCGTTGTACACCACCCGCGCGCACCCGAACGCCCGGGCCGGCGCGATGCGCTGACCCGGCGTCGGGTCGAGACGGAAGGCATACCGAAGCTGCACGATCCGGACGCTGGCACCGGCCTGTGACAGTCCGGGGCGGATCAGTCGAATCCGGTCCCGCCGGAACGATCCGGCGACGCTCCACGCCGCACCCGCCGGATCTGCTGCGCCACCGGCGTGAACGCCGGTGCACTGCGAATGAATCCCGGTAGCAGACTCACGTCCATGACACACACACCGAGCGACCAACACGTGGGCCCCGCCGTCACGTTCGGGCTGCTGGCGGCCTGGGCCCTGCACGAGGCCGAGGAGTTGGCCGCCCTGCCGGGGTGGCTGCGGCGCAATGTGCCGGTGCTGCGGGAGCGGTTCCCGGGTGTGCCGGAGGCGCTGTGGCGGCGGGCCGAGTCCGTGGACGGGCGTCAATTCGCGGTGGCCGTGGGCGTGATGGCCACGATCGTCGCCACCGCGTCCGCCGCCGGCGCGGCGACCGGCGGCCGCTCCGCCGTCTACCAGGCGGCGCTGAACGCCTTCGGCCTCCACGGCCTGGTCCACCTGGCCCAGGCCGCGGCGGTCCGCGGCTACACCCCCGGATCGGCCACCTCGCCCGTCGTGGTCGTCCCCTTCACCCTCTGGGCCCGCGCCCGTCTGCGCCGCGCCGGTGTCCTGAGCCCCACCCGCCCCCGTGACCTGGCCCTCGGCCTCACCCTGGCGGGCGCGGCCACGGCGGGGTCGCACGCGGCGGCCCGCCGCCTGCTCGGCGCACGCCGCGCCGCCTGAGGGCGCGACCCCTACAGGGCGGCCGTCCCCGCGGTGCGCAGGGCGCACAGCACGTCGACGCGGTTGGTCGTGATCGAGTCGACGCCGAGGTCGAGGAGGCGGCGCAGGGAGCGGCGGGTGTCGGGGGTCCAGGCGGACAGCAGGTAGCCGTCGCGGTGGACCCGGGCCGCGAGGTCACGGCTGACCAGGCCGAAGCGGTAGTTCAGCCACCTCGGGCGCACCGCGTCCAGCAGCCCGGCACGCGGGGGTGCGAGCGTGGTCCAGGTCAGGGCGATCTCGGCGGAGGGGTCGGCGGCGCGCACCGCGAGCATCGTCTCGGCGCCCGCGCAGTAGTACGCGCGGTCCCGCGCCCCGCACGCGTGGACCACCTCGACGATCCGCCGCACCGCCCGCGGGCGGGCCGGGCCCGGCAGGTCGATCATCACCCGGCGGCCGTCCGTCGCGGCGAGCGTGTCCTCGAGCGTGGGCACCCGGCCGCCCGTCACCTCGCGCACCTCCCGCGCGGACAGCGCCCGCAGCGGCCGGTCGTGCGCCCACAGCCGCTTCAGCGACTCGTCGTGCAGCAGCACGGGAACGCCGTCCCGGGTCAGGCGTACGTCGATCTCGACCGCGTCCGCGCCCTGGTCGAGCGCGGAACGCAGCGAGTCGATCGTGTTCTCGGGGAAGCGGTAGGGATCGCCGCGGTGCGCCACCGCCGTCACGGTCTGCATGGGGTTCATGGTGCCAGGGGGCCGGGCGCGAGCCACCGCTCGGTGTAGGTGTCGATCTCCTCGACGATGCGCGCCTTGCCGGCCTCGTCGAGGAAGGAGGCGTGCACCGCGTTCCTGGCGAGCTCGGCGATGCCCCGCTCGTCGAGGTCGAGGAGGCGGGCGGCGACGGCGTACTCGTTGTTGAGGTCGGTGCCGAACATCGGCGGGTCGTCGGAGTTGATCGTGACGAGCACCCCGGCGCGGACGAACTCCTTGAGGGGGTGCTCGTCGAGGGTGCGTACGGCTCTGGTGGCGATGTTGGAGGTCGGGCACACCTCCAGCGCGATCCGGTGCTCGGCGAGGTGCGCGAGCAGCCTCGGGTCCCGCGCGGAGCTGGTGCCGTGGCCGATGCGCTCGGCGCGCAGCTCGTTCAGCGCGTCCCACACCGTCTCCGGCCCGGTGGTCTCACCGGCGTGCGGGACCGAGCGCAGCCCGGCGGCGATGGCACGGTCGAAGTAGGGCTTGAACTGCGGCCGCGGTACGCCGATCTCGGGCCCGCCGAGTCCGAACGACACCAGTCCCTCGGGACGCAGCCGGTCGTCGGTGGCGAGCCGGACGGTCTCCTCGGCCGACTCCAGGCCGGCCTCCCCGGGGATGTCGAAGCACCAGCGCAGTACGGTCCCGAACTCGGCCTCGGCCGCCTTGCGGGCGTCCTCGATCGCGTCCATGAAGGCGCGCTCGTCGATGCCGCGGCGGGTGGAGGAGAACGGGGTGATGGTCAGCTCGGCGTAGCGCACCTGCCGGCGGGCCAGGTCGCGGGCCACCTCGTAGGTCAGCAGCCGGACGTCCTCCGGGGTGCGGATCAGGTCCACGACGGACAGGTACACGTCGATGAAGTGGGCGAAGTCCGTGAAGGTGAAGTACTCGACCAGGGCTTCGGGGTCGGTGGGGACCCTGG
>NZ_POTZ01000025.1 GCF_003236365.1 Streptomyces sp. NTH33
CTCCGACCCTGACCCTCCGGCCCTGACCCTCCGGCCCTGACCCTCCGACCCCGGCCGGGGAGCGTACGGCCGGGGTCGGAGGGTCAGGGCCGGAGGGTCAGGGCCGGAGGGTCAGGGTCGGAGGGTCAGGGCCGGAGGGTCAGGTCTCGCGGCGTGCCGCGGCGGCCCGCACCATGTCGACGACCGCGCGCTCGGAGTCGTCGAGGTAGCGGCGCAGCGCGTCCGCGGCCTCCGCGCGCCGCCCGGTGCGCAGCAGATCGCACACCTCGCGGTCGCGCGGCACCCACTGCATCTGGAACTCGGGCTGCCGCGGCACCTCGGCGAAGGCCAGGCGCAGCTGCGCGACGATCGTGTCGAAGAACCGGTCGAGCCGCCGGCTGCCGAGCAGCCGTACGACGGCGCGGTGGAAGTCCAGCGACCAGGTGCTGACCTCGTTCCAGCGCCCCGCCCGTGCCGCCGCCTCCTGGGCCGAGATCCGCTCCTCGAGCGCGGCGAGCGCCTCCTCGGAGGCGTACACGCTCTCCTCGACGGCGCGCAGCTCGAAGCAGCGGCGGGCGGCGTATATGTCGTGCACGTCACCCACGTCGAGTCGCTTGACCGCCGCACCCTTGTAGAGGCGGTGGACCGCCAGGCCCTCGTGCACCAGGAGCCGTACGGCCTCGCGGAGCGTGTTGCGCGAGACGCCCAGTTCGGCGGCGAGCGCCGCGTCCCGCAGCGGCAGGCCCGGTGGCAGCTCGCCCCGGCTGATCCGGTCGCGGAGCCGGTCGGCGACCGCTTCCGCGGCGACATCGCCGGGTTCGGCGGCCCCGGCGGTGCTCTGTTCTTCGGACATGGCGGCGACAGTACCCCAGGATTGTTCATCAATCCAGAGTTTCACTGATCGCACGGGTTCGGTTTCCACGGCGGAAAACCCGGTCTTACAGGGGCTTTGCCATGCCTGTACCGACCAATAATCGTCCAAGCCTTGACACGATCGTTCAATCATTTCTAATTTGACCGCCACCGCAGGCCCCTCATCGCCGTGGTCGACGCCGCCGACGGACGACATCCAGCCGCGGCTCACCCCCCTCATGACACCGCCCGTCTCTCTCCCGACCCCGCCACGGAGGTGGCTCATGCCGCCGGTTTCCGCCTCGTCCACCGCCGACGTGTCCCAGAGCAGCGGCCGCTCCCTGCTGGAGGACAGCGCCCTCACCTCGTTCCACCGCAGGCTGACCGTCTACTCCGCGGGCGGGCCCTTCCTCGACGGGCTCATCCTCGGCGTGATCGGCGTCGCCCTCACCCAGATCGGCCCGCGCTGGCACCTCAGCGGCCTGTGGGAAGGCCTCCTCGCGGCGGCCGCGCTGTGCGGCCTGCTCATCGGCGGAACCGTCTTCGGCTACGTCACCGACCGCTTCGGCCGCCACATCATGTACACGATCGACCTCGCGGCGATCGTCGTCTTCTCCGTCGCCCAGGCCTTCGTGAACGGCCCCGAGCAGCTGCTCGTGCTGCGCTTCCTGATCGGTGTCGCCGTCGGCGCCGACTACCCGATCGCCACGTCCCTGCTCGCCGAGTTCTCACCGCGCAAGCACCGCGGCGCGATGCTCGGCCTGCTCACCGTGATGTGGTCCGTGGGCAGCGCGGCCGCCTACCTCATCGGCGACCTGCTGCTGCGCCTCGGCCCCGACGGCTGGCGCTGGCTGCTCGCCTGCCCCGCCGTTCCCGCCGCGATCCTGGTCCTGCTGCGCTTCGGCACCCCCGAGTCGCCCCGCTGGCTGCTCTCCCAGGGCCGGGTCGAAGAGGCCGAAGCCGTGATGCGCAAGGTGTTCGGACCCGGCGCGAGCGTCGCCGAGCTGGGCGCCCCGGCCAAGCCCGCCCGTTTCTCGGCCGTCTTCCGCGGCGCCTACGGCAAGCGCACCGCCTTCGTCTCGATCTTCTGGGCCTGCTCGGTGATGCCGATCTACGCCATCTACGCCTTCGGTCCCCAGCTGCTCACCGCCATGGGCCTGGGCGGCAACAGCGGCACCCTCGGCTCGGTCGCCATCAGCCTGGTGTTCCTGATCGGCTGCCTGGTCTTCATGCCGCTGCTGAACCGCGCGGGACGCCGTCCCGTCCTCGTCTGGACCTTCGCGGCGTCGACGGTCCCGCTGCTGGTGCTCGGTTTCTTCCCGAGTCTGCCCGCGGTCGTGGCGGGGCTGCTGTTCGCGGCGTACGCGATCGCCATCGGCGGTCCCACGCTGCTCCAGTGGATCTACCCGAACGAGCTGTTCCCGACGGAGATCCGGGCGACCGCGGTCGGTGTCGGCACCGGCTTCAGCCGCATCGCCGCCGCCGTCGGCACGTTCCTCACCCCGCTGGCCCTGGGCCACTGGGGCGTGGGAGCGACGCTGCTGCTGGCCGGTGTGGTGTCGGCGGTGGGCACGGTGGTGTCGATCGCGATGGCGCCGGAGACGCGGGGCGCGTCCCTGGAGGCGTCCAGCGCGGCCTGAGCCGGTGACAGGGGCCTCCTCCGCGTCCACCGGCTGACGCACGGCCCGGAACGAGGGGTGGCAGGGAGCCGTCGTGCTCCCCGCCACCCCTCGTTCGCGCGACGATGTTCCGCGGCCGACCCCGTTGTCGGAGGGGCCGACTAGGATTCCGGGGCCGCCACTGGAGGGACCGCGCCGCCCGCCCGGTCATCTCCCCTGTTCCTTACGGCCCGTATCGGAGGTGCCCGGTGCCCGCTGCTCCCAAGCCAGCAGCTCCCGCTCCGCGTGAGCGGTGGTTCCAGCCGCGGCGGTCCGGGTTCCGGTGGGAGCAGGAGGGGCTGGACCACCTGCGGAACCTGATGCCGGGGACCGAGCCGTACCGGGCGTGGGCGACGTTCCAGTTCACCGGCGCCTCCGGCCGGATCAACGAGTGCGACCTGCTGATCGCGGTCCCCGGCGGCCTCTACCTCCTGGAGCTGAAGGGGCATCCCGGCCGGGTGGTGAACCACGGTGACACCTGGCAGTTCCACGGCGACGACCGGGTCCGTACCCTGCGCAACCCGCTGCACCTGACGGACCTCAAGGCGAAGGAGCTGAAGGGGCAGCTGGAGCGGGCCGCCCGCACGCTCGGGATGGATCCCCGGCAGGTCCCCTTCATCAAGCCCGCGGTCTTCCTCCACGACCCGGGGCTGGTGAGCGGGCTGGACGACTTCCAGCGCACCGCCGTCCACGGGCGCAACGAGGGGACGAGCGGCCTGCCGAGGATCTGGGACGACCTGCTCGGCCGGCCGCCGGAGCGGGAGAGCTGGCGCGTCACCCCGGTCGTCAGCCAGCGCCTCGAACAGCTGATGCAGAGGATCGGCATCAGCCACTCCACCGCGCACCTGCGCTTCGGCGACGACTGGAAGCTGCACCCGCGGGCCCTCGACGCCGGTCCCGGCTGGGAGGACCGGCTGGCGGAGCGGGACGACGGTCTCGTCCAGGAGAGCGGACGCGTCCGCATATACCTGGCCGGACAGGCCGCCTCCGACGAGCAGCGGGCGAAGGTGGACCGCGCGGCCCGCCGCGAGTACCAGGTGCTCCAGGGGATCAACCACCGCGGCATCGTGCAGGCGGTGCAGATCCGCGAGCACCAGGGCGGCCCGGCGATCCTCTTCCGGCACCGCGAGTCCGACCTCCGGCTCGACGCCTACCTCGACGCGTACGGCGGGCAGCTCACCCCGTTGCTGCGGCTGGACCTGGTGCGGCAGCTCGCCGAGGCGGTCCGCTACGCGCACCACCGCTCCCTCTACCACCGCGCGCTGGCCGCCCGTTCCGTCTACGTGTCGGCACGCGAGGACGGCGGCGAGCCGGTGCTGCGCATCGCCGACTGGCAGACCGCGGCCCGTGACTTCGAGACCACCCTGCACCGCTCGCTGGGCGACACGCCGCTGGACGGCGGGCTGATCGCCGACACGGCGCAGGTGTACCTGGCGCCCGAGACGGACCAGGAGTTCGCCGACCCGGTCGACCTGGACGTGTTCGGCCTGGGTTCCCTCACCTACCTGCTGCTGACGGGCCGGCCCCCGGCGGACCGCCGCAGTGCGCTGCTGGAGCGGCTGCGGAGCGACGGCGGCCTGCACCCCTACGCCGTCACCGACTCCGTCTCGGCGGCTCTCGACACCCTCGTGTTCCGGGCCACGACCGCCGACGTGCGCGACCGCCTCGCATCGGTCGACGAGTTCCTGGACCTGCTGGCCGCGGCCGAGGCCGACGCGGCGGCCCCGCAGTCCTCCGCCGGCCCGTCCGCCGATCCCCTGACCGTGCAGCCGGGCAAGCAGCTGGACGCCGACTGGACGGTGGTGCGCGCGCTCGGCACCGGAGCGACGGCCCGCGCCCTGCTGGTCCGGAGTACGGCGGCGGACGGCGAGGAAGAGGCCCCGCGCGTCTTCAAGGTGGCCCTGGACCGGGAGAAGGACGCCCGCCTGTACGCGGAGGCGAAGGCGCTCAAGGAGGTCGGCGGCGGCCGGATCGTGAAGCTGCTCGCCGAACCGCGCGAGCTGGCGGGGCACACGGTCCTGGAGATCGAGTACGCGGGCGGCTACCGCGGGCAGGACGACCGGGAACCGGTGAGTCTCGGCTCCCGGCTGCGCGACCAGGGGCCGCTGGGTTACGACCAGCTGGAGCGGTTCGGCAACGACCTGTTCGACGCGCTGGACGCACTGGCGGCCCGCGGAGTGCGCCACCGGGACATCAAGCCGGACAACCTCGGCCTGTTCAAGCGCAGTGACGGCTCCTGGCAGCTGATGCTGTTCGACTTCTCCCTGGCCGACGCCCCGGACCAGGACATGCACGCGGGCACGCGCGGCTATCTCGACCCGTTCCTCGGCGGTGCGGGGCGCTCCCGTTACGACGACCACGCCGAGTGGTACGCCGCCGCGGTCACCCTGCACGAGATGGCGTCCGGGGAGCGGCCGGTGTGGGGCGACGGGCAGGGTGATCCGCGCATGGTCACCGACGCCGCGCTGCACGTGGCGGCCGAGCTGTTCCCGCAGGCGCTCAGCGAGGGCCTGAAGGGCTTCTTCGAGCGGGCGTTGCACCGGGACGTGGAGCAGCGCTTCGACACGCTGCGGCAGATGCAGGAGGCGTGGCGGCAGGTCTTCCGGACCGCGGACGCCGCCCGCCCCGCGACCACCCCGGCGACCGTCGGCATCAGTCCGGACGACCTGGAGGACGCCCGTGAGCAGGCCGCCGCCGCCGCGGGTCTGAGGACTCCGCTGGCGGCGGCCGGTCTGTCGCCGCGCGCCGTGTCGGTCGCCGAGGGGCTGAAGGCGCACACGGTCGAGCAGCTCCTCGACATCCCTCCGCACCACATCTCCCGCGCCCGCGGCGCCGGCAACGCGATCCGCAAGGAGCTGAACCGCCGCCACCGCCAGTGGACGCAGACGCTGCGCCGCCGGCCCGCCCCGAAGAAGCCGGTCGCACTGGAGCCGGACGCGCCGCAGGAGGCGCTGGAGTCGGTCGACACGCTGGCGGCCCGGCTCGCACCGCCGCCGGGCAAGCGCCGTACGAGGCCACGCTCCGACGTCGTACGCGCGACGCTCCAGCTCCCGGGCGTGCTGGAGGCCGGTGAGGCACTGGAGCCGTGGCCGGCGCAGAGCCTGATCGCGAAGGCGCTGGGCATCAGCCAGCCGACGGTGTCGCAGAACCAGCAGGTCGCGGTCGACGCCTGGGCGCGACTGCCGTGGCTCGGCAGGGTGCGCGACGAGATGGTGTCCATACTCGCCGAGCGCGATCGCGTCTCCACGGCCGAGGAACTGGCGGCGGAGCTGCGCGCCCGGCACGGCGCGGGCGCCGGCACGCCCGCCGAGAGCCTGGCGAAGTCACTGGCCGTGGTGCGGGCCGCGGTCGAGGCGGAGATCCGCAAGCGGGACGACGACCAGCCCGGCGCCGGGTCCGGGGAGCCGGCCGAGGCGCCGGCGCGGCTGGCGGTGCAACGGCGCGGCGGCCGGGTCGTCATCGCGCTGGAGGACCAGCCGGGCGCCGACGACCCGACACCCGCCGAACTCGCCGACTACGCGGCGGCGCTGGGCGAGGCCGCCATCGACCTGGCCCGGCGCGACCCGCTGCCGGGCCGCGCCACGGTGCTGCGGGAGCTGCGTGCCGTGCCCGCTCCCGAAGGCATGGCGCCACTGGCCGACACCCGGCTGGTGGAGCTGGCCGCGTCGATGGCGGGCGGGGTCGCGTTCTCCCCGCGCCTGGAGCTGTTCCCGCTGGACCTGAGTCTGTCCCGCGCCCTGCGCATCTCCCAGGCCCCGGCGGGGGTCCGCCCGGAGAGCGGCATCACGCCCGACGACCTGCTGTCCCGGGTCCGGGCACGGTTCCCCGGCCTTGCGGTGCTGGACGAGACGACGTACGTCGAACTGTCCGAGGCGCTGACCGAGGCGGGCTTCCCGCTCGCCTGGAACCCCGACCGGCGTCGCTTCCACCCCAGGGCCGAGGAGGGCGCCGGCAGCCGCCTCGGCCTGTCGTCCTCCGCCCTCACCAGCACCAGCTCTCTC
Organism: Streptomyces sp. NTH33; assembly: GCF_003236365.1. Lineage (GTDB taxonomy): Bacteria > Actinomycetota > Actinomycetes > Streptomycetales > Streptomycetaceae > Streptomyces. The sequence continues at coordinate 6,491 of NZ_POTZ01000025.1, forward strand.
TACGCCGCCGCCCAGGGCCGCATCGCCGAGGGCCGGGACCCCAGGGAGGTGCTGTCCGCCCGGCTCACCGAGGCCCGCCGCCGCGGCGGCTTCCTCGCGCTCACCCTCAAGGGCGCCGACCTGCCAGGCGTCGCCGACGCGCTGGCGGCCCGGTACGACACGGTCGCGGTGTCGCTGAACTCCCTGTTCCTGGACTGTCTGCGGGAGCTGGCCGAGGAGCAGTCCGTGCGCTGGCAGGCCCTGCTGAAGGCGGACGCCAAGTACACGGCGACCGGCACGCTGGGCGCGGCTCTCGCCTCGTACACCCGGCTGGCGGCGGAGCGGGTGCGGCAGCGGGCCCTCGAGACGGCGGAGCGCACCGGCCCCCGGTCCGTCCTCCTCGCCCACGAGGCCGGACTGATCGCCCGGTACTGGGAGGCGGGCGGCCGCGAACTGCTGGCCGCCCTCCAGCAGTCGGCCCGGCGCCCCGCCGACACCCCGCACGGCCTGTGGCTCCTGCTGCCCGCGGAGGACCCGCGCGCCACCCCGACCCTGGACGGCCGGACGGTGGAGGTGGTGGACCGGGCCACGGAGTGGGAGGTGCTGGACGGGCTGTTCCTCAAGAGCGTGCGGGCGGCTGATTCACCCGCCTGATTGCTTGGTTCGGCTTGCCAAGTCTCATTACCGACGATTCACTTGCACGAAGTGCGGTGAAACTAGGTTTTGGGAGGGGGTGCGCATGCTTCTCAACTTCCGGGTGGCCAACCACCGGTCGATCAGGGACGAGCTGGAATGGCAGCTGCATCCGGTGTACGACGGCGACCGGCCGACGGGCACGTCCTGGCAGGCGGTGCCGGTGGCGGGCATCTTCGGGTCCAATGCGGCGGGAAAGTCCAACGTCGTGGACGCGCTGCAATACATGGCGGACATGGTGAGCCGGTCTCACCTCAGGGCGGAAGCGGGCGAGGGCGTGCGCAGACGGCCCTTCCTGCTCGACGCGGTGGCGCCCTCGGAGTGTTCCTGGTACGTCGTCGATCTTGTCGTGCGTGGGGTGCGCTACGCCTACGGCTTCGAGGTCGACGACGAGAGCGTCCGCAGTGAGTGGCTGTACACCTACCCGGAGGGACGCAAACGGGTGGTGTTCGAGCGGGACGGCGAGACGTTTCACGTCGGCAGTTCGCAGCGTACCGCCAAGGCGCTGACCACGGTGGCCGAGGTGACCGCGCCAAATGCGCTCTTCCTGTCCATGGCAGCCCGGTCAAAAACATCGGTGGCCTCGCTCAGTTATGTGTACAACTGGTTCCGAGACGAGCTGGTGTTCGGTGGACCGGTACTGGGCTATGGCTTCCAGTACCCACCACGAGTCTTCACATGGGCAATGGCCTCGCATCTGGGCCGGATGGGCAAGCCGGCGCATCTACGGGAGCTCCTGCGCGCCGCGGACCTCGGCATCGAGGACTTCCGCGTGGAAGTCGTGGAAGAGCACTTTTACGACGATGTCCGCCCTCGGCTCAAGAATCAGCCGCCTTCGGACGAGAAGGAGCCGGACGCGCTGTTCGAGATGCCGATCCATACGCACCGTGTGCGCCATGAACTCTGGCTGCGGCACACCGGCAGGAACGGCTCGTTCGAGCTGCCGCTGTCCGCCGAGTCATCCGGAACCAAGGTGATCGTCGAGTACGCCGTCGCTCTGGAGCAGGTGACAGACCAGGGGGGCACCCTCGTCGTCGACGAACTCGACAGCAGCCTGCATCCGCGCCTGAGCGCTTTCCTGGTCGGCCTCTTCCAGGACCCGGAGCGCAATCCGCACGGCGCGCAACTCCTCTTCACCAGCCATGACGTGAGCCTGCTGGGCCGCAAGGCGGGTGAGGACATCCTCAAGCGGGACCAGATCTGGTTCGCGTCGAAGAACGAGTTCGGGGAGACCTCGCTCTATCCGCTGTCCGACTTCCGGCCACGGTCGGAGGAGAACCGCGAACGGAGGTATTTGAGCGGAAGTTATGGCGCGGTACCGATGATCGACGATACTTTCGCGCTGGCCATTGCCGGGCGAGGGGGAACGGGTGACGAGACGGCCGAAGCCGGACGGCAGGAGGGCACCGAGGCGTGAATCCACACTGCGTCGCAGGCCCGCGCATCGGGATCCACTGCCGCCCATTCTCGTGGTCTGCGGCGCCAAGAACACAGAACCTGCTTACTTACGAGGCCTGTTGGCATCTGTGGACAACCGCGCCGTCGACGTGAAGATCAAGGTCTGTGCCCAGGATCCCGTGTCGGTGGTACGCCATACCGTGACCGAACGTGACAACGCGGGCGACTACTACGAACAGTCATGGTGCGTCCTGGACGTCGACGAGTTCGCCCACCTCGACAAAGCTCTGCGGCTGGCAGCGGACGAGGATGTCGAGGTCGCTCTCTCCAACCCGTGCTTCGAATTGTGGCTCCTTCTCCACCACCGTGCCCACCACTCCCCCGTCACCGGATACCAGCAGGCCAAGCGACACCTCGTCACCCACCACCCCGGTTACAGCAAGGTGGCCCGCGAGTTCGACTTCGGCCACTACCGCACCAGATGGCCGGACGCTGTCGCACGGGCGCGGAAACTCGCGAAGCCTGGCGAGGAGTCCAAGGCGAACCCGTCGAGCGGGATGTGGCGGCTGATCCAGGAGATCGTCCCGGCGCATCTGCAGAACTGAGCCGCCTCCCCCCTCGCCCGTGTTGCAGCAAGGCAGTCCGTGGAGTTCGGCTGCGGCCGCTGCTCAGCGCACGAGTCCTCCCACACGGTCAGCGACAGACCCCGCAAACGTCACCATTTCGAGGTGGTACGTCGCTCTCTCGGGATTCGGAAACCGCACGTTGTGGCGGTAGTAGCGGTGGAAGCCGATGATGAGCGCCGCGTGCTCGATCTCCAGAGGGAGGGCCGCCCGGTCCGCCACCGCCAGAGGGCGTTTCTTCTCGTAGCCGCAGAGCAGGGCTTCGAGGCGTTCGTGGGACAGGAGTCCCGCGCCGTCCTGGGCCAGGCCCACCGCCGCCATGCCGAGGTCGAGCAGGGGGTCGTCGAGGGAGATCGTTTCCCAGTCGAGGACGGAGAGGTGCCCGTCGTCGCGGACGACGATGTTGTCATCGAAGAGGTCACCGTGAACGAGGCACGGTTCGCGTCGGGCACCCGCCTCCGCGGCGCGGATGCGCCCAAGGCGGTCGGTCAGCCATCCGGCGAACTTCCGGTCGGTGAAGCCGGGGATCGCGGCAAGGTGTACTGCGGACAGCCGCCGAGCACCGACAGGGACGTCCTCCAGACCTTCGGTCTGTGGCGGCAGGGCGTGCAGGTTGGCGAGGAACTCTCCGGCTTCGGGCAGCAGGGCCAGAGGCAGGGGCTGCTGGATCCTGCCGGAGATCCACTCCTTCAGGACGAATCGGCTGCCGTTGACAGTGGTGACCAGGGATCCGTCCGTGGCGGGCACGAGCCTGCTGGTGGGCAGGCCGAGCCGGTACAGGGCCTGGGTGTGGCGCGCGAGCGCGGACGCAGTGCGTTCGTCGTGGTTGTCCAGCGCGGTCAGGACATAGCAGCCCTGCCCGGTGGTGAGGCGGAAGCTGGAGTTGGCGGCGCCGCCCGGGAGAGGGACGACCGACGGGTTCGTCAGCTCGTACCGCTCGGCCAGTGTGTTCAGGTCGATCTGGTCGGCTGTGGTGTAGTGCGCCACCTGCTCAGTCTCCTTGACGTGTTGTGGCCGACTCGCGCCTGCGGTCCTCGGTGAGGCCGGCCCAGCGTGCCCGTACCTGGTCGGTCGTGTCCAACCAGGTGGCGCGCGGAAGTCCGGCGGGCGGTTCCTCGTTCGCCATCAGGTAGGTGAGCTCCACCAGGTAGGCGAACTCGACGCCGTCGACGCACTCCCGCCTCAGTCGGTCACGTGCCGAGGCGAGGGCATCCGCGCCACCGGCGAGGTGGGCATGCAGGCACTCCGCGAAGCGGACGTACGCCAGGGACGAGGTCAGACCTGCCTCCCGGGCCTCGGCCGCCACGGCTTCAGCGCGCTCGGGCAGGTCCTCCGCGGTACCCGCGTCACGAACCAGGGAGGCGATGCGCGTCTGCACCTCGGCCCAACGGATCGTGACACCCGCGAGGAGTTCCTCGGCTCGGGCGATCTGCTCGGCGGCCCGTGGCCGGTCCTGGAAGGCCGCGGCGAAGGCGAGGCAGGACTGCGAGAGCGCGGCCTCACCTGGCTGCCCGGCCGCGAGAGCCTGGTCACGGGCGGCTGCGTAGGAGGAGCAGGCCAGGGCGATGGAACCCTGAGCCCAGTACAGGTCGCCCATGACCCGGTCCTGCCGCCCCTCGACGCCGAGGTGCGTGGCGGCCTGCTCGGCCTGGGGAAAGTCGCCGATCCGGCGGGCGAGATGGATCAGGCCGCGGCGTGCGGTGGCGGACAGGCGTCCGCCGGCGTCGGCGACGTGGCGCATGCCGTCCAGGGACGCCTGAAAGTTGCCGAGGTCCCGGTCACATTCCGCCAGGAAGTAGCGGGGCAGTTCCTCCAGGTTCTCCGGCAGGGCACCGCTGCTGAGCACCGCGCGGAGCTGTTGCGCTGTCCGGCCGCGATGGTGACGCTGACGCTGCGCAATGGCGGAGAGTGCTGTGGCCAGTGCCTGGGCAGGAGTGGTGGACCCACCGCCGGCCGAGTCGGCGGGCGGCTCGATCGGCTCCCACACGAAGTCGTCGACGTATCGGAAGGCGGCGTCTTCCAACCAGCCGAGCGGCAGATCGAACTGATGGGAAAGTCCCAGCCCCTGGCGCAGCGCCGACACCAGACGCCCACGGTGGGACAGATCCTCCCGCCCGAGCGCGTCGAAGACCCGCCGCGCGGCCCGCTGCCAGTCCGCGTTCGTCCACCGGTCGTCACTGGTCGAGTCCATCTCCCGAACGGCATCCCGGACCAGGGCGTGCAGGCGGTACGGCCACGGCGCATCGACGTCCTGGTCGACGAACGGGCGGTCGACCAGGTCCTGCGCCGGAGCGTCGTGGTCGAGACCCGCGGCGGCGGAGGCAAGCGGGACGGAGAACGTCTCCAGGAGGCTGACCGAGCGCAGGACCCGGCGCGTCTCCGGAGACAGATCCCGGAACGTCCGGGCCACCAGAGCGGGAAAGTCGAGATTGAACTCGTTCGCGGCAGGCACGCGTCCCCGCCGTCGGTACAGATCGAGAAAGCGCATCGCGGCGAGATCCAGATAGAGCGGCAGACCATGGGAGTTGGCCGTGATCAGATGGCGAGTCGCGTCGTCCATCATCGGCCGTCCGTCACGCGTCAGGCGCCGCGAGAGATACGTCTCGCAGTCGCCGGCGGACAGATAGCCGACCGTGTGCTGGCGAGGTTCCTGCACAGCGCCACCGACCAACTGCGGCCAGAACTCCTCGCCCGCCCAGTCCAACTGACCTTCGAGACGCGGATCGTCCCACTGAAGGCGGTTGCGGCCCGTGATGACGAACAGGGTGCCCGGCATCAGCCACACCACACGCTGGACGAGACGTTCGAGGTCACGGTGGACCCGGTCTCCGACGTCCTCGAAAGTGTCCAGCAGGACCACGAGGGTGGCCCGGTGCCGGGCCGGCACGTTGGCCAGGTCCCAGGCGAGGAGATGCGGGTAGTAACTGAGCGCGTCCTGATCCGGCGTGGCCTCGAGGAGATCGGCGAACCGGCGGCACTCCGCGAGCGCCCGGACGCGGTGCTGCCTCTCTCGCAAGGCGCGCACCACGGTGCGTAAGCCCTGGCCGACGATGTTGCCCACCGTGCCGGGAAGGGCCACGGCCTGCGCCACATCCGCCAAGGCCGACTGCACCTGGCCCGACAGACTCCGTGCCCCGGGAAGTCCGCTCAACCGCGTACGGCGCAGCACGTACTCGTCGAGCGTCTCACCCGGGTGGTTGTGTTCCCAGTAGCGCTGCAGGGCCAGGTCGAACGTCGGCATCGGCCGCCCGATCTCCGCCGCGGCCAGCCGGATCGCGAGCACCAGGGACTCGAAGTCCATCCCCGAGTCCCGCGCCAGGTCGATCCGTACCGGTACGACAGGACCGGTCTCCTCGTCGAGCCGCGGCCAGTGCCCCTCCTGGCTCAGCCCCCGGCCCAGGTGCTCCGCCACACACCGCGAAAGGGTCGACTTTCCGATGCCTCCGACGCCGTAGAACGTGAGCACGTTCCGCCGGGGCGCCTCGAGGTCCTGGACGTCGAAGCCGCGCGCCCGCGTGGCGCGGACAAGGTGGGACAAGCTCCGGGCCACCGACTGCCACTCGTCGAGGCGGTCGGCGAAGTAGTCGACTGCCATGACCTCGCGATCGTTGGAACGGAACAACGCCCTCAGATCCGACCGGCTCACCTTCGCCCCCAGTCTCGACAACGAGGCCAGAAGAGCAGCGCGCCTGATTCGCCGTCAAGTTGCCACGGGAATGTCACACGGGTTTTCCTACCCCTGGACCGCACTACCGGAGTCGGCATGCCCTGGGGCGTCGTCACCGACAGCCGCGAGCCCCGAACCTTGTGCACCAGACGCTGGAAAGGCCACCGCAGAACGGGATGCGTGGGGCGATCGCGCGGCTCCTTCCGCGCAGGCTCTCACGCGGGAACACAGCAGCAGGATCTGCGGCCGGTACGGAACCGTACCTGCCCTGGTCTGGAGTCGGCGGCCTCGGCCCGATGTTCGCTCAGCTCCCGTCCACCGGCTCCAGCTTGCCGGGCCAGCCCGTGACGGCCCCGGTGTCGCGCAGCCGGTACAGGTCGGCCATCAGCCGGGCCGGGGCGCGGCCCGTCGACGGCGACCAGCCGAAGAACCGAGCGGCTTCCGCGACGGCCTGCTCGGCGCTGAGACGGCGTGGCCGGTCCTCGACGAGACCGAGCAGGGCGCGTTGCCGCTCGGCCGGGGCGACGTGTTCGACCGGCCGTTTGGTCAGGCCCGGCAGCGGCCGGCGGGCGTGGGTGCAGGGCCGGCCGGGGATGTCGAGGAAGCCGTCCGTTTCAGCAAGGCGTCCCTCTTCCACGAGCCGCTCCACCGTCCCCTCCTCCCACCGTTGGCTCCTGCCCGACCGGTACAGCAGTTCGCCCAGGTGACGCGAGAGCACTTCGCGGTGGATGGGTCCTTCCATCTCGACGATCCGGTGGACGGCGGCTTCCAACGGCGGCCGGGGAATGCCGATGTGCTGATTCGCCGTCGCCGGGTCGAGGTCGGCTATGTACGCGGGCTCGTACGGGATCGCCCAGTCACCGTGGTCGGAGACGGAGCGGGAGGTGCGGTGGGACACGGGAATCCTGGTTCTCTCGGTGGGACAGGACTGCGGGGCGCGGTCACGAAGATCTCAGGGGATCCCCCTCCTGGTCGACCACCGCCGGTTCCTCGCCGGGCACGGCGACCGGCGGCCGGGAAGCCGTTTCGTCGCCGGCCAGGTAGGCGTCGATCCCGGCTGCGGCCAGTGGGCTCGACGACTCCCTGTCGGGCCTGCTGTGAAGACGCAGGAGGACATGGTCGTCGTCGACGATGCAGTCGGTGCAGGGCAAGGTGCGCGACAGCAGGCGGGCGAAGTCGTCGCAGGCCGCTCTGACGTCGACCTCGTGCAGGCCGATCCAGGCGTGCAGGGTGCCGTCCTGCACGGTCAGCTCCACATCGACCGAACTGCCCGCCGCCTCGACGGCCTCTCCGCACCAGGTCAGTGTTTCGTCCAGTACCGCGAGCTGGGCAGGATGCGGCAGGAAAAATTCCTGCCGCGTGTCGTCGTGGACCGTGACGCCGGTGCGTGCTGCCTGGTCGCGCCACCAGTTCTGCACGATGTCCCGCACCGTGACACCCCGGGGACCTCTCCGGGCCGCGTTCCCCACGGTTTTGGCAGCGTTCCTGCGGACGGTGCTCGCCCGGTCGCTTCCCTGGTCCGCCGCCATGCGGCGCAGCAGGGAGCGCGGTCCGAAGCGGGTGTCCCGCAGGACGTGCCGGTAGAGCTCGGACAGTGCGCGGGGGACGGCAGTGCCCTCGGCACCGAGCAGGGCCTGCACACGGTCGGTCCAGGCACGGAAGGCGTCGAGGTCTCCGGTGGCGAGCAGATCCGTACCGAGGATGCCGCCGCTGACCATGCGGGCACGCTGCCGTTCGTTCGTCTGCCCCAGCCCGTCGAGCTGCGCGCGGAGCAGGTATCGCAGCAGGTCACGTTCCGCCGGACCGAGGGCGTCGACGAGGTCGTCGGCCGGGGCCGAGAGGATGTCGAGCACGTCCTGAGCAGTCGCCTTGTCGGCGTCGGTCTTGGAGCAGGGCCCCTCGGGCGGCACGGTCCACCGGTGGACGCGGCCTCGCGCGTCGCACAGGACGAGAGTCGAGGCGTAGGCCTGCAGGTGTTCTGGTCCAGTGCGCTCGTGCTCGAAAGCGTGCGTCATCCCGAACGTACCCACCAGGTGGTTCAGTACGGTCACCGGGTCGTGCTGGTGCTGGAGCCCGGTGACCCAGTCGTCGAGGACTACGGGCCTGCGGTGCAGCAGCCGCGGACCGTGGGCCCGCCACGCGGCCGCGACGACGGCCTGGGCGGCGTCGGCGACCATGGCCGATCGCTGCTTGTAGGCCCCTCGGCCCGTCTGAATGCCGTCGGCCAGGGCGAGGACGGTGCCGAGACGTGTGGTGTCCTCGTTCGCAAGCGTGTGGATGCGGGCCTCGTCCTCGTCCGGCACCAGCCCGTGAGCAAGGACGAGGTGGGTCCTCGCGTGCGTGGCCAGGTGATCGAGGATCACGGAGCCGTGATGGGCGAGCAGCTGGTTGTCCCGTTGACGGACGGCGGTGACCGCGGCCTGGTTCTCGTAGACGTACGAGGAATGGGTGAGCGCCTGGGCGAGCAGCGCCTTGGACCGCTCCTCCCCGAGTTCGAACATGGCCGCGAGGTCGGCAACGGCGTCCCGGTGCCCTGGAAGGGCCGTGCGGTACGGCTGGGGCGGCACGGCGGGCCGGGTGCTCCCGGCAGCGGTGGTCCCCGTGTCGCCGTTCCTCCCCGCCTGCGAGTGGGCGCGCAGCAGGGCGCGTGAGGCGGCCGCCCGGGCGGCCTTCTTGCTGGGGCCGGTGCCCCATGCGGTGAGGCCGGTGCGAGTGCGGGCGTCGGCGAGGAAGGTCTTGCTGTGGTCGGGGCCCTCCTCCTCGAAGTCGTAGGTCAGCCCCTCCTTGGCGAAGACGGTCTGGGCCGTGGTCGAGGGGTCCGCACCGCCGATGTCGTCGACGGGCCGGTCGAGACCGGTGCAGACGGTGTCGACGAGCCGGCAGGCGGTCTCGTACGCACCGATGAGGCTGAGCGCGCCGAGGATCTGCCGGGCGACGGTCTGTGCGACCGAGGGCGCGGGCCGCTGCGCCTCGCCCGCTCCCATGCGGACCAGCCCGTGCCCGGCCGCCCACTGGCCGAGCGTACGGGCGGCGACCGTTCGGCGCCGGTTGTGCTCGGTCGACTGCTCACCCACCTTTTCCGGCTGATGGTTCCGCACGTAGGCGTCGAGCAGGATCACGCCGAGCACTGTGTGCCCCAGCCGGTCGAGCAGGCCCAGGACGTGGAAGGTCACGGTCGTCTCGGACAGCCCGCTCTCGTACAGGTGGCTGCGGTGCGAGGCGGCGAGCCCGAGCCAGGCCGTGGCCTCGGGTCCGGCGTCCACCTCCCCCGCGGTCTTCCGCACGGCCGCACGCACCACGTCCCCGAACGTGCCCACCAGCGCGGCGGGCGGTTCGCTCAGTGCCGGGTACGTGACGTCGCGGACGCCGAGCTGCCGCTCGGCACGGACGTACGGCGGGGCCGATTCCGGCGGCGTACGGTGGGCGGCTCCGGGCGGGACATGCCGCGCGCCCGGGTCGGACGACTTCCGACCCCGGCTCGGAGAGGAGGACGGGGGCCTGTGCCGGTCGGCGCGTCGGGGTTGGGGCGCGCGTTTCGGCGGGGACTGCTTCCCCCGGCCGGCCGTCCTCCGCCCGTGGCTGCTGTCCAGGAGGTCCTGGAGTTCGGCAGTGAGCCAGGAGGGCAGGCCGGCGGGGGGTTCGCCTCCGTCGAAGAAGTCACCGGCCAGTTCGACGCAGTACGTGTACCGGTCCCACTCGTAGCGGCGCGCGTGTTCCTGGCCGAGCGTGCGCAGCGCCGACCGCATCCGCGCGTACGGCACCTTCCGGCCGGCGAGCCGGTACGACGTCCTTTTCCGCGCCGCCTCGATGGCGAGCGCGATCCGGTGCACGGGCGTCGGCGGCGCGGTCTCCCGCAGCGACACGATACCGACCCAGCGGTTCATGGCCCTCCCCCGGCCGATGGCACGGCCCGGCACACGGCCGGTGACGCGGGCACGTCCTTCCGGCGTGGTACGAGCGGGCCCTTTCCGGCCTACTGTTCCCCTCCTCGTCCCGCCGCGCCCCACCCCACGGTGATCACGGCCGGATCCCTACGTCAGGTTAAGTCGTGGGCCCAGGATCCGGCAGGGGTTCGCGTGAGGCGGATCATTCCGCCTCAAGACGGAAGCCGGCCCGGAGATCGGCCCCCAGCGGCACGGCGTGGAAGAGGCCCCGCCGGGCACGTGGCAGACGACGCGGTGGGGGCACCGGCCCGGGAGGACAGTTCGTACGGAACGTCTTGTTCGGCCAGGAGAAGATCCCTACGCTGATCTTCTCTTTCCCCTGTGAAACGGCCCCCGGGGGCCCGCGCTCGCGCTCCGCCCCGGGCCCGCCGCGGCCGGGGAAGGGCTGGGGAGGGGAAGGGCGTCCGGGAGTTGGCTGTTATGAACGTCGGTGGAAGGCTCCTCGGCAAGGAGATCGTGAAGGTCTACCCGCCCCGTGACGGCATGCAGCTCGTCCGGTTGGGGGCAGTCGCGCCCTTCACCTGCTCGCGGTGTACCCAGGCAAAGAAGGCACGTCTTGTCGCCGTACAGGGCGACGCCCTGTTCTGCAACGGCTGCTACGGGCGCGTGGAGGCGTCGGCCCAGGAGCGCGACCGGCGGTCGCAGGGGAGCACCGGTCAGCCGCCGGACGTCCGGACGGAGGACCTCACACAGGTGGTCGTCGAGGAACTCGACGGCGGGCTCCCCCACTCGGTGGTCAACACCGGCCTCACGGTCGAGTGGAAGTTTTACGTGCGGGCCGAGCACCTCCTGCACGGCACCTGTCCCGTGCCGGCCGAGATGGCCGCCCGAGCCGCCCCTCAGGAGCCCCTGGACCTCACGTTCCTGCGGGGGCGTCGCCGCATCGGGGTGCTGGACGAGCAGAAGGGCATCAGGCTCCGGGGGACGGTGACGAGCCGTTCCTGACGGGGCTGACGTGGCAGCCTTTCGTCCTTCCCGGGACCCGCGTGTCGGTGCGGTGGGACACCTGGAGGAATCTCCGCCTGGCCTACACCCCGCTGGACGAACCCGTCGTCTTCGGCGGCACCGTGGTCCGCTACGCCTACGACCCGAGGATCATGACCCGTGAGCTCGCGGCGTTCGACGCCCGCGTGGACCGGGTGGAGGAACTCGTGCTGATCGCGCTGCGTGAGCTGGGATACCTCGACGAGAAGGGCCGGGCGCTGCTCCCGAAGGAGGCGCTGGTCCGGAACACCATCGAGCGCGCGCAGTCGGAACGGCCGGCGAGGAAGAAGATCCACGGGGCGATCGAGCGGCTCCTGTCGCGCGGGATCCTCACCTGGGAGCAGGGCAGCATCAACCGGGCGGCCGTGCTGCACTACCCCGCACGACCCGGGGAGACGCCGGTTCCGCTGCTCTGCTACGCCCCCACACTCCGAGTCGCGGACCGCGAGGACCTCCGGAACGACGACGCGGGCGCCGGGTACGGCACGAGCGCCCATCGGGTGGCGGGGCACCTGATGCGCATCGGTCACCTCGGCAAGGAGGCGAGCGCGGAGGCGAGAGCCGCCTACTGTGAGGACCACAAGAGAGCCGGTCTGGCCGGGCCCCATGAACTGCCCCGCGGATTCACCTACGTTCGTGAGCACGAGCGGGGGATATAGGCAGCGCCCTGCGCGTGTGCCGGTGGAGTGGCACCACAACGGCATGTCTGTCACGCGGGTGCACACGGTGGCACCGTGTCGCCGAGCGGGAAGGGCAAGGAACACACTCCCGTGCTGAGAGCCTCGGGCTTTGCAGGTCCCCCGCCACCGTGCGTGTGTCATGCTGTGGCCGTTTTCGAAGGGGAGGGTGACATGGCCGAGGAGCCACTGACGCACAAGCAGGCGCTCGCCGCGGTGATCCGGGCGCTGGGCGGCACCTGGGACACGGAACGCGCCGTACTGGCCCTGCGCGTCGCCGGATACGAGCCCACGAGCGACCAAGCCGCCGGCAAGGAGGCCCGCCGCAACCTGCGCGAGCTGGCCGAGGAGGGCCTCATCACGAGACCGGACCCCGGCCAGGCGGTGCATCGGCCGGCGTAGTTGTCGCCTTTGGCCTCTCGCCGCCCTGTGTGTGGACGGCGAGATCCTTGGGACGAGGGACCGGTGGTTCTCGGACCGTCCAGCTCCGCTTCGAGCAGGGCCTCCGGCGCTCCACCGTCAGGTGATGATGGGCTCCTGGAAGCCCTTGGCCTTGATGTGGGCGACGGCCGACGGGTGGCTGGTCAGCCACTCGCCGCACACCCGCCATCGAGGACTGGTGCCGTCGCTGTACTCGGGGCGCACTTCCGCGACGAGCTTGTGGTTGCAGTCGCCGCGCGAAGCCATGGAACAGACCACATCGCCGTCCTGCTCAAGGGCGGGCACGTACGGATGGATCGACAGAATCGGAGAGCGCATCTCCCGCACCGCATGATGCATGGTGCGGAGGGTAACAAAGCGGCATCGCCGCCCGCTTGGGTACGCACCCGTATGCATCTGTTCGCCCCCGTTGCCCCACCGGCACTGTCGCTGCTCTCAGTGAGAGGTGTCACCGACGGACGCTTGGTGCGGTGTCCGGTGCAACGTGCGAGGCCGGTTGGTGATCATGCTTCGTCCTCGTCTCCCAACTCGTTGATGAGCGGGACGAGAAGTGGGTGAACGGAGAAGCCTGACGCGGGTCCGGGGCCCGCGTCGTATTCCGCCTTCAGGACCTGGACGGCCGAGTCCGGAACCTTGCCCAGACTGCGCAGCAGGCCGGTGATGCGCGTGACCGGTTTGGTGAAGCCCCTGAGGGAGCGGCCGTCGGGGTAGTCGCAGATCTCGTAGACACTCAGAGCGCTGGCGACGCCATCCATTTCAGCGGCGTACTTGATCACGTCGACTCGGTCTTCCCAGCCCTCGTAAGTCAGCCGGTCGAAGAGCTCCTGGAGCGCGGCGGCCGTCCAACCGCCGTAGGTCCCGTCGTCGGTCCCGATCCGCTCGACGCGTTCGATGTCCTCGACGGACCCTTTCTGGAGGCTGAACTCCAGGATCGGCGCGGCGACCTCCAGGAACCGCTTAGGGGTGAGCATGAAGAGCCGCCCGCCGCCTCGGGCCCCGAGTTCCTCGGTCAGTTCCGGCCGGGGGCCGCGGTTGAAGCCCTGCTCCTTGCGCCACCAGTCCTCCTTGCCGTCCGCCGTCACGAACAGCACGTCGCACTGGCGGCGGCCGGCCTCCCGGAGGATCTGCTCCCACACGAGGTAGTCGGCGGCGGCTCCCACACCCTCCTTCGTCTTGTCCATGTAGCCCGGGGGCAGCCGTTTCTCGACGCGACGCATACCCTCCGTGATCGCCTTGTCGTGCTCCTCCTGACTCAGCGGAGCACCGACCCGGCCGTCGAGAGCGGGCTCCAGTCTTGTGATGACCGGATCGGTGCTCGTGTCATGGGTGATGTTCTGCCACTCACCCTCGCCGACCTTGACGATCGTCTCCTGCACGTCGTCGAAGACCTCGTTCAGCTGGCTGCGCAGTCGGTCGGTCTCCTCCTCCGGCAGGGCCACGCGATTGGCCCAGGTGCGCAGGGTCCGCTCCGCCTGGGCCGCGTGACCAGCCATGTCCTCGGCGGCCTGGGCACCGGACGACCGTGCGTCGCTGAGGGTGCTCTCACGGTTCCGCCAGAACTCCACGAGGACCTGGTGAGGCACCCACAACCGGTCCTCCACGGCGCTGAGTGCGCGCAGCAGGTCGCCGCGCGCCTGCTCGGTGTACCGGTAGAGGTTCAGCAGGACGTTGGCGTCAGGCACGACCAGACCACGCTTCAATACGGCGATGAAGTCCTCGGTGGTCGGGGTCCGGAAGGCTCCGAAGTCGTCGAAGAGACCACGGTTGTCCGCCCCGGCTGTCGTGTCCTTCGCCACTGCTGCCCCCGTCGTCGTGTCCCGCACCCGAGGGGCTGTACCGTCCCCTCGCCCTCCGCCTGCCCGGACCGTAGCGCGTTGAAGGCGCCCATCGGGAGAGAACGGAGAAGTCTCACCGGCCTGTTGGTCGGGGAGTCCGTGCCGACTGGACCGCACGAGTGTCAAGAGGAGCCGGGAGGCTTTTCCGGACGAGGAACCCCAGAGGGGAGCCAGTTGCACGTGTCCTACATCAACAGTGCATAGTGAGTGAAAAGGGGCCGGGCGCCCAGCCCGGACGGACGGCGTCATCCGGCGTCGTCCCCCGACGCACGTATGCAAGGACACGCGACACCATGAAATCCTGGCGCTTCCACGGAACCAACCAGCCGCTCACCCTGGAGGAGGTGGCAGCGCCGCACGCGGGACCGGGCGAGGTCGTCGTCGACGTCAAGGCCGCTGGTCTCTGCCACTCCGATGTCAGCGCGCTGGACGACGCGGGCTGGATGTCGATGTTCCCGCGGATCCCGATGACGCTCGGGCACGAGAACGCCGGCGTGATCAGCGAGGTCGGCGAGGGCATGGACCACTGGAAGGTCGGCGACCGCGTCGGCCTCTCGCCGATGATGCCGGACGGCGACGCCATCGGCTACGGCGCCTGGGACGGCGGCTACGGCCCCAAGATACGCGCGACCGACGCGAATCTGGTGCGGCTGCCGGACGAGGTGTCGTTCGAGCTGGGCGCGATGGCGACCGACGCGGGCCTCACCTCGTACCACGCCATGGTCACGCGCGGCGGAGCGAAGGAAGGCATGCGTGTCGGTGTGATCGGCCTCGGCGGCCTCGGCTACATCGGCGCCCGCGTCGCCGTCCTCAAGGGCGCCGAGGTGTACGCGGCCGACGTGAACCCGGCCACCCGGGAGCTCGCCGCCGAGATCGGCCTGGCGGGCGTCGCCGAGTCGATCACCGAGTTCGCGGACAAGGACCTCCAGCTCATCGTGGACTATGCGGGCTTCGGCACCACCACCGCCGAGGCACTCGAGACGCTCGGCGAATTCGGCACGCTGGTGCAGGTCGGCATGGGCCGCCTCGAGTCCACGATCAGCACCGGCGCGATCATCCTGAAGCAGCTGCGGGTCCTCGGCTCCAAGTCGGGCACGAAGCAGGACCTCGAGGAGCTCTACGACCTCATGCGGTCGGGCGACCTCAACCCGCCGCTGAACCGCATCACGCCGGACCGGATCCCCGAGGGGCTGGAGCGCCTCCGCAAGGGCGGGGTCGTCGGCCGCATCATCGCCCTGTACGAGGACTGAGCCGGCAAGCACGGCAAACGTCTGCGGCGGCCCCAGACCAAAGCGGACGCCGAGATGAAAACCTCCCGCGGTCGATCGTCAGGCTGCGGAAGGTTTTCATCTCGGCGTCGGACGAGTACCGGGGGCCGCTTCGTGCTCCCGGAGCAGGGCCAGGCCTTGACCGGCAGACCGGGTGGTGACCGGCGCCCGGATCACCGTCCGACCGCGACCCGGTCGACCAGCGCAGCCCGCGATGCCCGCCTGTGCTGGGGGGACAGAAAGGTGATCTTGCCGCTGGGGCCAAGTTTTGGTGGTGTACTGACAGGAAGCCGGCGGGCGGGCGGCATGCCCACGAAGGGCGCGGCCCGTCTCCAAGAGGGGGATGCACGGTGCTGGTGACGGAGTTCCGGACGGAGAATCTGCCGGTGGCCGAGCGGTTCGGCTCCTGGCACGACATGACGGCCAGGGCGTTGATACCCAACGCGATCCGCAGCGACCACGAGGCGGACTTCCGGGCGAGCGCGCGCGTGCTGGACCTGGGCGCGGTGCAGGTGTCGGCGCTGACCTACCCGTCGCTGGAGACCCGCCGGTCGGCGCGGCTGATCCGGCAGTCCGATCCCGATTCCTACCAGCTGATGCTGGGCCTGCGCGGGGGCCACCGGATACTCCAGGCCGGCCGGGACACCACCAGCGGCCCCGGGGAGGTGATGCTCTACGACACCTCGCGTCCCTGGCACGGCTGGACGGCCGCCGGCGCGGACACGGTGAAGGGGGTGATGGTGCAATTCCCCCGGGCGCTGCTGCCGCTGCCGGCGGACGGGCTCGACCGGCTCATCGCCGTGCGGTTGCCCGGGCGCGAGGGGGTGGGCGCCGTACTGTCCGGCTACCTCACCCAGCTGACCGCGGGCGCCGCCGCCTACACCGCGGCGGACGGCGCCCGCCTGGCCACCTGCACCCTCGACCTGCTGACCGCATTCCTCGCCCACCACCTGGACGCCGCCGCGTCAATGCCGCCCGAGACCCACCACCGGGCCCTGCTGATGCAGATCCACGCCTTCATCCAGCAGCACCTGGGCGACCCGGACCTGTCCCCGGGCGCAGTCGCCGCGGCCCACCACATCTCCCTGCGTTCCCTGCACCGGCTCTTCCGGGACCAGGACACCACCGTCGCCGGCTGGATCCGCGCCCGCCGGCTGGAGCGCTGCCGCCGCGACCTGGCCGACCCCCTCCTGAGCAACCAGTCGATCCACGCCCTCGCAGCGCGCTGGGGCTTCGCGAACCCCGCGCACTTCTCCCGTGCCTTCCGCGCCGTCTACGGCCTCGGTCCCCAGGACTACCGCCAGCAGCACCAAGCCGACCGGGTCCCACGTGGCACGCATCGTCAAGCACCTGGCACTCCTCGTCAATGACCGCCCGCCCTTCACCCACAACTATTAGGCATGCCCTCGACAAGCAAGCGGGCTGCGGGCTGACAGGGGGCGGGAACCCGGCCCGCCACTTCGTGGAAAAGCCACGCCATATCTTCGGCGAGGTATTCGCTGCCCAACCGGAGGAGGAAGTACATGGCCAGGTCAGTGCGTAAAGGAGTGCATGGATGAAACGGACCGCCATCGGGACAGCAACACTTCTCCTACTTTCCAGCGCAGTGGTCGTGGGCACCGGGGGGTCAGCCTCTGCCGCGGAGTCTTGTGGGTACACCACCACAACGGTAGATCCGCTCATCACCCACAAGGGCGCGGGTACTCCCGCCTACAACAACGGCCTTACGTCCTTCCGTGGCCGTGTCTTCCAACTGCGCACAGAGCCGACCTTCGACTACAGCCAGGGCAACATCGCTTCCGGCTACCGGTCCGGGGACAAGGTGTGGGTCGACATCTCTGTTACCCAGGGAAAGTCCTGGACCCAATGCGGGCCGTACTACCGGGACCGGACATATTTCGCCTACCACAAGTACAAGTGGATGCGCGTGTGTGTGAACGTTGACGGCTACACACAATGCGCCACCAACGGTAACAGGACTGGTCCTGACGGCAGCAAGTGGTGGTACGACGACTGACGGGGCGCAGGGACCAGCCAAGGTCCCTGGCACTACTCGCAGCAAAGGGCTCCCGCAGCCAGTTCCCATGACTGCGGGAGCCCCTTTCATGTGCGTGGTGGGCAGCGCTCACGACGGAGTTCGTAGAGGGAAGACCGCTTTTGTGCGACATCCACTGACCATGACACCGAGGCCCGCAGCCACTCCCGGCCGTGAGCCTCCTCCGTTCCTGCGTCCCTCGGCCCGGCCCACTGCTGCGATGAACGTGCTGTGGAATACGTAGGCTCGTTCTTCGCATCGGGTTCGCGATCGCGCGAGAGCCCGTGGGCCGGCTGATGGTCCGCTAGACCTCGTCACGACGCCGGTAGCGTTCACGGTCCAGCCGGCGGGCCTGCCACCCGCGCTGCCTCTGCGTGGGCGGTTGGCCCGCTGGTGCCTCGGCTTGATGCGGCGTTTTCGAAGGTAGCGGCGGGAGCTGCATGCCCTGGCGTGTCAGGGCCGGGTGCGGGCCGGTCACCGAGCGGGCGGGGCACCACGGTCCGGTTCAGAACCTTGATCGCTCGCCCACGACCACGAGGTCAGCCACGGCGCCACCCGCACTGTCGTCGCCGGCCTCCTGCCCGAGTACACGACCGCCGACCCGGGCGTCCCGGCCCCGGAGCTGCCCGTCGTCCTCGACATGCCGGGCAAGGTCACCGACTTCCTCCGCTCGGCCGACCTGGAGCCCGCCGAACGCAGCGCGTTCGACCGGGGGTGACCGTACGGCGGGGCCAGGGCTACACCTTGCGCGTCACCGCCAACTCCTCGACCGCTGCCGGCCCCTCGACGGCGCCCGGGGCCTCCCGGTCGTCAAGTCCGCCTCGCGGCGACGGTCGGTGAGGCACTGCAGCTCCACGGCGACCGTGCGGTCCGCAAGACCCTCCCGGACCTCGTCAGGTGCTGCGGTCCCGTCAACGATGAACGCTCGGTCCGAGCGTCACTGCAGAGGCGGCCCTCTGCTCCTCTCGGAACTGCCGGTTGGTGTCGGCGTCGGCCGGCGTGCCGGCCGGCCGGTAGATGGCGCCCTTGTCCGGGTGTCCGAGCGAGGTGGCGTTGAGGACCTCGTGCACGTTGCCGAGGGCGGCGGAGCCGCGCCCGACGCCGCCCGGGAGGCCGGCCACGACCGAGCGGGCGGTGATGGTGAACGCGCGCTCCGCATGGGCCGATGGCCGGGACGTCGAGCGCGGACGCGCCCGTCCGCATCGAGTACGCCGTGACCTCGAGGAATGGCAGATCAGAGTTCCCGTCCTGGTCTGGTTCCACTGACCATCCGATGCGAAGCGACCCCCGGCAAGGCAAGGACACTGAGGTGACGGACGGCTTGCTGAGGTGTGGAGCGAGGGCGGTGACGGTGACGGCTGAGGGGACGCAGGGTGCGGGGGCCTCGCTGGATCGCACGCGGCTGCTCAAGGACCTCCAGGCGCAGGCCCGGCTCCTGGAGGACGATCTGCGCGAGCGCACCGAGAGCGAGCCGCGGTTCCGCGACGCCCTGCACGCCGAGTACGGCAAGGCGGTCGCGGCGGAGCGTACGGCGGCCATGTACGAGACCTGGCGGGACGAGCGGGTCGTCCAGATCGCCGCCGCGTGGGTGCTGGCCTGCGTGTTCGTACGGTTCAGCGAGGACAACGGGCTCATCCCGGACCCGTGGCTCTCCGGTCCCGGCGACCGGCTCGCCGAGGCGCAGGACCGCCACGGCGACTTCTTCCGGAGCAGTCGGCCCGCCGCCCCGCCGACACCCGCACGGCCTGTGGCTGCTGCTGCCCGCGGAGGACCCGCGCGCCACGCCGACGCTGGACGGCCGAACGGTGGAGGTGGTGGACCGGGCCACCGAGTGGGAGGTGCTGGACGGGCTGTTCCTCAAGAGCGTACGGACGACTGATTCACCCGCCTGACTGCCGAGTTCGGCTTGCCAAGCCTCATTGGGGAGCACCGGTCAGCTGCCGATGGCCTCCGCGTCCCTGTCGGCGGCCGCGGGCACTCAGCCGTCGGCCGTCGAGGCCGAGGACCTCACGCAGGTGGTCGTCGATGAACTCGACGACGGGCTCCCCCCACTCGGTGGTCAACACCGGCCTCACGGTCGAGTGGAAGTTCCACGTGCGGGCCGAGCACCTCCTGCACGGCACCTACCCAGTGCCGGCCGAGATGAGGGTGCTTACGCCTTCGCCCTGCAGCACTTTGAGCGGAAC
Source organism: Streptomyces sp. NTH33 (assembly GCF_003236365.1). Lineage (GTDB taxonomy): Bacteria > Actinomycetota > Actinomycetes > Streptomycetales > Streptomycetaceae > Streptomyces. The sequence goes on from NZ_POTZ01000025.1 coordinate 26,221, forward strand.
ATGAGGTTCCGATGAGACGGGTATCAGTCATTCCGCTTGTGGTGCGCGCTTCCATTGGTGCGGGTAAGTCCCACATTTCTCTCGGCCGCAAGATCAATAGAGTCGTATGCCCGCTTTGCTCATGTCGAGTGTTCTCGGCCGCGCGGTCGGCATGATCTAGCAGGGGGGCAAACACAGGGTTACTGTCCTGCTGCCTCCGGAACCGATCCGGGGGCGCGGGCGCCACCTGACGCACTCGGTTTCCAGGCCATCAGTGTGCGTCGGAGGCAGCGCCCGCACCGACTTACCCGAAGGACCACGATAGTGAATCGTCGGTACCGAACAAAGCCCCCGTCCTCCTCCCGCCGCGTCACCGTGCACACGGTGTGCATGACGGCGCTCCTCGCCGGCAGCATCGCCGTGCCGACCGCCCTCTCGGCGTCCACGGCGCAGGCCGCCGAAGCGTGCAGGAGCGGCATCCCGACTTATGTCCATGACGTCAGCAGCGAGTCAGATGGCGTGCTGCGGAAGTACCTGGACTGGGACCCCCTGACCGGCAACGCCACCGGCGCGCTCCTCGACACGGGGGAAACGGCCCCTCTTGAGAGGTACAGCGAGTTCTTCACCGGCGGTCACGGCATCATCTACGTGAAAACGCCTGAAGGTGCGCTGAAAACGTACAAGGACAACTCCGCCACCGGTGGAAGCATGCTGACCCCTGTCCGGAATTACGGGGGCAACTGGAATGTGTACGAGCGCATGTGGTCCACCGGTGACAACCGGATCTTCGCTCTGCATCAGGATGGTGCGCTGGAGGTCTACTCCGTCGCCAACCCGTCGTCCGGGTCCGGGGCCATCACGAAGATCAGGACTGTTCCCAGCACCGATCCGGCCGTCGTCGCGATCGCACAGGCTACTGACGTATGGTCCGCGGGTCCGGTCGTCTACACGCTGAAGCGCGGTGTGCCCGGCAAGCACGGCGAGGTGAAGGCGTGGCGCTACTCCGACGGTGTTTGGGGATTACCTTTCCCCAACGGATCCACCACTGTCATCACTGGCATCTCGAACGAGACGCGCGGGTGGAGCCCCGGTCCGGGCACCATCTACACGGTGGGAGACTCCCCCGACTACACCGGGATCGCCTGGAGCTACACCGGGACGGCGCCCATGGACGTCGCCAATCCCGACGTGGGCGCCGGCATATACGGTGATGTGCACGCCGACATCGCCTCCTGCCTGGCGAGCCCCTCCCCTGACGTCAAGCCTTCTTTCGGACCTGTGCCTCCGGAGACGGAGACTCCGCCTCAAGCGGTGATCGACTGGCTTCCCGACCCGGCACCCCAGGATCCCACCCAGTTCTCCGGTAAGTTCGTTCTGGGCGACGGGAGACCTGCCGCAGGGCTGCCGGTCAGGGTCGAGGCCGTCGACGTCACGAGTGACAGCACCGACGAGGTGCAGCTGGTCACGCTGGGCACCACCGTGACGGCACCGGACGGCACCTGGACGGTGCCCCTGCCGACAGCGCTGCCCGAAAGCGTGAAGAGGGCCGCCGCCAACAACGGGGGCATCATCAACGCCATGGCCAGTGTCAACGGCGAGACGTCCTCGGGTCACATGATGCGCGGCACCCACATGATGACCGCCGCTCCGGCGACAGCTCCGGCGACGGCCCGCGCGCTCGTGGCAGCCGCCGCGGAAGACGACAGTGAGCCATCCAAGATGCGTCCCATCATTGATGACCTGCGCAAGGAACAGGCTCAGCCGACCGTCGCACAGACAAACCTGAGCTGGGCCTCGAGGGACGAGCAGGTCTCGGTCGACACGCTCGGAGACAGGCCGCTGCCCGAATACCAGAGCGACACCGTACGGGAATTCCAGGGGGATCCCTACGTCGTCGACGGCGTTGACACCAAGTCCCTGGTCGTCAGGCCCATGGACGGTGGTTGCGACAAGACCAGCGAGAAGGTCATCGACAAGCAGATCAAGTACACGACCGTCGCCGAGGGCCACGCGTACTGGGACGCGAAGACGACCGTGGACTACGACTCCAAGTTGTCCTCGAGTGTGGAGGTCGCGGTCAAGACCGGAACCAGGTGGACGATCGAAGGCTCCGTGACGCTCGGCTCGGCCATGTCCGTCACCACCGGCTACGCGAACAAGGGTCCGTTCTTCGCCAAGCAGTGGAGGGTCCCGATCGAGTACAAGAAGATCAGGGAGAAGTGGACCTGCAACTACGGGCGTGACACGTTCTACCGTTACAAGATCATGGGCAGCAAGTACAAGGTTCCTTCGGGTGGGGCCGTCGGCAAATACGGCAAGGACGTGAGCAACAGGGACGGCAGCGTCAATTACGGAAACTCGCCCAAGAAGCACCGCGCCTGGGTACCGCAGGGAGCCCACTTCCAGATCTCCAAGAACCGCAGCATCAAATGGTCCGGGGCGGTCAGCGCGTACGGCATCAAACTGGGAGGGTCCACCCAGTACGACCGGGACCACAGGCAGCGCATAACCGCTGGAAACAAGAAGGCGCGGCACGACATCTGGGGAAAGAATGACAAGGTCGACGGCAAGCCCGGCGTCTTCTACTCGTACTAGGGCGCTTGCCTTCCTCGCCGTCTTCATGCTGGCCGGATGCTCGCCGGCACAGGGGGCCGGACAGGCAGCACCAGGAAGCGCCCTCGCGACCGACGGCGCCCAGTCGAGTGGCACCGTCGGCCACGAGCACACCCGTGTGGGGGAGATCTGGTACTTCGCCCTCCCGGTGCCGCACAACACCTCCTCGAAGCCCATCGAGATAACGAAGGTCGCTGTCGTGCACGTCCCTTCCGGCATCAAGGTCCTGGAGTACGGCGCGTACGACCTGAACGACACCGAAGGCCTTCCGCTTCTGGCCAAGGAAGGCGAGTCGTACACGCCTGAATTCGCGAAGCTGAAGAACTACGCGGAAAAGCCCGTCAAGGTTCCGGCCGGGGAAAGCAGCGACATCTTCTACATGGCCAAAGTGAAAATCACCGCACCACCGAAGGAGACGGTGCGCAAGTGCCGCTTCGAATATGAGCAGGGTGGTCGGGCGTACGTCCAGACGCTGGACTGCGAACTCGAACTCAAAGTTGCCGAGTAGGAGCTTTCGCAGGACGCATCTGTTCGGCCGGACCGGTCGGCTGGGCTCCCCTCCGCACGACACGGGAGCCCGGCCCGTCCCCCTCCCCCATCGCAGAACTCTCGCCCAGCCTGTCGGCAGTCGAGCGACAGCCGCTCGCTTTCTGTCCACACCAACGGAGGAAAAAATGAGACGTTTTCGCATGTCTGCACTGGTCGCGTCGGTATGTCTCTCCGTCGCCACCCTTGCTGCCGCGAGTACCACCGCGGCAGCGCAGACCGACGCGGCTGAGTGCGGCCGGATCGGTTACGGGACCGTGACCGGGCTCAGTGGCAGCATGTACAAGTGCACTTGGGACGACGGCCGCATCCGAGTGTTCGGCACCATGCGCGACATCACGCCCAGTGACGGCGCCACACTCTTGACCGTACGGATCGGGTTGTACTCCCGTCAGTGGGTCGTCTGCGCCAGCGACACCCCGATCGACACCGACTACCAGAACGGCGGCCCAGTCGGCTTGGGCTACATGAAGGTCAGCGCGGACCGCTGCTGAACAAAATCCCCGCCCCCCCGGTGACGGGTACGTGTCCGTCCACTGATCACGGGTGAGCACGTGCACCTGGGCCCGCCACCGAACTGCGCCGGTGGCGGGCCCATCCGGTGGTGTACGCGCCGGCCCGGAGCCGACGGCCTGCTGCGATACGCTGCACCCAGCTTCCGGCGACCGCGGTGGCGAACGCCGTGGCACCGGCCACCAGTACTGTGCCCGTGTGCGGCATCGAACCTGCGGAGGGCCGTGCCTCCGTCACGCACCGCCACCTGGTTCCGAACGGTGGTTCACCCGCTCGCCTGCTGTCGGGCGGAACCGGGCCCGGCGCCCTGCGCTCCCGTTCCGCTCGCCTTCACCCAGCGGTCGGCCCGGATTTCCTGGCGGTCTGTACCTTCCTCGCCAGTTTCGCCAGTCTCCGTTCCTCCGCCCTGTTCCCCCCGGCCAGTCGCTTCTGCCGCTCCCGCTGTGCCTCCTCGGGGGTCAGCCGCATGTAAGCGGGCGCGATCTTGGGAAGCCCGCTCAGACGATCGGCACCCCGGTCCGCGACGGGGGCGGGGCGGGAGCCGGGAAACTCCTTGTAGCTGGCGTCCCGGGCCTTCTTCTTCCGACTCGTCCTGAACGATTTCCCGGTCCCGGGCACGGACGGGCTCGTCGGCTTCCCGGCTTTGACCGGAGCGGCGGTCGAGGCCTTCTTCGTGCGCTGCCTGGGCGGTTTCCCGTACC
>NZ_POTZ01000260.1 GCF_003236365.1 Streptomyces sp. NTH33
GCAGGCTGCCTGCTGGGCAAACCCGTGGAAAAGCTCCCCCTGGAGGGCATTCGCCGGCTCGCCCGGTCCACCGGCAACTGGCCCCTGAACACCTGGTTCACCGCACGAGCCGTCCCCGGCGACCTCCTCGCCGCGTACCCCTGGAACCGCCGCTCCGCGGCCACCTCCCTCGCCGAGAACATCGACGGCATGCCCGAGGACGACGACCTCGACTACCCCGTCCTCAACCTCCTCCTCCTGCAGCGCCACGGCAGGGACTTCACCACCACCGACGTGGCCCGCCTCTGGCTCGGCGAACTCCCCGCCGGCCGCACCTTCACCGCCGAACGCGTCGCCTACCGCAACCTCCTCCTCGGCATCGACCCCCCGCACACCGCCCGCCACCGCAACCCCTTCCGCGAGTGGATCGGCGCCCTGATCCGCGCCGACCTGCACGGCTGGACCAACCCCGGCGACCCGGCCGCCGCGGCCGAGCAGGCGCACCGCGACGCCACCCTCACCCACACCGCGAACGGCGTCTACGCCGCGATGTTCGCCGCCGCCGTCATCGCCGCCGCGGCGACCGGAACGCACGACGTCCACGCCTGCCTGGCCACCGGCCTGACCGTCGTACCGCCCGGCTCCCGGCTCGCCCGTGCGGTCCGCCACGCCATCCGGCTCGCGAGGACCCACGAGGACTTCGACACCGTGGTGGACGAACTCCACGCCACCTACTCCGCCACCTGCCACTGGGTCCACGCCGTCCCCAACACCGCCCTGATCGCCGCCGCCCTCACCCATGCCGACGGCGACTTCACCGGCTCCATCTGCCGTGCGGTCTCCGGCGGTTGGGACACCGACTCCAACGGCGCCACGGCCGGCTCCGTCGCCGCCCTGCTCGCCGGTTCCCCGGCCGCCCTGCCCGACCGCTGGACGACCCCGCTGAAGAACCGGCTGGCCACGTCCGTCGGCGACTTCAACGGCATCGGTTTCGACACCCTGGCCCAGCTCACCCACCGGGAGGCGTCCCGCCCATGACGCCGCACACGCCGCACACGCCCGAGGCGGAGGCCACCGCCCCGCTCGCCGGTCTCCGCGTGCTCGATCTCGCCACCCTCTTCGCCGGGCCGATCGCCGCCACCATGCTCGGCGACTTCGGCGCCGAGGTGATCAAGGTCGAGCATCCGGTGAAGCCCGACCCGTCCCGCGGCCACGGCCCGTCGAAGAACGGCGTCGGCCTGTGGTGGAAGCTGCTCGGCCGGAACAAGCGCACGATCACACTGGACCTGTCCAGGCCCGGTGGCCGCCGCACCCTGCTGCGACTGGCCGCCGGCGCCGACGTGATCGTGGAGAACTTCCGTCCCGGCACTCTGGAGAGGTGGGAGCTGGGCTGGCCCGAGCTGTCGGCGGTCAATCCGCGTCTGGTCCTGGCCCGGGTCACCGGGTTCGGACAGTTCGGCCCGTACGCGCCCCGCCCCGGCTTCGGCACCCTCGCCGAGGCGCTGAGCGGGTTCGCCGCGATCACCGGCGAGCCGGACGGGCCGCCGACGCTCCCGCCGTTCGGACTCGCCGACTCGATCGCGGGACTGGCGACGGCGTACGCGGTGATGACCGCGCTCGCGGCACGGGAGCGCACCGGCGAGGGGCAGATCGTCGACATGGCGATCATCGAGCCGATCCTGACCGTCCTCGGCCCGCAGCCCCTGTGGTACGACCAGCTCGGCTACGTCCAGCCCCGCACCGGCAACCGCACCCGGAACAACGCCCCGCGCAACACCTACCGCACCTCGGACGGCACCTGGGTGGCCGTCTCCACTTCCGCCCAGTCGGTCGCGGAACGCGTGATGCGCCTGGTGGGCCGCCCGGAGCTGATCGAGGAGCCGTGGTTCGCGACCGGCGCGGAGCGGGCCGCGCACTCCGACGTGCTCGACGAGGCGGTCGGCGGCTGGATCGCCCGGCACACCCGCACCGAGGTCCTGGCCGCCTTCGAGAAGGCCCAGGCGGCGATCGCGCCGATCCAGGACGTGCGGGACGTGATGGCCGACCCGCAGTACCAGGCCCTGGGCACCTTCACCACGCTGTACGACCCGGAGCTCGGCCGGCTGCGCATGCAGAACGTCCTCTTCCGGCTCTCCGCCACCCCGGGCGCCGTCCGCTGGGCGGGCCGTCCGCACGGAGCGGACACGGACGCGGTGCTGACCGAGCTGGGCCTCACCCCGGAGGAACTGGCCGCGCTGCGCGCGGAGGGCGCCCTGTGACGGCCATCGTCCCGTTCCCGCTGACCTGGCTGTACGTCCCCGGCGACCGCCCCCGCGTCGTCGCCAAGGCCCTCGCCTCCGGTGCGGATGTGGTGGTCGTCGACCTGGAGGACGCGGTCGCCCCGGACCGCAAGGAGTACGCCCGCGCCGCCACCGCCGAGCTGCTGGGCGAGCCGCCGCCGGTCCCGGTCCACGTGCGCGTCAACGCCGTCGACGGGCCGCTGGCCGCCGCGGACCTGGCGGCGGTGGCGCCCCGGCCGGGCCTGGCCGGGCTGCGGCTGCCGAAGGTGACGTCCGCCGAGCAGGTCGTCCGCGTCGCGGCACACGCGAAGGCTGCCCGGAGCCCGTCGCCGGCGGACGGACCGGGCCCCCCGCTGTACGCCCTCCTGGAGACGGCCCTGGCCGTCGAGCGCGCCTACGCCATCGCCTCCGCGCACCCTTCTCTGCGCGGTGTCTCGATCGGCGAGTCGGATCTGCGCGCGGACCTGGGCGTGCAGCAGGACTCCGGGCTGGACTGGTCCCGTGCCCGTGTCGTGGTGGCCGCCCGCGCGGCCGGACTCGCCCCGCCGGCCCAGTCCGTGCACCCCGACATCCGGGATCTGGAGGGCCTGGCGGTCTCCTGCGCCCACGGCCGCGCCCTCGGCTTCCTCGGCCGCGCGGCCATCCACCCCCGCCAGTTGCCGGTCATCGAACGTGCCTACCTGCCGACCGACCGCGAACTCGAGGAAGCGGAGACGATCGTCAAGGCGGCCGCCACGGACCGCGGCGCCCAGGCCCTCCCGGACGGCCGCTTCGTCGACGCGGCGGTGGTGGCGGCGGCCCAGCGCACCCTGGCGCTGGCCCGCCGGTGCTGACACCGGCTGCGGACACGACGAGGGCGCCCCGGGAAACCGGGGCGCCCTCGTCCGTGTACGGCCGGCCGTCAGCCCTTCCGTGCCGACTCGGCCTCGTCCTTCGCGTCGGCCCCGTCCTTCGCATCGGTCGCCTCGGACGTTTCAGCAGGCGCGTCCTCCCGCGCCTCGGCGTCCTCCTTGGCACCCGCCTTGCCGTCGGCGGCGGCACCGGCCTCCTCGCCGGGGGTGGTCACGCCCGGTTCGACCTCGGTCTCCCGGCCCGGCCGTTTCTTGGCGGACACCCAGATGTAGACCACCGCGAGCAGGAGGACGAGCAGCGCGGTCCAGTTGTTCAGCCGCAGGCCCAGGATGTGGTGGGCCTCGTCGACCCTCATGTACTCGATCCAGAACCGGCCCACGCAGTACGCGGCGACGTACAGGGCGAACGCCCTGCCATGGCCCAGCTTGAAGCGGCGGTCTGCCCAGATGACCAGGAAGCCCACGCCGACGCACCACAGCGACTCGTACAGGAACGTCGGGTGGTAGTACCCCGGCACCCGGCCGTCGGCGGCGGAGGTGATGTGCACCGCCCAGGGAAGGTGCGTCTCCCGGCCGTACAGCTCCTGGTTGAACCAGTTGCCCCAGCGGCCGATCGCCTGCGCGAAGGCGATGCCCGGTGCCACCGCGTCGGCGTACGCCGGCATCGGGATGCCCCGGCGCCGGGCGCCGATCCACGCGCCCAGCGCGCCGAGCGCGATCGCGCCCCAGATGCCGAGGCCGCCCTCCCACACCTTGAAGGCGTCCACCCAGTCACGGCCCTCGCTGAAGTACAGCTCGTAGTCCGTGATCACGTGGTAGAGCCGGCCGCCGACCAGGCCGAACGGCACAGCCCAGACCGCGATGTCGGCCACCGTGCCGGTCCGCCCGCCACGGGCGATCCAGCGCTTGTTGCCGAGCCAGATGGCAACGAAGACGCCGATGATGATGCAGAACGCGTAGCCGCGCAGCGGAATCGGGCCGAGGTACAGCACCCCGCGCGACGGGCTGGGAATGTAGGCAAGTTCCATGGCAGGGTCGACGCTACCGCAGCCGGAGCGGGGGCACGTCAAGCAGCCCGGCTACGGCTCCATAACGGCCCGGCGCCGCACTCGTCTCCTCGTCCTCCCCGGTCACCCCTTGTCGGCCGCCTCCACCATCTGCTTCAGCTTCGACGGGGTCATCGTCCGGTCCTGCAGGACGTCCTTCCCGTTCAGCAGGACGGTCGGGGTGCCCGAGAACTTGCCGGCCTGGAAGGCCTGGTGGGACTTGTCGACCCAGCTGTCGTGCGTGCCGTCCTTGACGCACTTGGCGAAGGCCGGGGTGTTCAGGCCGCTCACCTTGCCGGCCAGCTGGATGAGCTTGTTGTTGTCGGCGTAGGCGTCGTCGGTTTCCGCGGGCTGGTTCTCGAACAGCACGTCGTGGTACGCGGGGAACTTGCCGGCGTCCTGGGCGCAGGCCGCCGCGTTGGCCGCGCGCAGCGAGCCGGTGCCGCCGAGGTTGCCGTCGATCAGCCTGACCAGGTGGTACTCGACCCTGAGCTTGCCGGAGCCGGTCAGCTCGCGGAGCGTCGGGCGGTACGCCGCCTCGAAGCCCTTGCAGGCCGGGCAGCGGAAGTCCTCCCACACGGTGAGCGTGGACTTGGCGCCGTCCTGGCCGACCGGGATCGCCAGGCTGTCCTTGCCCCGCGCGCCCGAGGGCACCACGACCGGGCCCGCGCTGCTCTTCCTGCTCTTGCCGGCGTTGGCGGCCAGCAGGCCGATCACCGCCGCCAGCGCCAGGACGCACACGACGGTCGCGGCCACGATCAGCGTGCGCCGCCGCCTCTCCGCGGCCTTCTGCTTCTCGCGCTCGACCGCCAGCCGCTGCCGGGCGGTGCGCTTTCCCTGATGGTTCTTCTCGCTCACACCCCCAGAACGAACCGGGGAGGCTCAATGAGCCTCCCCGGTCTCAGGACCACCCGTTCGGGTGAGCGAATGTTCCGCGCGGCTGTCGCTGCCCGCTGCCGCTACGCCTGCCCGCGCACGCCGCTCGCCAGCTCGCCCGCGAGCGCGCGGACGGCCTCGAGGCCGGCCGCGGGGTCCGGGGTGTCCAGCATCCGCTTGACGAAGGCGGAGCCGACGATCACCCCGTCGGCGAAGCCCGCGACCTCGGCGGCCTGGGCCCGGTTGGAGACGCCGAGACCGACGCACACGGGCAGGCCGGTGCCGGTGGCCCGGGTCCGCTCGACCAGTTCCTGGGCCTGCGCGCCCACCGACTCACGGGTGCCGGTGACGCCCATCAGCGAAGCCGCGTAGACGAACCCGGAGCCCGCCGCGGTGATCTCGGCGAGCCGCTCGTCCCTGCTGCTCGGCGCCACCACGAACACCGTCGCGAGACCGTGCTTGTCGGCGTGCTCCCGCCACAGCGCCGACTCCTGGACCGGCAGGTCCGGCAGGATGCAGCCGGCGCCGCCCGCCTCGGCGAGCTCGGCGGTGAACCGTTCGACGCCGTAGCGGTCGACCGGGTTCCAGTACGTCATGACGAGCACGGGCTTGCCGGTGGCCGCGTGGGCCTCCCTGACCGTCCGCATCACGTCCGCGATCCTGACGCCGCCGCGCAGCGCGATGTCGTCGGCGGTCTGGATGACGGGCCCGTCCAGGACCGGGTCGCTGTGCGGCAGCCCGACCTCGACGACGTCCGCGCCGCCGTCGAAGACGGCCTTGATCGCGTCGATGCCGCCGTCCACCGTCGGGAAGCCGGCCGGCAGGTAGGCGATGAGCGCGGACCGGCCCTCCGCCTTCGCACCCGCGAGGGTGTCGTTCAGCAGCTGGCCCTTCCCGCCCGTTGATGCAGCGCCGCTCACTTGGCGTCCCCCTCGATCTCGGCGGTGTCGGCCTCGTCTGCGGCCACCTCGGCGTCGGTGTCGTACAGGTCGAAGTAGCGGGCGGCGGTGTCCATGTCCTTGTCGCCGCGCCCGGACAGGTTGACCACGATCAGCCCGTCCTCGCCCAGCTCCCGGCCGACCTCCAGGACGCCGGCCAGCGCGTGGGCGCTCTCGATCGCCGGGATGATGCCCTCGGTGCGCGACAGCAGGCGCAGCGCCTGCATGGCCGCGTCGTCGGTGATCGCGCGGTACTCGCCGCGCCCGGAGTCCTTGAGGTAGGAGTGCTCGGGGCCGATGCCCGGGTAGTCCAGGCCGGCCGAGATCGAGTACGGCTCGGTGATCTGGCCCTCCTCGTCCTGCAGGACGTAGGAGCGGGAGCCGTGCAGGATGCCGGGCTCGCCGGCGGTCAGCGTGGCCGCGTGCTCGCCGGTCTCGACGCCGTGCCCGGCGGGCTCGCAGCCGATGAGGCGGACGCCGGTGTCCGGAATGAAGGCGTGGAAGAGGCCGATGGCGTTGGAGCCGCCGCCGACGCAGGCGACGGCCGCGTCGGGCAGGCGCCCGGCGCGCTCCAGGAGCTGGCGGCGGGCCTCGACGCCGATGACCCGGTGGAAGTCGCGGACCATGGCCGGGAAGGGGTGGGGTCCGGCGACGGTGCCGAACAGGTAGTGGGTGTGGTCGACGTTGGCGACCCAGTCGCGGAACGCCTCGTTGATGGCGTCCTTCAGGGTGCGGCTGCCGGACTTCACGGCCACGACCTCGGCGCCGAGCATGCGCATCCGGGCCACGTTCAGGGCCTGCCGCTTCGTGTCGATCTCACCCATGTAGATCGTGCACTGGAGGCCGAAGAGCGCGCAGGCGGTGGCGGTGGCGACGCCGTGCTGGCCGGCCCCGGTCTCCGCGATCACGCGGGTCTTGCCCATGCGCTGGGTGAGCAGGGCCTGGCCGAGCACGTTGTTGATCTTGTGGGAGCCGGTGTGGTTGAGGTCCTCGCGCTTGAGGAACACGCGGGCGCCGCCGGCGTGCTCGGCGAAGCGCGGCACCTCGGTCAGGGCGCTGGGCCGGCCGGTGTAGTGGACGAGCAGGTCGTCGAGCTCGCGGGCGAACTCGGGGTCGGCCTTCGCCTTGTCGTACTCGACGGCGACCTCGTCCACGGCGGCGACGAGGGCCTCCGGGATGAACTTGCCGCCGAACGCCCCGAAGTAGCCTTCGGGGCTGGGGATCCGACCCTCCGGGTCGGGGATGAAGAACTCGCTGGGCATGCGGAAACCTCACGGTGAGTGCGGACACTGATCGCCGTGGGGGCGGGGTTCGTCAGGCGGCTGCCGGCCGTCCGTGGCCGGGCGCGCCCGCGCGGCGGAGCCGCATGGTCGGACACAGCCCCGCGCCCCTTCCGGGGCGCTGCCATCGCATGCCGTTCACCTGGCCCGGCTCGTCGCCGATGACGTACCGCACCCTGCGGCCGTGCACGCGCCGTGCGGGCGCGCGGCAGCCCCGGGGCCGGCAGCCGCGCGCGAGGCGGGCGTACGGGTCCCGGAAGAGCCTGGTGCGGAGCGGCATGGGTCAGCCCCGTCCGTGCCGCAGTGCCGGGTGCGCCCCGGCCGCCACCAGGTCGGCGACCGCCGTCTTCGGGTCGCGGCCGGTGACGAGGGACTCGCCGACCAGGACCGCGTCGGCGCCGGCGTTGGCGTAGGCGATGAGGTCGTGCGGGCCGCGGACTCCGGACTCGGCGACCTTGACGATGCCGTCCGGGATCTCCGGCGCCACCCGCTCGAAGGTGTCGCGGTCGACCTCGAGCGTCTTCAGGTTGCGCGCGTTGACGCCGATCACCTTGGCGCCGGCGGCCACCGCGCGCTCGGCCTCCTCCTCGTCGTGGGCCTCGACGAGCGGGGTGAGTCCGATGGACACCGCGCGCTCGATCAGCGACTCCAGGGCGGGCTGGTCGAGCGCGGCGACGATCAGCAAGGCGAGGTCGGCGCCGTGGGCCCGGGCCTCCCACAGCTGGTACGAGGTGACGATGAAGTCCTTGCGCAGGACGGGGATGTCCACGCGCGCGCGAACCGCCTCCAGGTCCGCCAGCGAACCGCCGAAGCGGCGTTCCTCGGTCAGCACCGAGATGACGGAGGCGCCGCCGGCCTCGTAGTCCGCGGCGAGGGCTGCCGGGTCGGCGATCGCGGCCAGCGCGCCCTTGGACGGGCTGGAGCGCTTGACCTCGCAGATCACCTTGACGCCGTCGCCCTTGAGCGCGGCCACGCCGTCCTTGGCGGCGGGAGCCTTGGCCGCGCGCTCCTTGAGCTCGTCGAGGCTGACGCGCGCCTGCCGCTCCGAAAGGTCGGCACGGACTCCGTCGATGATCTCGTCGAGCACACTCACGTGAGCGGCCCCCTTCCAGACGGTGGACTGTTCTGATCGAGCGGCCTCCGGCGGGCCGCCCGGACCGGACGGACCGGATCCGGCGGATCGAACGGATCCGGCACGGTCCGGCAGACCAAGTGGATCAAGCGGGCGGAAACCGGTGGTCACTGCGATGGTAGCCGGACCGGGGACCGGGCCTCGCATCCGGTCGACGCCGGTCCCGCCAACTGGACATACGCCGGCCGGCCGAGGGCGACCGGGGCCGGTCAAGGGTGGAGCCAGCCGCCGAACGGCAGGTTCCGGACAACGGTGAACGCCACCAGGAGCACGCCGAGGCTCCACAGGTGCACCGGCCCGGGGGCGATCCGCGACGGCCGCCCGCGCGCCGCACGGACCGCCCAGAGGGTCCAGAGCACGGCGAAGGCCAGGAAGCCCGTCACGGCCAGGGCGTTGTTCTGCAGGGCCGCCGGGACGTCCCCGTGGACGAGGGCGTGGGCGCTGCGCAGCCCGCCGCAGCCGGGGCAGTAGACGCCCGCGTAGCGCAGCAGGGGGCACACCGGGTAGTGGCCGGGTTCGTTGGGGTCCACGGCCCCGACGTAGACGAAGGCGCCGGCGACGGCGGTCAGGACCCCGGCGGGGACGGCGAGCCGGCCCAGCACGGCCGTGGCGTGCGTCGGGACGGCCGGCTCGTCCTGTGTGTGCCTCGGGCGGGGTATGGGCGTTCGGCCGTGCGTCACCCTCTGGCTGTCGGCGTTCACGCCTTGCATTCTGCCCTGGGCCGGGCGCACGCGCGCGAGGGACGGCGCGGGGCCGCCCCTCGACCTCTCAGTCGTACGGGCCCGTCGAGTGGGCCTCAGCCCTCGGCGCGGGCCGGCTCGCGGTCCTTCTGCTCGCTCCCGACCTGGTGCACCGGGTGCTCGCCCTTCTGCCCGAGGCCCATCATGCGCATGATGCCGCCGACGACGGCGCCGAGCAGCGTGATGACGATGCCGACCCAGAAGCCGACCGGCTGGGCCATCACCATGAAGGCGCCCGCGACGCAGAAACCGATGAAGGCGATGATGACACCGGTCCAGGCGGCCGGGGTGTGACCGTGGTGGCTGCTGCCCGCCATGACTTGCTCCTCGTTGCTGTATACGTGTCTGAGCCGGACGCTCGCGTCCATTGTCCCGTACGCGTGCACGTGACGTGAGCGGGGGTGGCTCCCCGCGACACCCGTTTCCCCACGACGGGGAGGCGCTGCTCGACGCGGCGGTCAGGCGGACTCGGTGCCGGTGGGGTCCTCGCCGCGGTCCAGGGCCTTCCACAGGTCCTCCGGGCGGTCGGGGTCGACCGGGCGGGGCGCACGGGAGCGGGGCGCCCCGGAGCGTTCGTAGCGGCCGGACATGGCCGGCCACAGGCGGCCGTAGCGCAGGGCGAGCAGGCCGGCGAGGAGGATCAGCACGCCGCCGGCGGCCGCGACGTAGGGCCAGCCGGTGTGGCTGAGCGCGGCGGCGGTCGCGGCGGTGTCGCCGGAGGTCCGGGCGGCCTTCTCGTCGAGGGCGGAGCTGTCGGACGCGCCGAGCAGGGCGGCGGCGACCGTGCCGGCGCCGGACAGCGCGAGCAGGGCGGCGACCAGGACGCGGCCGGCGCGGCGGACGGCGAAGACGGCGACGAGCGCGGCCAGGCCCACTATGGCGAGGGCCGCGGGCACACCGGTGACCTCGCTGCCCTTGGCGGTCAGGGGGAAGGCGCCGCCGGCCACCGTCGCGGTGCCCTCCGCCCAGCGCTGCCGGCTGGCGAGCAGTGCCATGGCCGCGCCGAGCGCCCCGCACAGCAGGGCGAGGGCGAGACTTCGACGGCCGGACCGGACGGGGGCGGCGGCTTCGGAACGGGAG
>NZ_POTZ01000261.1 GCF_003236365.1 Streptomyces sp. NTH33
TCATTCCCCCCGGGCCGACGTGAGTCCCTGGACGCGGGCCAGGATCGACACCTGCTGGTCGCCCGTGCCCTTCGGTGGGTCGAGGGCCATCTCGTTGGAGAGGAACTCCATGGTCAGGGACTGCCTGATCTCGCCGGTGGTCAGGGCCTGGACGTTCTTGTTGGGGGTGGGGACGGTGGCTCCCTGGGCGGCGGTCTGCTTCTCGTAGTGGCGGGTGGTGAAGAAGACCAGCGCGCCGCCGTCCGCGGTGCGCAGCGCCAGGGGGGCGTACGCGCCGTCCGCCAGCGGCTGGTCGATGTACTGCCGGGCCAGCCCCGGCCGACTCGCGGCCTGGGCGCGCAGCTCGCGCCAGCCGGTGGTGTGCGTGCCCGGGGCGAAGGTGTTCCCGCCGCTCTTCAGGTACGTCGCGTAGGCCTGGCTCAGGTCACCGGGCGCGACCGCCAGTCCGGCGGTGTCCTCGGGCACGGCCTCCGCCAGCCCGTCCGCGTCCTTCTCGAACTCCGGCACCTTCCCGGGCGCCACCAGCGTCAGATACGCCACCCGCCACTGCTCGCCGGCGTCGTACCGCAGGAACACCATCAGCCAGCGCACGTCCCCGCCCTTGTTGCCCTGGGCGTCGGCGACGAACCAGCGCGGCCAGCCCGCCTTCTTGGGGATCGTGAACTTCGCGTCCGTCAGCGTCAGCGGCGTGTGCGTGGGGTTGCCGCCGGGGTTGTTGGCACGGCCCGCCTTCAGCCGCGCCGCGTCGATGGCGCCGAGCGCGCCGGTGACGTGGTCCGCGTCCAGGGAGCTGTCGTAGGCCTTGTCGGCCTTGTTGTAGGCCTCGGTGAACCGCTCGAGCGCCTTCGCCGCCTCCGCGGGCGTGGTGGCCGGAAGCACCTCGCGCTCGCCGTGCACCACCACGCACCCGCTCGCCGCCGGCGCCAGCACGGTCACCGCGACCGCCGCCGACGCCCAACTCTCAAGCCTGCGAAGCCTCCGAGGGCCGCGAACCCTGCTCATCAGCTACCGTCACCTTCCCCTTCCCGGAGGCGAACCCTACCGGGGAGAGGAAGAGGGCGAGTGTCGGGACCAGGTACAGCAGCCACACCGTGACCTGCAGCACGGTCGGGTCCGGCTGGAAGTTGAACACGCCCTTCAGCAGCGTGCCGTACCAGCTGTCCGGCGGGATCGCGCCGCTGATGTCGAAGGCCAGGTTGCCCAGCCCCGGGACCCAGTTGGCCTCCTGCAGGTCGTGGACGCCGTACGCCAGCACGCCCGCCGCGACCACGACCAGCATGCCCCCGGTCCAGGTGAAGAACTTGGCGAGGTTGATCTTCAGCGCGCCCCGGTAGAACAGCCAGCCCAGCAGGACGGCCGTGGCCAGGCCCAGCGCCACGCCGATCAGCGGGCGCGGGGTGCCGTCGGAGGCCGCGTGCACGGACGCCCACACGAACAGCGCGGTCTCCAGGCCCTCCCGGCCCACGGCCAGGAACGCGGTGGCGACCAGCGCGCCCGTGCCCAGCGCCAGCGCCTGGTCCAGTTTGCCGTGCAGCTCGGACTTCAGGTGCCGGGCGGTGCGCCGCATCCAGAAGACCATCCAGGTCACCAGGGTCACCGCGAGGATCGACAGCGTCCCGCCGAGCGCCTCCTGCGCCTCGAACGTCAGCTCCTGGGAGCCGAATTCGAGGACGCAGCCGAAGCCCAGGGCGATGGCGGCCGCGATGCCGATGCCGGTCCAGATCGCCCTCAGGGCGTCCCTGCGGCCGGTCTTGACCAGGTAGGCGATCAGGATGCACACGACGAGGCTGGCCTCCAGCCCCTCGCGCAGACCGATCAGATAGTTGGAGAACACGGGCCTACACCTCCTCGGACAGCAGCGTGCGGCCCCACCAGTCGTTCGCGTCGCGAACGCCCGGTGGGATCGCGAAGACAGCCGATCCCACGTGCTGGATGTACTCGTTGAGCGCGTCGTGCGCCGCCAGCCTGCGCTGGAGCGGGATGAATCCCTTGCGCGGGTCGCGCTGGTAGGCCAGGAAGAACAGCCCGGCGTCCAGCCGGCCCAGTCCGTCCGTGCCGTCGGTGAAGGAGTAGCCCCGGCGCAGGATCGTGATCCCGCCGTTGGAGTCGGGGTGCGAGAGCCGTACGTGCGCGGTGGGCTTCATCGCCTTCAGGAACGGCTCGTCGTGCTCCTTGGCCTTGCCGACCGGGGCGCCCTCGCCCTTGTCCCGGCCGAAGATGTCCTCCTGCTCCTGCAGCGGAGCCCGGTCCCAGGTCTCGATGTTCATCCGGATGCGCCGGGCGACGAGGTACGAACCCCCGCGCATCCAGGCGTCGTTCGCGCCGCCGTCCCCGTCGCCGACCCACACGAACTCCTTCAGCCGGTCCGGCTCGGTGCCCGCGATGTTGCGGGTGCCGTCCTTGAACCCGAAGAGGTTGCGCGGGGTCTGGGCGTCCGGGGTGGTCGAGGAGGTCTTGCCGAAGCCGAGCTGGGACCAGCGGACGGCGACCTTGCCGAAGCCGATGCGGGCCAGGTTGCGGATCGCGTGCACGGCGACCTGCGGGTCGTCCGCGCAGGCCTGGACGCACAGGTCGCCGCCGGTGCGGGAGCGCTCCAGGTTGTCGCCGGGGAACGGGGGCAGGTCGACCAGGGCGGCCGGCCGCTTGTCCTTCAGCCCGAACTTCTCGAACAGCGACGGCCCGAAGCCGATGGTCAGCGTCAGCCGCGAGGGCGGCAGGCCCAGCGCCTCGCCCGTGTCGTCGGGCGGTGCCTCGGCGAGTCCGCCGTACGCGCCCTCGCCGACCTCCTTGCCGGCGGTGATCCGGCGTGCCGCGGCCGTCCAGTCCTTCAGCAGCCGTACGAACTCGGCGCGGTCGTCGGTCTTCACGTCGAACGCGGCGAAGTGCAGCCTGTCCTGCACGGGGGTGGCGATGCCGGCCTGGTGGACGCCGTGGAACTCCACCGCGCCGCCCGCCCGGGCGCCGCCCGGATCCGTGCCGTCGCCGCCCTTGGCCATCGCCACCGCGCCGCCGGCCGTCACCGCGCCGAGCGCGATCCCGGCCCCGCCCCAGCCGATCACGGCGCGGCGGGACGGGCTCCTGCCCTGGGTCTCGGTCATCTCCCGTTTCCCTGTTTCATGCCTGCTTCCCGACTGCTTCCCGGCTACTTCACGACCGCGGCGGCCAGCTTGGACAGCGGCTCGGCGAGCGCGTTCACCGCGTCCGAGAGCTCCTTGCGCTCGTCCTCGCCGACCTTGTCGTAGGAGACGAACTCGTACGAGGCCTGGTCCGTCTTGCCCGCCTGGTCCGCCTCGCCCTTCTTGCCCGTGCGGTACTTGTCCAGCAGCGCGTCGAGTGCGGCGAACTGCTTGTCCAGCTCCTCGGCGAGCGCCGGGTCGTTCTTCCGCGCGACCGGCTCGAGCAGCTCGTACGCCTTCTCCGCGCCCTCGACGTTGCCCTTGAAGTCGACCAGGTCGGTGTGGGAGAAGAACTCCTCCTCGCCGGTGACCTTGCCGGTGGCGACCTCGTCGAGGAGTTCCTTGGCGCCGTTGGCCATGGAGGTCGGGGTGATCTCGGCGGTGCCGACCCGCTGCTGCCAGTCCTTGAGGTCGGTGACGAGCTGGTCGGCGAGGGTCTTCTCCTCGGCGCCGATCTTCCCGCTCTTCCACAGCGCCTTCTCCAGCCGGTGCCAGCCGGTCCACTTCTGGCCGGGCTCCAGGTCGGCCTCGCGCAGGTCGACCTTCGGGTCGATGTCGCCGAAGGACTCGGCGACCGGCTCGGTCCGCTCCCAGCCCAGGCGGGAGGGGGCGTACGCCTTCTTCGCGGCCTCCACGTCACCGGCCTTGACGGCCTTCACGAACGTCTCGACGAGGGGCAGGGTCTGGTCGGCCTGCTCCTGGACGTACTGGCGGTAGGCGGCGACGGCCTGGTCCAGCTTCGGGTTCCGCCGGGCGGCCGAGCCGCCGCCGGTCGCCCTGACGTCCTGGCGGATGCCCTTGCCCTTCATGCCGGGCTTGCAGGCGATCACGTAGTCGCCCGCCTTCACCTCGGCGGTGACCCGCTGCTTGGTGCCGGGGCCGATGTTCTCGCGCTCGGCGACGATCCGGTCGTCGGGGAAGAGGACGTAGACCTCGGTGACCTTCGAGCCCTTGTTCTCGATCGCCAGCTCGACGTGTCCGGCCGGAAACTCCTTCTTCGACACCTCGCAGGAGTCGTCCTTCGCGATCACGTCGATCACGTGGTCACCGCTGTCGCCGCCGCTCTTCTGCGTGCAGGCCGTCACGGAGGTCAGAGCGGCCGCGGTGGCGACGGCGGTGACGACGGAGAGTCGGACGGCTCGCATGCGAGGGCTCCCGGAGGTGGCTCAAAAGTGACGTGGCCGCACCCATGCAGGATGGTGAGGCTTGCCTAACTTAACCGAGGCTTGCCTGATCGCCACACCCGGGGAACGTGATTCGGCTCTCACGGACGGCATAAGGGAACGATCCGATCGCAAATGGACCAAGTGGCCGCAAAGAATCAGTCATGGGAAAGTCAAAGGCCGGCCGCGGGGCCGTGAGCCGCGCCCCCGTCGCGGATGCGGCAGCACCGTCCCCTCGATGTTTCAATGCCCCGGTGACTGACTACGACGTGCTGCGCGTGTTCTGCGCGGCGAACGGCGGCTACGGCAACGAACTCGGCGTCGTCCGCAACGGCTCGCTCATCCCCGCCCAGGACGACCGCCAGGAGCTGGCCGCCAAACTCGGCTTCAGCGAGACGGTGTTCGTCGACGACCCCGAGCGCGGGGCGATCGACATCTACACCCCCACCCTGCGCCTGCCCTTCGCCGGCCACCCGTGCGTGGGCACCGCCTGGCTGCTGGACGTCCCGGAACTGGTCACCCCCGCCGGCACGGTCGGCGTTCGCCTGGACGGCGAGTTCACCTGGATCGAGGCCCGCCCGGAATGGGCCCCGCCGCGCACCCTGCGCCAGTACGCCACCGCGGCCGAGGTCGACGCCCTCCCCGTCCCCCCGCCCGGCGAGTGGATCTACGCCTGGTCCTGGGAGGACGAGGCAGCCGGCCGCATCCGCGCCCGCGCCTTCCCGGGCCGAATCGATGAGCGCGGCGACAGCCGCTCCAGTGGAGCCGGGGCTTGCACCGGGGACATCGAGGAGGACGAGGCCACGGGCGCGGCGGCCCTGCTGCTGACGGCACGACTCGGCCGTGCCCTCAACATCACGCAGGGCGTGGGTTCACAGATTCTGACGGCACCGCAGCCGGAGGGCTGGGTGGAGATCGGCGGCAGGGTGATCCTGGAACGCTGAGAGGGCGTGTCGAGTCCCGAGGTGACCGCCGCCGCAGGACAGGGGGGTGAAGAACAGTCCCCGGCCGTCCCGGGTGACGGCCGGGTGGCCGCTGTCCCGCGGCACCGGGACGGTTGTCCTCATGGCAGCGAGCCCGGCGGGCCTCAGCAGCCGTCCGCCGGCCAGGGCGGTGAGGAAATGGTTGAGGTCGCGGGCCGTGCCGGTCATCGAGCCGTCGGCTCCGCTGTCGAAGGAACGGTAGGGAATCGTGGTGTCGACCAGCGGGCCGTCCATGGTGAACTGCTGGTAGTCGGCCGTGTGCTGACGCGTGCGGTCAGGCCCTGGCGATATTCCTGCCCGGCATCGGCTCCGCGAGTGCTGTCCGCCACTCAGGCGCACCGAAGGCGTCCGCGAAGTACTGCGTCTCGCGCACCACATGCCCGTCGGCGAATTCCATGATGCTCACCGAGTGGGTGGGCACCCCGTCGTACGTGATGACGCACTCGCTCACCCACAGATCTCCGCTGCCGACGATTCGGTGGACGGTGAAGTGCCGGCTGGCGGGGTGCCCGCCACGTTGCGCCGAAATCTTCGCGCGGCCCCGGAACCGTTCACCTGACTGGGGGTAGTCGAGGATGGCGTCCGCGGCGTAGATGGCGTGCTCGGCTTCGGTGTCCCCATGTTCCGATGCCCGCCAGTGTTCCTCGAGTGCGGCCCTGGTCCGGATGTCAGGATCCATCGCATGGTCCCTTCTGCACGTGGCCGGAGCGATTCGGCGACCTGGGAACGCTTGATGGGCAACGGTGCCAGCCTAGCCCGCCTGACGCGGCGACTCGGCTCCAGTTTCACGAGGCGGGCTGTCCGACTGGTGGCCATGTGAGCGAAAAGTTGCTCGGGCCAGTGAGAATAAGGAACGTCGAGGTCCTTATTCCCGCTGTTTCCGGAGGCGCTTTCCGGGTGAAGAAGCGCACCGGATTCTATAGGCCCGTCCGCACCGAGGGCGTGGGCCGCGGCCCTCAGCCCAGGTGTGCGACGAAGGTGCGCCAGGTGTCGCGGCCGAAGGGGATCGCCGGGCCGGCGGGGTTCTTGCTGTCGCGGACGGGGGCGAGGGTGGGGTGGTCGAGGGCGAGTTCGAGACAGTCGCCCTGTCCGCCGCTGTAACTGCTCCTGTGCCATATCACTGCGTTGACGGCAGTTCCGGCCGGGGTTCCGTTGCTCATGAACCATACTCCTTGGCGACGCGCTGGATCAGCTCGAGTGATTCCGTCGGTGGCAATGCTGCCATCCGGGCATCGTCGAAGAGTGCCCGGTAACAGGCCACTTCGGCCTCCCGTTCCATCCAGATGTTGCCGGTCGGCGTCTCGGTGAGCACGAGGTCGAGTGAGGCCATCTGCGGAAAGGCGAGCAGCAGGTACGGGCCGAACATGCCCGAGTGCGCCCCGCGCGAGAACGGGAGTACCTGGATGGTGATGTTGGGCTGCTGCGCCATGGCCACCAAGTGGTACAACTGTGCCTTCATGACATCGGGACCGCCCACCTGCTGGCGGAGGACACCTTCCGCCAGCACCGCCCAGTACTCGATGGGGGTCTCACCGGTGAGCCGTTCCTGGCGGGCGATCCGCACCCTTACGAACTGGTCGATCTCCTCGGCTGTCTGCCAGGCCCGTGACGCCACGGTCACCGCCCGTCCGTATTCCTCCGTCTGAAGGAGCCCGGGAACCAACTGCACCTGGCAGGTCCGGATACTCTCGCAGATGGACTCCATCTCGATCTGATCGAGGTACGTGTCGCTGAGCAGTGAGGCGTACTGGTGCCACCAGCCTTCCCGACGCCGTCGATTGGCCCTGCGGGCAAGCGCCGCGAGGCGCTCCTGCGCCTCGGTCTCTGCCACCTGGTACGCCTGCATGAGCGCGATCAGATCGGGCGTGCGCACAGGGACGTGGCCGTTCTCAATGCGGCTGATCTTCCCCTTGGTGCAGTCGAGCACCTCCGCGGCCTGCGCCATGGAGACGCCTGCGGCCTCGCGGAATTTCCTGAGTTCGTCCCCCAGTTGGCGCCCCAGCACCGTGGACGGTCTGACAGTAGGCATGAGCAACTCCCTATCAGAGGTGCCACTCGCGAAGCGGCGCGCATTACTCGAAGGGGTGAACCAAGCAATGTAATCCCGCGCAACGTTGCGCCCATTCATATGCTGCGGATCGTTGCCTGAGATCGACCCTTTGGGGGCGCCATGCCAGAACACCTTGCATCGAACGACGTCACCTTCCGGCTCCCGCGAAGCCGTCGCAGTGTCCCGAGGGCGCGAGCGCTGCTGCACGCCGTGCTCGGTGACTGGGGTGTCGGTCAGGAGGTGCTGGAGAACGCCGAGTTGGTGCTCTCGGAGCTCGTCACCAACGCGTTGCGCGTGCCCGTGCCGGGCGGTCGGCAGGTCGGGGTGCGAATCGCGCGCGACGTGGGGGAGGGGCTGCTGCGGCTGGAGGTCAGCGATGCCGGAGGGGGCAGGCCGGAGGTCCGGGAGCCCGGCGCGGACGAGACGTGCGGGCGAGGGCTGCTGCTCGTGGCGGCGCTCGCGCATCGCTGGGGCTACGAGGAGCGCGCGGCCGGGATCGGGAAGACGGTGTTCGCGGAGCTGAAGGCGCCGCACATCGTCGCCCGGCCCGACGTGCGCGAGGTCGCCGCGGTCCTGGTCCGGGCCGGACAGCAGGTGCGGGCGTGGGGCGCGTGGCGGACCGTCCGCGGCGTACGGAGCGAGCAGTACGCGTCCGGCGGGCCCGCCGTGGTGCTGACGCTGGACGACGGCCCGGTGCTGCGCGTGCACGCGGCCGAGTCGTTGGCCGTACGGGCGGGGGAGTGCTCCGGATGATCCACGACGGCCACGACCGAGCGGTCAGGCCGACAGGGGGAACTCCTCGCCCAGGGCGTGGAAGACCGCCGTGTTCAGGGCGAACGCCCGCTTGCACTCGGTCACGATCCGCTGCTTCTCCAGGTCGTCGGCCCGGACGGCGTCCAGGAGTGCGCGGTAGTTCCGCTTGAACGCGGCCGGGTTGGTGATGCCCTCGAAGACGTAGAAGCGGACCC
This sequence comes from Streptomyces sp. NTH33, assembly GCF_003236365.1. GTDB lineage: Bacteria > Actinomycetota > Actinomycetes > Streptomycetales > Streptomycetaceae > Streptomyces. Next base: position 8,341 of record NZ_POTZ01000261.1, read on the forward strand.
CGTCGCCCTTCTTCGTGAAGCCCCACGTCTTCTCCGCCTTGTCGCGGATGATCTGACCGCCGGAGAGGTCGCCGAGGTAGCGGGTGTAGTGGTGGGCGACGTAGCCGGCCGGCCACCGCTCGGCGCACTCGCGCACCCGGTCGGCGTACGCGCGGGTCGCGGGCAGGGCCGTGAGGGCCGACCGCCACTCCGGGCCCCGCAGGTGCGCCAGGTCCCGCTCCAGCGCGGCCAGCCGGAACAGTTCGGGGCGGATGAACGGCCCCGCGACCGGATCCGACACCAGCCGTTCGGCCCCGCTCTCCAGTGCCTCGTACACGAACCACAGCTGCTCGGTGTAGCGCGTGTACGCCTCCACGCCGAGCCGGCCGCCGAGCAGATCGCTCATGAAGGTCGAGGTCTCCGCCTCCATGTGCTGCTCGTGGGACGCGGTGCGGACGAGGGCCGAGAAGGAGTCCACGGGGTTCATGGGAACGTCCTTTAAGGTAAGGCTAACCTAAGTCAAGAGGTTTGCCGACAGCTTGTCGGGAAATCTCTACCCCGGGATGTGATCTCCGGAACACGGCAGGCGCAGTGAGCACAGAAAGTGAGCACAGAAAAGCCCGCCCTCCGGAGAGGACGGGCCCCGCCGAGGCGAGCGCGGCGCTACGGCAGCGTCAGGATCTCCGCGCCCGTGTCCGTCACCACCAGCGTGTGCTCGAACTGGGCGGTGCGCCTGCGGTCCTTGGTGACGACCGTCCAGCCGTCGTCCCAGACGTCGTACTCGTAGGTGCCCAGCGTCAGCATCGGCTCGATCGTGAAGGTCATCCCCGGCTGCATGACCGTCGTCGCGTGCGGGCTGTCGTAGTGCGGGACGATCAGCCCGGAGTGGAACGACGTGTTGATGCCGTGGCCGGTGAAGTCGCGGACCACGCCGTAGCCGAAACGCTTGGCGTACGACTCGATGACCCGGCCGATGACGTTGATCTGCCGGCCCGGACGGACCGCTTTGATCGCGCGGTTCAGCGCCTCGCGGGTGCGCTCCACCAGCAGGCGGCTCTCCTCGTCCACGTCGCCGACCAGGTAGGTCGCGTTGTTGTCGCCGTGCACCCCGCCGATGTACGCCGTCACGTCCAGGTTGACGATGTCGCCGTCCCGCAGCACCGTCGAGTCCGGGATGCCGTGGCAGATCACCTCGTTGACCGACGTGCACAGCGACTTGGGAAAGCCCCGGTAGCCCAGCGTGGAGGGGTAGGCGCCGTGGTCGCACATGAACTCGTGCGCCACCCGGTCCAGCTCGTCCGTGGTCACGCCCGGCGCGATGTGCCTGGCCGCCTCCTCCATCGCCTGCGCGGCGATCCGCCCGGCGGTCCGCATCGCCTCGATCGTCTCCGGCGTCTGCACCTCCGGGCCGGTGTACGGCGTCGGCGCGGGCTTGCCGACGTACTCGGGGCGGCGGATGTTTCCGGGCACGGAACGGGGCGGGGACAGTTCCCCGGGCGCGAGCAACGACTGGCCAGACATGTTCGCGAGTCTATCCGGGGGTGATGGGGGAACATGTCGGTGGCGAGAGGAGCTGGTCATGGCCCTGTTCAAAAAGCAGACCGCCGGAAAGCCGGGCGAGTGGTTCTACTGCCTGGTGCACAAGAAGGTCGAGGAGGGGCCCGAGTGCCCCGCCAAGGACCGGTTCGGCCCGTACGCCTCCCGTGGGGAGGCCCAGCACGCGATGGACACCGCCCGCGAACGCAACCTCGAGTGGGAGAACGACCCCCGCTGGCACGACGCGCCGACGGGCGGCACCGAGGAGGGCTGACCGGGCCGGAGGCCGGGGAGGCTCGGCTGCCGGCCGGGCTCACCGGCAGCCGAGCCGAGTGGGTGGCGGGC
>NZ_POTZ01000262.1 GCF_003236365.1 Streptomyces sp. NTH33
GCCGCGGGGGTGGTGCCGTTGGCCCAGAACAGCTGGGCGGCGGCACGGGCGGCGGGTTCGTGGCGCAGCGGGCCGGCCTGTTCGTGCAGGGGGAGCAGGACGGTCAGGATCGCCACGGCGTCGTGGTCGTGGACGCCGCGCTCGTAGCCCTCGTCGTACGCCTCCTCCGCGGCCCCGCGCACCAGGGCGGGCAGGTCGTCGGCCGCCGCCAGGGCGGCCGGGCCGTGCTCGCGCAGCAGGCGGGCGGCCAGGTGCTCGGCGCGGTACACCTCGGGCGACTCGGACGGCAGGTGGCGGTCCCAGAAGGGGTGGGTGGCCGCGAAGTCCGGGTCGGTGACCGGGTCGCGGTAGTCGGTGCCGGTGAGGGCGAAGGCGAGGCCGTCGCCGTGCGGGACCAGGGTGAGGTCGAGGGGCTGGGTGGTGACGGCGAAGCGGTGGGCGCCCAGGCGGAGGGTGCGGCCGCCGTCGGCGTACAGGTCGGTGCGGTCGCGCAGGGCGCGGGCCGCCTCCTGGCGGGCGGACTTCAGGCGGCCGTCCAGTTCCTCCGCCCGTACCGGGTCGCCGAGTTCGCGCAGTTCCTCGGCGGTGCGGCGGGCCTTGGCGACCAGCGGGTCGGAGGCGAAGAAGGTGCTGACGGCGTCGGCGTCGGCAAGGCCGGCCGCGCGCCGGGCGATCGTCTCCAGTACGCGGCCCGCGGAGGCGGCGAGCTGTTCGGCGCGGCGGGCGCGGGCGTCCAGGAGGCCCTGCTTGCGGCCGGAGAAGGCCTCGTAGATCTCGGTGCGCCTGTCGGCGAGGTCGCCGAGGAAGTCGTCGAACTCGGCGAACCGGGACTCCAGGTTCTCCAGCCGGACCAGCAGGGACGCGAGGTGCTCGTCGCAGGCCTCGGGGTCGTCCGCGGCGGCGAGCGCGCCGGTGACGGCCTGGCCGAGCAGCGCGAACTCGGCGGCGAACTCGGCGCGTCCCTCCTGGTCGCGCAGCTCCCGGCGGCGGGCGTCGAGCAGGGCGCGGGCGCGGTTGACGCCGCCGAGCACCTCGGCGATGCGCTCCAGGACGGAGGTGCGCACGGTGGCGTCGCCGATGTCGAGGCCGGCGACGACCTCGGTGACCGTGCGCAGGGTGCCGGCGAGGTCGTCGAGCCGGCCGGCGACCGGGGCCGCCTCGGCGACGGAACCGATCGACTCGGCGTCGGCGACGAGGCGTTCGACCTCGTCGTGGTGGTCGGCGAAGGCGTCCTCGCGGGCCAGGAAGGCGACGGCGCGCTGCCCGAAGGTGGCGAGGTCGGACTCCGCCTCGGCGGCGAGGTCGTCGATCCGGGCGGTGTCGGCGTACCGCATCTCCTTCAGGGTCAGCAAGTGGCCCTGGGCCTGCCGGAGTTCGCTCAGTCCGGCGACCCAGGCGGCGGCGCCGCGCGGGGCCTCGCCGCGCAGCCGGCGCACCACCGCGGCGAGCCGTTCGGCGGCGGCCTCGAGCGCGTCGGAGGCCCGCCGGGTCAGCGTCTGTACGGTGCGGAACTCCTCCAGCACCTGCTCGGCGGTGGCCCGTACGGCGTCCAGCGGGGTGCGCAGGTCGCCCAGGTCCTCCTCGCCGAGCCAGTGGTGGCTGTCGAGGGCGCGGACGCAGGCGGCGGCCAGCGCCTCGTACACTTCGGTGGTCGGCGTGGTCTCGGCGACGGCGCGGCTGATGGACAGGCAGTCGGAGATGCCGCGCACCATGTCGGCGTTGCCCACCCGGCCGAGGGGGCCGGTGCCCGTGGTGGCGGCGTGGGTGTCGGAGACGTAGGGGGAGGACCACAGCTGGAGCGGGTGCATCCGGCCCGGTTCGGCGGGTCCCGCCGAGGGGTCGGTGCGCAGCGCCATCAGGGTGCCGTCGTCGAACAGGGCCCAGCCCTGGCAGGCCAGCGGGGTGGCCACCTCCTCGCGGATGGTGTTGTACGACAGCAGCAGGCTGCGCCCCTGCGCGCGCGCGTGGAAGGCGTACAGCACGTCCTCGCCGTACGGCGAGCGCACCTCGCGCTCAAACTCCAGGCCGGAGGTGTCCCGTTCGTACGTCTTGTGGGCGCCGGTGGCCAGGCAGTAGCCGCCGGGGAACACGATGCCCTGGTCCTCGGGCAGGCGGCGGCAGGCCTGCCCGATGCCGTCGAGGCGGAGGACGGCCCTGGTGAGGGTGTTGAAGACCAGGTAGCGGTGGGTCTCCTCCTTGTAGGGGCGGACGCGCAGCAGGATCAGCGCGCCCACGCGCGCGTGCGCGATGTCGGCGTCGGCGAGGGACTGCAGCGGCTCGTCGACCGGTTCGCTGTGGATGCCCTCGCCGGTCTCGGTGTCGTTCTCGGTCTTGAGGGTGAGGCTGCCGCCGACGGTGGAGACGTAGATCTCGCCGCGCACCGAGACGTGCGGGTGCCGGCCCAGCACGTGGTCCTCGCGGCCCGCCTCGGTCCACTCGAAGTCGTGGGCGGGCGGCAGCACGTGGTCGCGTTCGCCGCGCGCGTCCAGGAACGCCGCCCGGCCGTCGGCGGTGAGCGTCCAGCGCAGCACCCGGGTGTCGTCGGCCTTCTCGCCGGTCCGGAAGACGGCCAGCAGCCGGCCGTCCACGCGGCGCAGGCTCAGCAGGCGGGTCTGCCGGTAGTAGCGGTGCAGGGCCGCGAACTCCCGTACGAAGGTCGGGTCGTCGAGGAGTCCGGGCACCGCGTCCTCGGGCAGCCGGTTCAGCTCGCGGTCGTGCAGGGCGAGGACGTCGCCCACCTCGGGCTCGGGGCGGGTGCCGTTGTAGCCGAACAGCAGGTGGTCGCCGACGGCGACGACGTCCCGGGGCACGCTGGGGTGCTCGGTGCGCAGCCGGCCGGTGCCGGTCAGGTCCAGGCGCGTGGCCCCGAACTCCTCGGCCCGGCGGGCGTTGAGGAGCTCGGCGCCGCGGGCGAGTTCGGCGGCCTGCGCGGTGAGCCGGTCGCGCAGCACCTCGTACGTTCCGGTGTCCACGGAGTCGTACGAACCCGTCTCCAGGGCGGTTGCCATGGGTCGTGCGTCCCTTCGCGAGGAGGTGCGGGCCCGTGAAGCCACCGGCCCGTCCGGTGGCTTCACGGGCCCGCCGGCCGTCAGGCCCTGACGGTGCCGTTGAGGGCGGTGAGCGGGGTGTCGGCCAGGCCCAGCTCGCCCGCGCGGTCGAGGAGTTGCTGGAGCTGCCCGGCGTTGCCGCCGCCGTTCTTCATCAGCTTCATCAGCAGCGCGGAGACGGTCAGGTTCTGCACGTCGGCCGTGGAGACGGAGCCGAGGATGCGGCCCAGGTCCTCCGGCAGGCTCGCCGAGCCGTCCAGGTAGGGCCTGGCCAGGGCCTGCGCGGTGTCGGAGTGCTGGACGAACCCGTCGACGCCCTTGCCGAACGAGACCGCGGACACCAGCCGGTCGAAGAAGATCGACTCGCCGCCGACGATGTCGATGTCGGCGTGCTCCAGGCCGGTCGCCAACACCGTGGCCTGCGCCTCGGCGACCTGCCGCTGCGCCTCCAGGCCGGCCAGCCGGATCTCCTTCTCCGCCTGCAGCCGCAGCCGGTACTCCTCGTGCTCGCGGGAGGCCTCGTCCAGCGCGGCCATCGCGGCCGCCTTCTCGGTCAGGCCCGCCGCCTCGGCCTTCAGCTTCTCGCCGATCGCGGCGGCCTCGGCCAGCGCCTTGGCCTGAGCACCCTCCGCCTCCGCACGCAGCCGGGCCTGCAGCGCCTCGGCCTCGGCGCGGCCGGCCTTCTCGATGACCTCGGCCTCCTGCTCGCGGACCTTCACGGCGGCCAGCCCCTCGGCGGCGGCTTCGGCCTGGACGGCCTCGGCCAGGCGCAGCTTGGCGCGGGCGTCCAGGTCGGCGGTCTTCAACCGGGCCTCGGCCAGGGTGAGTTCCTCGGCGGCGCGGTGGGCGGCGGCCTGCTCGGCGGCCTCGGCGGCCTTGATGTCCTTGACCAGCTTCTCCTGCGCCTCGGCCTCGGCGGCGATGACGACGGCCTGGCGCTCGCGCTCCGCCTCCTCCACGGCGCGCAGCTTCTTGATGGACTCCTCCTGCTCGGCGACCGTGCGGTCCACCGCGACCCGCTCGCGCACGACCTCGGCGATCTCCCGCTTCTCCGCCTCGACCTCCTTGTCGGCGGAGATCCGGGTCAGCTGGGTCTCCCGCTCACGGGCGATGACCTCCAGGAGGCGGTCCTTCTCGATGCGCTCGTTCTCGATGGCGATGACCCGCTCGCGGTTCTTCGCGGCGACGGCGACCTCGCGGGCCTGGTTCTCACGCTGGACGCCGAGCTGTTCCTCGGTGCGCAGGAAGGCGCTCTGCGCGCGCAGCCGCTCCTCCTCCACCACGCGGGCGGTCTCGGCCTCCTCGCGGGCGCGGGCGGTCTCGATCTCCCGCTTCTGCTTGATCTCGGCGTCGACCTGACGGCGCTCCAGCTCCAGGATGGCCTCGCGCGCGTCGACGTTCTGCCGGGTGATCTCCTTCTCCTCGGTGCGCTGGGCCTCGTTGGTGCGCACGTGCTCCACGGCGGTCAGCTCGGTGATCTTGCGGATGCCCTGGGCGTCGAGGACGTTGCCGGGGTCGAGCTGGGTCAGCGGCGTCTGCTCCAGGTAGTCGATCGCCGCGTCCTCGAGGTGGTAGCCGTTGAGGTCGACACCGATGACCTCGATGATCCGGTACCGCAGTTCCTCGCGCTTGGTGTAGAGGTCGGTGAAGTCCAGCTGCTTGCCGACGGTCTTCAGCGCCTCGGAGAACTTGGCGTGGAACAGCTCCTGCAGCGTGTCCCGGTCGCTGGCGCGGGCGGTGCCGACGGCCTGGGCGACCTTGACGACGTCCTGGGCGGTCTTGTTGACCCGGACGAAGAACGTGATGCGGATGTCGGCGCGGATGTTGTCCCGGCAGATGAGCCCCTCGCGGCCGGTGCGCGTGATCTCGATGGCCTTCACCGAGATGTCCATCACCTCGGCCTTGTGCAGCACCGGCAGGACGACCTGCCCGGTGAAGGTCACGTCGACCTTGCGCATCTTGGAGACGATCAGGGCCTTGCCCTGCTCCACCTTCCGGAACAGCCGGGAGAAGGCGAACAGCACGAGGAGCACGAAGATCAGGCAGGCCGCGGCGAGTGCGCCGATGACATCCATGGCATACGTCCTTGATGGTGAGGGACGGTGAGTAAGGGCGAGCCCGGGGTGGCCGGGGCCAAAACCCTGCGGTGGCCGGCGCGGTGTGCGGGCGCCGTGCGAGCGGGTGGTGCGCCGCGGGATGTTCCCCCTCGTTCCGTCTGCGGCACACCGGGTGGCGGACATTCCCCCTGCCGGTTCCGGTGCCGGACATCTGCCGGTGTCCGGCACCAAAACCGTCCGCGGTGCTCCCCGTGCGACATTCTGCCTGTGGGATCACCGCTCGCGCATTGCCGGTTTCCGGCAATGTTGAGTGGGTGTTTCATGCCTGGGTGATGACGGGGCCCCGTCAAATGCGGGGCGGGCGACGGCAGGTGGGGAACGACCCGCACGGCTACGGGGACGTCGTCCAGCGGGGGGCCGTGCGGGACCAGGCCGCGGCCCAGGCGGAGAGGTTGCGGCGGCGGAGTGCCAGGGCGGTGGTGCCGTACGCGGCCGCGCCGGCGGCGCAGACGGTCAGGGCGGCGATGATCGCCCAGCCCATGCTGCGGCTGCGGATCTGGTCGTCGGTCATGGGCGGCTCGGTGATCCGCCCGTCCGTGTCCGCCCACACGTCGACGCTGCTGCCGGCGGACAGGCCGGGATGGACGTCGGCCCGCGCGGTGCGGGTGCGGCCGCCCGGGTCGGTGAAGCGCACCTGGACCGGGTAGCGGGCCGTCTTCGCCTCCTCCGAGCCCGGCTCGGGGTGGCGGGGGGAGTCGTGGACGAGGACCGCGGTGGTCTGCCACCGCGTCTGTTCCTGGTGCTCGGCCGTCCGCACGTAATGGCGGAAGGCGGCGTCACCGACGAGGAACATGGCCGCGGGCACGGCGGCCAGCACGGCCAGCAGCAGGCCGAGACCGACCCATGCCTGCAGCAGGTCGGTGGGGCGGCGCAGCGGGTTGCGCCGCAGGCGCCACAGCTTGACGCGCGAGAGCTCTTCGGTGGCCGGCTCTTCGGAGGGCAGGTTTTCGGAGGGCGGCTGTGACCGAGGGAGGCCGCCGGACATGGTGTGTCTCTCCTTCCTGTTCCTAGGACGACTGCGGCTCGGAGGAGGCGGAGTCCGTGTCCGCGGGGTGGTCGCGGACGGACCGCAGGAGTGTGGCGGCGCCGCGGACGGCAGCGGTGTGCGGCGCCGCCACGGCCCTGAGGGGTGCGTGCAGCCTGCCGGTGAGGTGGTAGGTGATCTCGGGGCGCAGAGCGCCCCCGCCGGCCAGCAGCGCGCCCCGGCGCAGGGCGTCGATGGTGAGCGACGTACGGTCCTGCCGCAGCATCGCGGTCACCATGGTGGCCACCGCGTCGCAGATCTGCATCGGCGAGGCGGTGTCGAGGTCGGTGGTGCCCAGCGCGGTGCGGCGCGCGTCGACGACGGCGCCCTCGGACAGCAGCACCACCTCGGTGAGATGGGCGCCTATGTCCACCACGAGCAGCGGACGCGACAGGTCCGCGCCCGCGGCCAGCGCCACCGCCCGGGCGCTGGGGATGGTGAGGACGCCGCGCGGCCGCAGCACCTCCACCGCCGTACGGGCCTCGTTGCGGTAGGCGACGCCGTCCAGCACGGGAGCGGTGACGACGACCAGCGGGCGGGCGAAGCGGGGCAGCCGGTGGCCGAGCAGGCGCTCGAGCATCCGGGCGGTGCCCTCGGTGTCGATGATCGTGCCGCGCTGGATCGGGTACACCGCGCCGGCGCCGGGGAAGGTCACCGTGGGGACGTCGATGACCAGCCCCCGGCCGGCGACCCAGGCGCGGGTGCGGGCGCTGCCCATGTCGAGGGCGACGCCGCAGCCCTGCCGGCCCAGCGGCCACGGCCGGTGCCGGGTGGCGGCGGAGGCGGCGCGCGAACGCTGGGTCATGGTCACCGTCCGGCCTCCCTGACCTGTTGGCAGCGCGCGCAGTAGCGGGCCTGCGGCACGATCGTCAGACGCTCCCGTTCGACGGGACGCCGGCACAGGTGGCAGGTGCCGTAACTGCCCTCGTCCATGCGCGCCAGAGCGGCCTCGACGTCGGCGAGGACCATGCGGGCGGAGGCCGCGAGCTTGACGCGGACCTCCACCTGCGAGGCGGCCTGCCGCTGGAGCACCGCGTCCGCGCGGGATGTCGCGGCGGCCGAGATCTGCTGCAGCTGCTCCTGGCGGAACAGCCGCTGCTCGTCGAGGTTCTCGCGGAGCGCGGCGAGGTCCTCGGGCGTCAGGTGCGTGTCGCGGTCGCCGATGATCCGGTTGTTCACCACTTCACCCCTTGGGCAGGGCGGGAGACGAGGGCAGGGCGGGCGAGGATCAGGCGGTACGGCGCCGGCAGGAGACGCAGTGGCCCGTGTAGGGCAGGATCTCCAGGCGCTCCGCGGGGACCGGCTTGCCGCAGCCCAGGCAGGTTCCGTAGGTGCCGTCCTCGATACGGGCGAACGCCTCGTCGATCTCCTTCAGGACACGCTCGATGGCTTCCCGCTGGGAGGACATCAGGTGGTCGTCCGCCGTCTGCCCGGTCTCGCCGAGGGCCTCCAGCTGGACCAGACGGGTCCCGCGGGCGTGCTCCAGGCGCCGGCGGGCCTCCTCGGCGGCTGCACGCTCAAGTCGGGGTTCGGTCCGGGCGGCGTCGAGCGACATCGTCAGTGCCTTTCTGTCTACATGGTCTGCGTGGCCTGCGTGGTCTGCGCGGCCTGAGTGGCCTGCGGGGACCGCGCGGCCTGAGTGATCCGCAGGGGCTGCGTGGACCGCAGGGTCCGCATGGGGGGACGGGGGTCGGTCACATCCCAACCTTGGACGACCGGGCCGCGGTTTCCCATCGGGTCCAGGACCCATTTGCGGGTGGTCGGGGAGTCCACTCGGTGGGGGCATGGGTAGGCCGCGCCCGGCCAAATGGGGACCGTGCCCCATCGACTCCGGTGGCCGGCGGCGGCACACTGGCGTGTGGCCCGGTCGGACCGGCAGACTTCGGCCGGGACCGGGGCCCGTCCTGTCCGGCTCGTCCGACGGGTTCCAGGGGCCGCAGCTCGTCCGGGGTGCGCGATGCCCGACAGTGGAGGCAGACCGCATCACGGAAGGAGGCGTAACCCTGGTGTCCCTGTTCTGGCGGATCTTCGGGCTCAATGCCGTGGTGCTGGGCTCGGCCACCGCGCTGCTGCTGTGGGCCCCGGTGACCGTCTCGGTGCCGGTGGTGCTGACCGAGGCGATCATTCTGGTGGTCGGCCTGGCCGTCATGCTGGTCGCCAACGCCGCCCTGCTGCGCTGGGGGCTGGCCCCGCTGGACCGGCTGACGAAGCTGATGACCACGGTGGACCTGCTGCGCCCCGGTCAGCGGCTGCCGGTGCACGGCGGCGGTGAGGTCGCCGAGCTGATCAGTACGTTCAACGCGATGCTGGACCGGCTGGAGCACGAGCGGGCCACGAGCAGCGCGCGGGTGCTGCTCGCCCAGGAGGCCGAGCGGCGCCGTATCGCGCAGGAACTGCACGACGAGGTGGGCCAGAGCATGACCGCGATCCTGCTGGCGCTCAAGCGGGCCGCGGACGAGGCCCGGCCGCCGTTGCGCGACGAGCTGCAGCAGGCGCAGGAGATCACCCGGGGCAGCCTGGACGAGGTCCGCCGGCTGGTCCGCCGGCTGCGGCCGGGAGTGCTGGACGACCTGGGTCTGGTCGCCGCGCTGACCTCGCTGACCAGTGATTTCGCCGCCCACACCGGACTGCAGGTGATACGGCGCTTCGACACCGATCTGCCCTCCCTGGAGCCGGAGACCGAGCTCGTCCTCTACCGTGTCGCACAGGAGAGCCTGACCAACGTGGCCCGGCACGCGGACGCCGAGCGGATCGTGGTCAGCCTGCGGCGCACCGACGGCGCCGTGGAGCTGGCCATCACCGACGACGGACGCGGCATCAAGGCCGCGTGCGAAGGCGCCGGCATCCGCGGCATGCGCGAACGGGCCCTGCTCATCGGGGCCCGCCTCGACCTCGCCCCCGCCCCTGTGGCCGGAACCCAGGTCCGGCTGACCGCGCCCGTCCCCAGGAAGCAGCCCTGATCATGTCCGACCCGACCAAGACGACCACGATCCGTATCCTGCTCGCCGACGACCACGCCCTGGTACGGCGGGGGGTGCGGCTGATCCTCGACCGGGAACCGGACCTGGAGGTGGTCGCCGAGGCCGGTGACGGCGCGGAGGCCATCGAGATGGCCCGCACCCACGACGTGGACCTCGCGGTGCTGGACATCGCGATGCCCCGCCTGACCGGTCTGCAGGCCGCCCGCGAGCTGGTGGCGCTCAAACCGGACCTGCGCGTCCTGATGCTCACGATGCACGACAACGAGCAGTACTTCTTCCAGGCGCTGAAGGCCGGGGCCAGCGGGTACGTGCTGAAGTCCGTCGCCGACCAGGACCTGGTCGCCGCCTGCCGGGCCGCGATGCGCGACGAGCCCTTCCTCTACCCCGGGGCGGTGACCGCGCTGATCCGCAACTACCTCGACCGGGTCCGCCACGGCGAGGAGACCCCGGACCAGGTCCTGACGCCGCGTGAGGAGGAGGTCCTGAAGCTGGTGGCGGAGGGGCACTCCTCGAAGGAGATCGGTGAGATCCTCTTCATCAGCATCAAGACCGTGCAGCGGCACCGCGCCAACCTGCTGCAGAAGCTCGGTCTGCGCGACCGTCTCGACCTCACCCGCTACGCCATCCGCGCCGGTCTGATCGAACCCTGACCGCGCTCCACGACCGCCTGGGGTCCCGGCTGTCCACTCCCCGGTCGGGACCCCGGGTCCGGCACCCGCACCCACAGGAACACCCACAGAAAAGGGGACGCTGCATGCACCACGCTCCACGTGGCGCCCCCAGCCGTCCCCTGGTCCTCCTGTCGGCGGTGCTCCTCGCCCTCCTCGCTCTCTTCGCGGGCAGCCCGTCCCCGTACCCCGCGGCGGTGGCGTCCGCCGCACACGGCGTCACGGACGGCCTGCCCGCCCCGGCACACACGGACCACCAC
>NZ_POTZ01000263.1 GCF_003236365.1 Streptomyces sp. NTH33
ACGGGGAACGGTCCGGGACGCCGGCCAGGGGAACTGACCCGCCGTCCGGATCGCCGGTCCTTCCGATCGCCGGTCTTTCCGGCGGGGTTCACCCGTCGGCGGGGGCGCGCTCGCCGGTGGAGGGCGTTCCGCCCGCGGCCGCGCGCCTGCGGGACGCCGTCAGCAGCCAGGCCAGGTTCCCCACCGCCGCCCCGGCCGCCACGGTGGCGACGATCACCCCCGCCGTGGCGAAGCCGGCATGGAACAGACGCGGCCGCGGGTTGAGGCTGTGCAGCCCGAAACCGCACAGCAGATAGACCCCGACGGCGGCGACCGTGAGGCTGACGACGAGCAGCGCGACGGTCGGCCCGAGTCCGCCCCCGGTGTCCTCGCCGCCCTCGCCGGACGAGGTACCGGGCTGCGGGCAGTGTGCTTCCTGCATGGGTCCCCCGTCGACGGTTGAATGGTGAGTCAAGTCCCTACAGTAGGTAGGGCCGCCGCCGGAAGCGAAACGGACGGCCCGGCCGGCGGGCGTGTCCGCACGATTGCGCCGCCGGTGCCTCATCGGTGCACGAGCGGGCGCGCGGCGGCACAAGGGGTCGCACACCAAAAGCCCGCCACCGCGTTCATGCCCCGGACCGCACCCGACGCCTCCACAACACGCCCACCTGCCGCTTCCGGTCGCGTACCGGAGGCGTTGCACCGGGTGGTCACGCCGGATGATGCTCACCTGGCGTTCGGGACGACGGCGGGGGCAGGGTCGGATGACGACACGCAGGAAGCGCGCGGGGGACGACAAGAGCGACAGGAGCAGCAAGGACAACGGGGACAGCAAGGACAACGGGGACGGTGCCGAGCCGGTGAAGGACGCGGCCGGCGCCCAGGAGGTCTCGGAGTCGGAGCGACTGCTCTTCGGCGGCCCGCTCCGCTACGACATGGGCTGGAACCACCACCACGGCTCGTTCCTGGAACTCGGTCTGCGCGCCATGATCCTGCGGATGCCGCGGCTGATCGGCTCCACGATCCGGCTGGCCCGCCGCGCCGACCGGCAGGCCCTGCTCCAGGTCGCCGCGGCGGAGATCGGCGGCGGCGTCGCGCAGGCGGTCGGCCTGGTCGCGGTCAACCGGGTGCTCGTCCAGCTGCTGGGCCACGGCGAGACCACCGAACGCCTCACCGCCGCGGCTCCCGCGCTCGTCGCGGTGGCCGTCACCGCCGTCGTCGGCGCGCTGCTGAAGTCGGCCTCCACGGCCGGCACCGGGCGGCTGGAGCCGAAGGTGTTCCGGGTGGCGACGGAGGAGTACCTGGAGCGGGTGGCCCGCGTGGAGCTGGCCGCCGTGGAGGACGAGGAGTTCCACAAGCTGCTGGACTCCGCCCAGTGGGGCGCCGAGTCCGCCCGGCGGATGATCAGGTTCTGTGTGTCGGTGATCACCGCCGCGATCGCGCTGGTCGCCGCCGCCGGCGTACTGACGGCGTTGCACCCGGCGCTGCTGCCCCTGCTGGCGGTGATGACGCTGCCGAGCGCCTGGAGCGCGCTGACCATCGCCCGCCGCCGCTACATCTCCTTCCACACCTGGGTCCAGCACGCCCGGGCCGGCCAGTTGCTCGGGCGCCTGCTCATCGACGTCCAGGCCGCGCCCGAGGTACGGGTGCACAACATCGGACCGTTCCTGCTCAGGCACTTCCGCACGATGGCCGAGACCGGCGAGCGGGAACAGACCCGTCTGGCGTCCCTGGCCGCCCGCACCGGTCTGATCGCCTCGGGCTGGACGGGGCTCGCGACCGTCGCCACGTACGGGGTGCTCGGCGTGCTGCTGTGGACCGGTGCCATGGGACTCGCCGTCGCCGGCACCGCCGTCATCGCCGTCCGCACCGGCTCCGCCAACCTCGAATCCCTGGTTGTCCAGCTCAACTACCTCTACGAGGAGAGCCTGTTCGTCGCCGACCTCGGCCGGCTCTGCCAGGAGGCCGACCGCCGCCTCATCCCGGAGACCGGCCGTCCCCTGCCGCGGCGGGTCGACGCCGTCCGCTTCGAGAACGTCACCTTCACCTACCCGGGCACGACCGACAGCCGCCCCGCCCTGGAAGAGGTGAGCGTCACCATCCCCACCGGCAGGATCGTCGCCCTGGTCGGCAACAACGGCAGCGGCAAGAGCACGCTCGCCAAGCTTCTGTGCGGCCTGTACGCCCCGGACGCCGGCCGCATCCTCTGGGGCGGCATGGACGCCGTCGAGGCGGACCGCGCCGACCTCTTCGACCGCATCGCCGTCGTGACCCAGGACTTCTACCGCTGGCCCTTCACCGCCCGCATCAACGTCGCGATCGGCCGCCCCGAGGCCCCGTACGACGACGACCTGCTGCACGCCGCCGCCGAGTACGCCGGCGCCGACGAGACCGTCGCCTCCCTGCCCCGCGGCTGGGACACCCTGCTCGCCCGCGGCTACAGGGGCGGCCACCAGATCTCCGGCGGTCAGTGGCAACGCCTCGGCATCGCCCGCGCCCGCCACCGCGACGCGCGGATCCTCGTCGTCGACGAACCCACCAGCGCCCTGGACGCCGAGGCCGAACAGCGCGTCTTCGACCAGATCCGCAGCCTCGCCGCCGAGGGCCAGACGATCGTCCTGATCACCCACCGCCTGCACAGCGTCCGCCACGCCGACACGATCTACGTCCTCGAACACGGGCGCGTCGCCGAACACGGCACGTTCGACGAGCTGATGCGGCCGGACGCGGACGGCCCCGGCCTCTTCCGCCGCATGTACCTCGTCCAGGCCGAGCAGTACCGCGTCGACGGCCACTCCGTCGCCCTGCCCGCCCGGCAGGGCCGCCCCGTCGCGGAAACCGCGCCCGGTCCGGTCGCGGACCCGCAGCCGTGAGGTCCGTCCGCCGGCGCCGGGCGGCCGGGCCCCGTGCCCGTAACGGCCGTACACGCCGGGCGGCCCCGTCGGAGGCGGCGGATAGTGGTGCCGGGACGTCGTCCCGGTCAGCCGCCCACTCGGTACAGGAGGAGGCCCGATGCCCGTCCCACGGTCGCCGGCGGTGCTCGTCGGCATCGCGATGCTCGGCATGGCGCTGACGGCCTGCGAGGAGAACGCGCAAGGCATGATCGAGGGAAGGAGCGGCGCCGGGGTCGTCGAGATGATCTCGAACCCGCCGGTCCACGCGTGCCACCGCTTCCGCGAGGGGGTCACCCACGTCACCAACTACACGCAGAGCAACATCATGCTGTACCGGACCGCCGACTGCACCGAGCCCGCGAGCGGGCAGGCCGTCTACCTCGACCGGCGGATGTCGGACCAGACGGCCCCCTCCTCGGCACCGTGGCGCAGCTTCAGCATCGTGAGCTGACCGGCCATGCCCTCCCACGAGCAGCCAGGAGGGCCCGGCACGGGCGGCGAGCGCTCGGAGCTGGAGCGGCTGAGGGCCCGTGTCGCCGCGCTGGAGGCCGGCCGGACCGCACGGGCGGCGCACCACCGGTGGAGGTCCTTCTTCTCGGCGCTGCTCATCGTGATCGGCTGCGTCCTCGCCCCGCTCGCCGCCACCGCCTCGTGGGCGGCGGCCGAGGTCGACGACACCGACCGGTACGTCGCGACGGTCGCGCCCCTCGCCTCCGACCCCGCCGTCCAGGCGGCCGCGGCGAACCGGGTCACCGACGCGCTGATGAGCCACCTCCCCCTGCGGAACCTGCTCGAAGGCGCGGCCCCGGCGGACCGGCCGCGGCTGGAGAAGGCGCTCGGCATGCTGGCGACCCCCTTGGAGAACGCCGTCCGCGGCTTCGTCCACGACAAGGCCCAGGACGTCATCGCCTCCGACACCTTCCAGCGCGTCTGGGTCGACGCCAACCGCGGGATCCACGCGGCCGTCGACAAGGCGCTGACCGGTGGCGGCGGCGCGGTGAAGATCACCGATCAAGCGGTGACCATCGACCTGGCGCCCGTCGTGGACCGGGTCAAGCAGCGCCTGGTCGACGACGGCATCACGGTCGCCGGACGGATTCCGCAGATCCACACCGACTTCACCGTCCTGCGCTCCGACAACCTCGGCACGCTGAAGACCTACCTCCAGCTGCTCAGGATCGCCGGGTTCTGGCTGCCGGTGCTCGCGGTCCTGTTCCTCGTCGTGGGGTGGCTGCTCTCCGTCCACCGCCGGCGCGTCCTCGTCGCCGCGATGCTCGGCGTCACGGTCGCCATGCTGATCCTCGGCCTCGGCCTCACCGTCTTCCGCGAGGTCTATCTGAACGGCCTCCCGGCCACCGTCTCGCAGCCGGCCGCCGGGGCCGTCTACGACACCCTGACCCGCTACCTGCGCACCGCCGTGCGCAGCGTCGTGGCACTGGCCGTGGTGATCGCGCTGGCCGCCTGGCTGACCGGCCGGGGACGCCGGGCGACCTTCGTACGGCAGGCGTGGCAGTCGGGCATCCACGCGGTGCGCGCCGCGGCGGACCACGCGGGTTTCCGCACGGGCCCGGTCGGCCCCTTCGTCCACCGCCGCCGGACCTGGATCACCTGGATCCTCGTCGCCGCGGCCCTCGTGACGTACATCCTGTGGAGCTACCCCACCGGATGGGTGGTCCTCGTCATCGCCCTGGTGCTGCTGTTCGCCCTGGCGGTGGTGGAGTTCCTCACCGAGCCGCCCGCACCGCCCGCACCGCCCGCCTCGCGCGCGCCCGCGGCAGCGGCCCGCGCCTCCTGCCGGGCGGCCCGCTTGCGCGCCCGCAGGGAGACGGGCAGCGCCCACAGCTGGTACTTGGCGGCGGACTGGTCGAGGACCTCGTTGGAGTAGCCGGAGCGCAGCCCGGAGACCTGGCCCCAGGGCAGCACGATCACGCGGAAGGGGTTGCGGATACGCAGCCGCTCGGCGTTGGCGTACACGGCGGGCCGCAGGGTGAAGGCGACCACGAGCGGCACGACGAGGATCATCGCGGCGAGCGCCAGCCACGGTTCGCGCCCCTGGCCGGTGACCAGCGCGTCGATGCCCAGCCACCCGACGATGGCGAGCAGCAGGACACCGCCCGTGATGCCTGCGGACGACCGGAAGACCCGGTCCTTGTTCTCGGGGCTCTCGGGGTTCCCGGGGTTCTGCGGCTGCGGCGCGGTGGACTCGTGCTCGGGCGTCGTCATGGCCCCGATTGTGCACGACGCCGCGAGGCACGCTCACCGGCGGTGCCCGAGCACCCGGCGGACGCGGAACGGGCGTGAGATGAACCTCAGGGGCTATACAGCCGCTACGCGCGTAGATATGCTCGCCTGGTGACCATGCCCACCACTGCACCCGCTGCACCCGCTGCACTCGCCGACGTCACCGCGTCCGACAGCACGCTGCGCCGCTTCCTCCACGGGCTGCCCGGCGTCGACGCGGTCGGCCTGGAGGCGCGCGCCGCCTCGCTCGGCACCCGTTCCATCAAGACCACCGCGAAGGCGTACGCCATCGACCTCG
This sequence comes from Streptomyces sp. NTH33, assembly GCF_003236365.1. GTDB lineage: Bacteria > Actinomycetota > Actinomycetes > Streptomycetales > Streptomycetaceae > Streptomyces. The sequence continues at coordinate 5,413 of NZ_POTZ01000263.1, forward strand.
CCATCTCGATGGTCGACCTGACGACGCTGGAAGGCGCGGACACCCCGGGCAAGGTCCGGGCGCTCGGCGCCAAGGCGGTCCACCCCGACCCGACGGACCGTACGACTCCCGCCACCGCGGCCGTCTGCGTCTACCCCGACATGGTGGCCGTCGCCAAGGAGGCCGTCGCCGGCTCGGACGTGAAGGTCGCCTCGGTCGCCACCGCCTTCCCGGCCGGCCGCGCGCCGCTGAGCGTCAAGCTGGCGGACGTGCGCGAGGCGGTCGCCGCGGGCGCCGACGAGATCGACATGGTCATCGACCGCGGGGCGTTCCTCGCGGGCAAGTACCTGAAGGTGTACGACGAGATCGTCGCGGTGAAGGAGGCCTGCGGGACCTCCGCCCGCCTGAAGGTCATCTTCGAGACCGGCGAGCTGTCGACGTACGACAACATCCGCCGGGCGAGCTGGCTCGGCATGCTGGCGGGCGCCGACTTCATCAAGACCTCCACCGGCAAGGTCGCCGTCAACGCCACCCCGGCCAACACCCTGCTCATGCTGGAGGCCGTCCGCGACTTCCGGGCGCAGACCGGCGTGCAGGTCGGCGTGAAGCCGGCCGGCGGCATCCGCACCTCCAAGGACGCGATCAAGTTCCTCGTCCTGGTCAACGAGACCGCCGGCGGGGACTGGCTGGACAACCACTGGTTCCGCTTCGGCGCCTCCTCGCTCCTGAACGACCTGCTGATGCAGCGCCAGAAGCTGGCCACCGGCCGCTACTCCGGCCCCGACTACGTGACGGTGGACTGAGACCCCATGAACATGGAAAACCCGCTTTCCCCCTTCGCATACGCACCGGCTCCCGAGTCCCGGTCGATCGTCGACATCGCGCCGTCCTACGGCCTTTTCATCGACGGCGAGTTCGCCGAGGCGGCGGACGGCAAGGTCTTCAAGACGATCTCCCCCAGCACGGAGGAGGTCCTCTCCGAGGTCGCCCAGGCCGGTGAGGCCGACGTCGACCGCGCGGTGAAGGCCGCCCGCAAGGCCTTCGGGAAGTGGTCGGCCCTGCCCGGCTCCGAGCGCGCCAAGTACCTCTTCCGCATCGCCCGCATCATCCAGGAGCGCAGCCGCGAGCTGGCGGTCCTGGAGACGCTGGACAACGGAAAGCCGATCAAGGAGACGCGGGACGCCGACCTGCCCCTGGTGGCGGCCTACTTCTTCTACTACGCCGGCTGGGCGGACAAGCTGGACCACGCCGGCTACGGCCCGGACCCGAAGCCGCTGGGCGTGGCCGGCCAGGTCATCCCCTGGAACTTCCCGCTGCTCATGCTGGCGTGGAAGATCGCCCCGGCCCTGGCGACCGGCAACACGGTCGTCCTCAAGCCCGCCGAGACCACTCCCCTCTCCGCCCTCTTCTTCGCGGACATCTGCCGCCAGGCGGGCCTGCCCAAGGGCGTCGTCAACATCCTCCCGGGCTACGGCGACGCGGGCGCCGCGCTCGTCGCGCACCCCGACGTGAACAAGGTCGCCTTCACCGGCTCCACGGCGGTCGGCAAGGAGATCGCCCGCACGGTGGCCGGCACCCGCAAGAAGCTCACCCTCGAACTCGGCGGCAAGGGCGCCAACATCGTCTTCGACGACGCCCCGATCGACCAGGCCGTCGAGGGCATCGTGGGCGGCATCTTCTTCAACCAGGGCCAGGTCTGCTGCGCGGGCTCGCGCCTGCTGGTCCAGGAGTCGATCCACGACGAGCTGCTCGACTCCCTCAAGCGCAGGCTCTCCACCCTGCGCCTGGGCGACCCGCTGGACAAGAACACCGACATCGGCGCGATCAACTCCGCCGCGCAGCTGGCCAGGATCACCGCGCTCGCCGAGCAGGGCGAGGCGGAGGGCGCCGAGCGCTGGTCGCCGGCCTGCGAACTGCCGTCCTCCGGCTACTGGTTCGCCCCGACACTGTTCACGAACGTCACCCAGGCCCACACCATCGCCCGCGACGAGATCTTCGGCCCGGTGCTGTCCGTCCTCACCTTCCGCACCCCGGACGAGGCCGTCGCCAAGGCCAACAACACCCCGTACGGCCTCTCCGCCGGCATCTGGACGGAGAAGGGCTCCCGCATCCTGGCGGTCGCGAACAAGCTGCGCGCGGGTGTGATCTGGTCCAACACGTTCAACAAGTTCGACCCGACCTCGCCGTTCGGCGGCTACAAGGAGTCGGGCTTCGGCCGCGAGGGCGGCCGCCACGGCCTGGAGGCGTACCTCGATGTCCGATAAGACGGAGAAGACCGAGCCCCGACTGTCGGTCTTCAAGACCTACAAGCTGTACGTCGGCGGGAAGTTCCCGCGTTCCGAGAGCGGCCGGGTGTACGAGGTGACGGACTCCAAAGGCAACTGGCTGGCGAACGCACCGCTGTCCTCCCGCAAGGACGCCCGTGACGCGGTCGTGGCGGCCCGCAAGGCGTTCGGCGCGTGGTCGGGCGCGACGGCGTACAACCGCGGCCAGATCCTGTACCGCATCGCGGAGATGCTGGAGGGCCGCCGGGAGCAGTTCGTCCGCGAAGTGGGCGACGCGGAGGGCCTGTCGAAGGCGAAGGCCGCCGCCCAGGTGGACGCGGCGATCGACCGCTGGGTCTGGTACGCGGGCTGGACCGACAAGATCGCCCAGGTGGTGGGCGGCGGCAACCCGGTGGCGGGCCCGTTCTTCAACCTCTCCACGCCGGAACCGACGGGCGTCGTGGCGGTCCTGGCCCCGCAGGAGTCGCCGTTCCTGGGCCTGGTCTCGGTGATCGCCCCGGTGATCGCGACCGGCAACACGGCGGTCGTCGTCGCCTCCGAGAAGTCCCCGCTGCCCGCCCTCTCCCTGGGCGAGGTGCTGGCCACCTCCGACCTGCCCGGCGGTGTCGTCAACATCCTGTCCGGCCGCACGGCGGAGATCGCCACGCCCCTCGCCGCCCACCAGGACGTCAACGCGATCGACCTCGCGGGCGCCGACGAGGACCTGGCCAGGGAGCTGGAGATCGCGGCGGCGGACAACCTCAAGCGCGTCCTGCGTCCACAGCCTGTGGATTACTTTGCGACCCCGGGCACCGACCGCCTGACGGCCTTCCTGGAGACGAAGACGGTCTGGCACCCCACGGGCGCGCTGGGCGCCTCGGGCTCGTCGTACTGAGCCGCCCCACGGACGAGAGAGCCGCGTCCTCCCCTCGGCGGAGGGGAGGACGCGGCTCTCTCGGATACGTCCGCAGATGTCAGCGCACCGACCTGAGCGCCTGACCCGCCACCGGGATGCCCCCGATCGACGGGGCCTGGGCGACCGGGCCCGTGAGCATCCTCGTGTCGAGTGGCCTGAAGTCGGCTACCTGGGTGCCGACGCCGTTGTCGAGCGGGTCGACGCCGGTGCCCGCGAGGGGGTTGGGCTTGAGGCCCACGACCGGTCCGGTGACGTGGTGGGCCGTGCCGGTCAGCGTCCGCACGGCCGCCTGCGGGTCGGCCTGGCCGATCCGGTGGCCTCCGCCCGCCGCCGGGAGGACGTCCGCCGAGGCCGTCGTCGCGCCCACGCCCAGAGCGACCCCGGCGGTGGCGACGGCGAGCAGGGCACGCCGGGCGGTGGAGCGGGGAACGGACGGGACAGACGGAACGGACGCGTGTCGGGCCATTGCTGATGCCACCTTCTGCTGCGCTGGGTAACGAGAACAGCGCACACGGTAGTTGAGACGCAGGCCACGTTCCAAAGCCGCCCCGCGGGGTCGGCAGGGGTGCCGCCATACGTCAAACTGGTGTTCCGTGAGCCCTCATCTCCCGTCACCCGCCCGTGTCGTGCTGCTCTGCGGCCCCTCGGGCTCGGGCAAGTCCCTCGTCGCCGCCCGTTCCGGACTGCCCGTACTCCGCCTCGACGACTTCTACAAGGAGGGTGACGACCCCACCCTGCCGCTGGTGGCGGGGAGTCCGGACATCGACTGGGACCACCCCGGCTCGTGGGACGCGGACGCCGCGGTGGAGTCGATCACCCGGCTGTGCGCCACGGGCAGCGCGACGGTGCCGGTCTACGACATCTCCCTGAGCGCCCGTACCGGCGAGGAACCGCTGCACATCGGCCGCGCCCCGCTGTTCATCGCGGAGGGCATCTTCGCCGCCGAGATCGTGGAGCGCTGCCGGGAACTGGGCGTCCTGGCCGACGCGTTGTGCCTGTCGCGCGGACCGGTCACCACCTTCCGCCGGCGATTCCTGCGGGATCTGAAGGAGAGCCGCAAGTCGGTGCCGTTCCTCCTGCGCCGCGGCTGGCGGCTGATGCGCGCCGAGCGCTCGATCGTCGCCCGTCAGGTCGCTCTGGGCGCCCACCCCTGCGACCGTGACGAGGCCCTGGGACGGCTGGCGGCAGCGGGGACGGGGCGTCAGGCGCAGGCGCGGACGGCGGCGTAGCGGCGTGAGCGGCGTAGCGGCGTAAGCGGCGTAGCGGCGTAAGCGGCGTAGCGGCGTAAGCGGCGTAGCGGCGTAGCGGCGTAAGCGGCGTAGCGGCGTAAGCGGCGTAGCGGCGTAAGCGGCGTACGGTGCGCGGGTGTACGCACCCCGCGCACCGCGTCCTCACCCGCGCATGCACGTGCGAAAACGAAAACGGGGCTGGAAGGACCCCCCGGCCCTCCAGCCCCGCTCCCTTGGTG
>NZ_POTZ01000264.1 GCF_003236365.1 Streptomyces sp. NTH33
GGCTCGGGGCGCGGGGTGCGGGAGTGAGGCGGGCTCAGGGCGCCGAGAGCCGGAACGACACCTGACCGAACGCCACCTGGTCGCCCTCGCGTACGACGGCCGCGCCGATCACGCGCCGCCCGTTGACGGTCGTGCCGTTGGTCGAGCCGAGGTCGCGCAGCACCCACATGCCGCCCTGGTGGCGCAGCTCGGCGTGGACCCGGGAGACCGTCTCGTGGTTCAGCCTCAGGCCGCTGGCCGGATCCCGCCCTATGCGCAGCGGGTGGCCGCTGCCGGGGTGCGGCAGGAGCAGCTTGGGCAGCCGTTCGGCCTGCCAGGCCCTGCGCAGCCGCACGCTGAAACCGGACATCGCCTCGACCGTGCCGAACACCAGCCGGGACAGCCGTCCCTCGGTGCGCAGGTCGGCGGTGAGCGCGGCGAGCTCCTCCGAGCTGCGGGCGGTCAGGGCCAGCTCCATGCGGCGCACGAACGTGTCGTGCGACAGGCGGCCCATCGCGACGCCGTCACGCAGGACCTTCAGCGCCTTGTCGCGCTCCGCGTCGGACAGCCGCGCGGGGGAGGCGGGAAACTCGAAGGACGACGTCACGGTGGTGATTGTCGGTCAGCGGGACGCGGGTGTCCAGAAGACTCCGAAACGGCGCCCGGCAAGGCGGATCCGGCGACACCCGCCGCAAAAGGGAGGATTCGAAAGCGGATTGATCTCAGATGGAGGACGATGGACGGGATCATCACGGTGAGCAGACGAAGGGGAACCGTCCGTGCAGTTCGAGGTGTGGGCACCGCAGGCCGGCCGGGTGACGCTCCAGTGCGACGGCGCCACGCACGCGTTGGAGCGCGATCCGGAGCGGGCGGGGTGGTGGACCGGCGAGGCGGAGGCGGGTGACGGCTCGCGGTACGGGTTCTCGCTGGACGGCGGCCCGGTGCTGCCGGATCCGCGTGCGCGGCGGCAGCCGGACGGCCCGGACGGGTTGAGCGCCGTCGTCGAGCACGGACGGTACGCGTGGCGCTCCGGTGCGTGGGACGGGCGTCCGCTGCCCGGGGCGGTGCTCTACGAGATGCACGTCGGCACGTACACGCGTGAGGGCACCTTCGACGCGGCCGCCGAACGGCTGGAGCATCTGGTGGAACTGGGCGTCACACACGTGGAGTTGATGCCCGTGTGCCCGTTCCCCGGGCGGCACGGCTGGGGGTACGAGGGCGTCTCGCTGTGGGCGGTGCACGAGCCGTACGGCGGGCCGGAGGGGCTGAAGCGCTTCGTCGACCGGGCGCACGGGCTGGGACTGGGCGTGGTCCTGGACGTGGTGCACAACCACTTGGGCCCCTCCGGCAACTACCTGCCGCGGTTCGGGCCGTACTTCACCGACACCCACCACACCCCCTGGGGCGCCGCCGTCAACCTGGACGCGCCCGGCTCGGACGAGGTGCGGGCCTTCCTGGTCGGCAGTGCGCTGGCCTGGCTGCGCGACTACCGGCTCGACGGGCTGCGCCTGGACGCGGTGCACGCACTGGTGGACACGCGCGCGTGCCACTTCCTGGAGGAGCTGTCCACGGCCGTGGACACGCTCTCGGCGGACCTGGGCCGCCCGCTGTTCCTGATCGCCGAGTCGGACCTGAACGACCCGCGGATCGTCACCCCGCGCACGCGGAACGGCCTCGGTCTGCACGCCCAGTGGAACGACGACTTCCACCACGCGCTGCACTCGGCGCTGACCGGCGAGTCCCAGGGCTACTACGCCGACTTCGGGCGGGCCCCGCTCGCGGCGGTCGCCAAGACCCTCAGGGGCGGCTACTTCCACGACGGGACGTACTCCAGCTTCCGCGGCCGCCACCACGGCCGCCCGCTGGACCGCACCCGGGTGGCCGGACACCGGCTGCTCGGCTACAGCCAGACCCACGACCAGGTCGGCAACCGGGCCCAGGGCGACCGTCTGTCCCTGCTGCTCGCGGACTCCCCCGGGCTGCTGGCCTGCGCGGCCACGCTGACGCTGACCGCGCCGTTCACGCCGATGCTGTTCATGGGCGAGGAGTGGGCGGCCACCACGCCGTGGCAGTTCTTCACCGACCACACCGACCCGGAGCTCGCCGAGGCCGTGCGGCAGGGCCGGCGGCGGGAGTTCGCCGCGCACGGCTGGGCGGCCGAGGACGTGCCCGACCCCCAGGATCCGGCGACCCGGGACCGGTCCTGCCTGGACTGGTCCGAGCCGGGGCGGGAGCCGCACGCGCGCGTGCTGGCCTGGTACCGGCGGCTGATCGCGCTGCGCCGCGAGCAGCCGGACCTCACCGACCCGGATCTCGCGGACACCAAGGTGGCCTACGACGAGGACGCCCGCTGGCTCGCCTTCCGGCGCGGGGACGTGCTCGTGGCGGTCAACCTCGGCGAGGAGCCGGCGGCCATCCCCCTGGGTTCCCGCCCGGCCGAGGTGCTGGCCGCCTGGGAGCCGGTGGCGGCGCCCGGCCCGGACGGGCTGCTGCGCGTGCCCGGCCGGTCCTGCGCGGTGCTGGTGCAGTACTGAGCGCGGAGGACCGGTGACTACGGCTCCTCGCCGCCGTCCCGGAACTCCGTGACGCGCTCCAGCATGATCGTCTCCCAGGCGTGGCGCAGCTGGGACCTGAGGGGCGGCAGTGGGCCGCCGTCGTGGCCCTCGATGCGGTCGGCGAGGCGGATCACGGTGTCGCAGCGGGCCAGCCACAGGCCGCGCAGACAGGGCCGGGCTCCGTAGCCGGCCAGGGTGGCGGCGCGCACGGCGGCCGGGGAGCCGACGGCGACGGCGAGGCCGGCGATGTCCTCGGCCGGGTCGCCGACCACCGCGTCGGTCCAGTCCAGGACTCCGCGCACCCGGCCGTCGGCGCTCACCACCAGGTGCTCGCCGCTGAGGCGGTGGTGGACGAGCACGGCGGTGCCGCGCTGGGCGACGAGCTGGGCCGCGGCGGGCGCGGTGAACTGGGTCATCCGTGCGGGATCGAACTCGTCGGCGGCCCCGAGGCGCTCGGCGCAGCGCACGGCCATGCGGCGCAGTGCCCCCAGGGAGCGCGGCGCGACACGCGGCACGCCGAACGCCTCGGCCTGCCGGACGGGCACCTCGCGCAGCCCCGTGAACAGTCCGGCCAGGTCGTCCTCGCCGACGGCGGACACGTCGTGCTCGACGGCCGTGCCGCCGGTGATCCTGGTGTCCAGCGTGTACGCCAGTCCCGGCGCCCACTCGCCGTGCGCGACGCCGGCCGGGACGGCGATCCTCAGGTGCGGGCGGACCAGGTCGCGCAGGCGCAGTTCGCGGCGCAGGCGCACCGAGGCCTCGCGGTCGGGGGCCAGGCGCAGCACATGGCGGGTGCCGACCCACCACGTGGAGTGCCCGCCGCCCTCGGCGACGGGCCGGACCTCGGGTCCGGCGGCGGTGCCGGCCCTGCCGGCCCTGTCCTGGAGGCTGTCCTCGAGCAGGGTGCGGACCAGCCTGCGGACGGTGTCCGCGGTGGGTGTCGGTGCCTGGGTCATCGTCGCGCCGTGTCGTTCCGGTCAGTCGTTCCGGTCGGTCGTTCCGGTCAACAAGGGGTGGGGGTCGTCTGTCGGTCAGTCCACCGTCACCAGCTCGCGGGTCGTGTCGTTGAGGCGGCGGCCTCCGTCCTCCGTGACGGTGACGATGTCCTCGATGCGCACTCCGAAACGGCCGGGCAGGTAGATGCCGGGTTCCACGGAGAAGCACATACCGGGGACGAGGGGCTGCTCCTCGCCCTCGATCATGTACGGCGGCTCGTGCGTGGTGACGCCGATGCCGTGGCCGGTGCGGTGGATGAAGTACTCGCCGTACCCGGCCGCCTCGATGACCGCGCGGGCGGCCCGGTCGACCTCCTGGCAGGCGGCGCCGGGGCGCACCGCCCGGAAGCCGGCCTCCTGGGCCTCGCGGACGATGTCGTGCACCCGCCGCTCCTCGTCGGTGGGCTCGCCGACGTGCACGGTGCGGGTGGTGTCGGAGCCGTAGCCGTCCTTCAGGCCGCCGAAGTCGAGGACGACCATGTCACCGTGCTCGATGACACGGTCGCCCACCTCGTGGTGCGGGTTGGCGCCGTTGGGGCCGGAGCCGACGATGGTGAAGTCGACCTGGGAGTGTCCGAAGCGGCGCAGCAGACCGGCGAGGTCGGCGCCGACCTCGGACTCGCGCCGGCCGGCGAACGGCATCCTCCGGATCTCCTCGAACGTGGCGTCGGCGGCCGCTCCCGCCGCCGCGAGCAGTTCCACCTCGGCCGCGTCCTTCACCGCGCGCAGCATCGGCAGGGCCTCGGTGAGGGAGGCGTAGGAGGTGCCGGGCAGCGCCTTCTGCAGGCCGAGCAGGTGCATGGCCCAGGTGTTGTCGCTGATGCCGAACCGGCCGTCGCCGTCGAGCAGGCCGGCCGTGACGGCGTAGGGGTCCGTGCCGTCGGTCCAGTCGCGCAGGGCCAGGGTGGACGCGCCGACGGCCTTGGCGGCGTCGGGGGCCTCCAGGGTGGGCACTACGAGAACAGGTTCGACGGGGTCCCGTCCGGGGGCGAGGACGAGCAGCGTGAGCCGTTCGGTGACGGCGGTGGGCGCGTAGCCGGTCAGCCACACCATGTCCGGGCCGGGCGCCACCAGGAGCCCGGCCAGCCCGGCGTCGCCGGCTGCCCGGGCGGCGCGTTCCATCCGGTCCCTGTAGTCGTCGGCGGTGAAGGGTGCGGGCATGATGCCGGTCATCCGGGCCTCCGTGTGCGGCGGGAACGGCGGTGAGGGCTACGGACAGCATCCTGCCCGGCCGCACGGTGCGACGCGAACCGGTCGGGGGTTTCGACGGCGGTCGCCATCATGTCCGGATCGCGTCCGGATCGCGTCCGGGTTGTCAGGCGACCACCCCCGGGACGACGGTCAGCCGCCGGTGGGTGCCGTTGAGGTGGCGCACGGTCACGGACACCTCCTGGCCGGGACGGGCGCGGGCGACCGCGCGGGTGAGGTCCACCGCCGAGGCGACCGGTGTCCCGCCGAAGGCCAGGAGTACGTCGCCGCGGACCGGACCGGCCGTGCAGCCGGGGCCGGTCCGGGAGGAAGACATGGGCCCGGCCCGCCAGCCACTCGGCCTTGTAGCGGTCGACCCGCCGGTGCCAGTTGAGGACGCCGGCCATCCAGTTCTGCAGGTCGGCGACATAGCCCCGCATGGTCGCGCGGGCTTCCTCCGACAGCTCGAAGTCGTCGTAGAAGATGGGCAGTTCGTGCGCCACGACGTGCTCGAACTGGCGCATGCGCTGGGTCATCAGATCCTGGACGACGGCGAGCGCGGCCGGGTAGTCGATGCCGAAGAAGTGCTGGACGACGAGGATCGCGTTGTGGATCTCGCCCTCGTACTCGATCTCCTTCTGGTACGAGAAGACGTCGTTGAGGAGGCAGGCGTAGTCGACGGCCGCGTTCTCCAGGGAGCGGACCGGGCCGCTGCGGTAGACCTCGGGCGGGATGGCCGGGCCGTGGCCCATCCGGCACAGGCTCAGGGTGAGGTCGGCGCCGAAGGTGGCGCGCCGCATCTCCAGGTAGTCGACCGGGTCGGGGACGCGGTTCTGGATCTGGTTGGACAGCTCCCACACCCAGCTCTCGGTCATCGTGTCGATCGCGCGCTTCAGGGTGCGCCGCTGGTCGGGGGTCATCCCGGCGGTGGTGCGCGCCCACAGGTCGGTCAGGGCGTGCTCCATGGCGTTGACGGGGACGAGCGGCGCCTCCCCCTCGACGGGCATGCAGGCCGACAGGCGGGCCGTGGTCACCTTCGCGGCGGCCAGGTCGCGGCGGTGGCCGTGGACGAGCGGGTAGTAGTCGTCGCCGTAGGTGCCGAAGGCGAGCCACTGCGCGCTCAGGTCGAGGGCTTCGGGGGTGGCGTCGGGGTCGATCCCCGCCGAGCACAGCGCGAGGTCGTAGGCGGCGAGCTTGTCCTCGTCCCACACGCCCTCGGCGAGGATGCCGGTGCGGTGGCACCACTCGGCCAGGGTGCGGCGGGCCGTGTCCAGGTGGGGGCTGAGCTGCAGCGGGTACGGCATGTACAGGTCGGGGATGCGGGACGGGCCGACCTTCTGGAAGGGCACGTGCGTGTAGGCGCGCAGGCGCTCCGCCCCGGCCGCCGCGAGCAGCGCGCCCACGTCGGCCGCCGAGGTGCCGGGGCCGGACGGACGCCCCCAGGGACTGGTGGAGCGGGCCCGCTCGTTCATGTACCGGCTGGAGCGCAGGTGCCACTCGTGGCCGCCGGACTGCCAGTCCTGCAGGCCTTTGGTGTACGCCGCCACCGCCGCGACCTCGTCCGGGGTGAGGCCGCTCTCCGCGGCCAGTGCGGGGACTTCGGTGAGCGCGGTGTGCTCGAACTGGTGCAGCCGGGAGGTGAGCACGTCGTTGACGCGGTCGGCGGCCTCCTGGGTGGTGCAGCCGAAGAAGGTCTCCAGGACCAGGACGCCGTTGCTGAGCTCCCCCTCGTCCTCGACCTCCCGCTGGTAGGAGAACAGGTCGTTGCGCAGGTGCACGGCGTCGGAGAACGTCTCCATCAGCACCCTGAGCGGCCGGGACCCGGCGACGGCGGCGGGCACTTCGGCGGTCGCGTACTCCACGAGCCCCGCCGACCAGGGGGCGCCGCCGACCTTGCGGCGCATCTCGATGTACTCGACGGGGTTGGCGATCCGCCCCTCGTTGATGTTGGACAGCTCCCACAGGGACTCGTTCAGCAGGTGCTCGGTCGCCACCGCGAACCGCCGGCGCCAGCCGTCCGACATCGACGGCACCGTGCGCGCCCACAGGTCGGCGAGACCGGCCTCGACCGGGTTCTCCGGCTCGGGCACGGGGGTGGCGGGGTCCAGCGGCATGAACAGGGGCAGCCGGTCCAGGTGTGCCTTGCCGCCGGCGCGGTCCTGGCCGCGTTTGAAGGTCTCCAGGAAGTGGTCGTCGAAGAAGAAGACCCACACGTACCAGTCGGTGATGAGGGACAGGGCGGATCCGTCGCAGTCGGGGTGGGTGCAGGCGCAGAGCAGGCCGTAGTCGTGCGCGTCGAGGTCGGCCTGCTCCCAGATCCCGGAGCCCTCCAGCATGCCCATCTCGCGCGCCCACCGCGTCGAGTGGGCGCGGGCCTCGTCGACGTGCGGGTTGAGCCGCGCGGGATACGGCATGTAGAAGTGCGGGAGTTCGAAGGGCTGCTGCGTCATGGCCGGGCCCTACCCGCGACGCTCCGGCGCCATCCGCGGGCCCGAAGCCGATCACACCTTCGCGTGAATCGGCGGGTGAACAGGGGTTGTTCCCTGGTCCTCCCCGGTCCTCCCCGGTCCTCTCGAGTCTTCCCCGGTCCTCTCAGGTCTTCCCAGGTCCTCTCAGGGCCTGACCTGGATCAGCGCATGCGTGCCGCCGATGCGCCAGCGTCCGTCCCCGGTGGCGTCCAGCGTGGCCTCGGTGGACGCGTCCAGGCCGGTGATCACGTCGGACTTCAGGGTGCGCAGGGCGGCGACGGGGCCGGGGAAGTAGTCGGTGACGTCCGCGAAGGGCGTGGTCGGCGGCCACAGCCGGTCGCCGACCAGGCGCCGGTAGTTCAGGTCGCCCTTGAGCACGGTCAGCGTGGCCGCGGCGAACTCCTCGCGCAGATCGCCGGGCATCGCGGCGTACGGCAGCGGGGAGCAGGAGAAGGGATGGGCCCGGACCGTGAGCCGGCCGTCGGCCATCGCCGACCACAGGCGACGCCCGTATCCGGCGGCCGCCCCGGGAGCCGCCGCCAGCCGGCGCACGGCGTCGACGACGTCGGCGGTGGTCGCGTCGGAGACGTAGTACGGGTACGGCTTGACGTGCAGGACCGCCCGTTCGACGCGGCCGTGGGCGAGGAGGTGGGCGACGAGGAGGAGGTCGGGGACGAGTTCGCGGCCGGCGTTGTCGGCGACCAGACAGAGCGTGCCGGCCGGGGAGGGCGGCAGCAGCGACCAGAGCGTTTCGCTGTCGTCGGCGACCAGGCCGGGGGCCGGCTGCGTGGCCCGCGCCGCCCGAGCGCCCGCCGCCGAGAGCCGGAAGCCCAGGTCGGCGCGGTTGCCCCAGAGGGAGCCGTGCAGCAGGGCGGCCGCGCGCCGCGGTGGCGGTTCGCTCTCCAGCGCGTCGAGTGCCGCCAGCTCCTCGTCCGTCTCCGGGGAGTCGAGTTCGGCGCGTTTGAACGGGCGGAAGGGGTCGATGCCCTGCCAGGGGCCGGGCGCGAAGTAGCCGACGGCTTCGAGGAGCCTGCGGTAGAAGTAGCTCTCGGACCACAGCCACGGCACGTCGAACCAGGACCGGCCCGCGTACCGCGCAAGCCCCCAGTCCTGCCAGCGTTCCCGGTCGTGCGCGTCGGCGGGAAGCTCTTCGATCACGCCCTTCGTGCAGCTCTCCAGCAGCGCGTCGAGGGCGCGGTGCTGCCCGGGGCCGTAGGGGAAGGCCTCCCGCACCTGCCGGACGATGGCCGGGTGCCGCTCGGCCAGCACGCTGTGCGGGAAGGAACCGGGCTCGTTGCCGAGGAGCACGGGCGCGGAGGGGAGCGAAGGCATACGCCTCACCGTACCGCGCGGGTCACACGGCGACGATCTCCCGCTCCAGCCTCGTGGCGAGGCTCAGATAGCGGGGACGCCGGTGCACCGGGACCAGGCCTCGGATCAGGAGGTGCCACATCTCGGTCGTCCTGCGCGGCAGCCGCGCCACGGGTTCCAGGGGCCGGCCCGCGACCCGGGTGCCGACGAAGAAGCAGACCAGGGAGTGCGCGACGGCGTGGACGTCGACGTCCGGCTGGATGTCGCACTCCCGGGCGGCGCCGAGGAGTTTGCGGGTGATGATCTCCAGCCACTCGGTGAAGGGGTGCCGCAGGGGCGGCTGTACCTCCACTCCCCCGGTGGCGAGCCGCAGGCCGGCCCGGGTGATCGGGCCCTCCACGGCGAGCCGGGTGAGCGCGTACGTGATGCGGATCAGGGCCTCCAGCGAGGAGCAGCCGCGCCCGTCCACGTCACTGGTCACCTGGTGGGCGGCCCGGGACTGCAGCTCCATGATGGTCTGGGCCAGGTCCTCCTTGGCCGCGAAGTGGAAGTACAGAGCGCCTTTGGTGACGTTCGCGTGTGTGACGATGTCGCTGAGGCTGGTGCGCTCGTAGCCCTTCCGGTCGAACAGGTCGGCGGCGGCTGTGATGATCGTCGCGCGGGTCTGCTCGGCGCGTAACTGCCTCGGCATCGACAGGACACTCCCGGGGCCGTGACGAACTGGGCATGCCGTTTATTCTCACTCGCGTACACGATAACTCACCGCCCGGTGGCGTCCATCCGGCCCCCCGAGGCCGTTCACGCCTCAACGTCGGCCTGCTGCCGGTCAGTTGCTCGAGCATGGCGGGGCCGGCCCGGACACGGTGTTCGCGAAGGCGACAAGCGGGAACAGCGCCCCCGGTGCTCACCGGGGGCCGCCCTGGTCCTGCGTCCGCGTCCGTGCCCGACCGCGTGACGTGGCCGGTCAGTTGACGTGGACGGGGGCTCCGGCGTCGGTGACCGGAGCGTACTTGGCGGTGAAGTAACCGCTGCTGGAGCACAGCGACGAACCGGACACCTTGGTGAACTGCTGGTTGGTGAAGGCGATGCCGCTGTCGGCGTTGTCGGCCTTTCCGGTCAGGGCGTCCGCCTTGTAGACGCAGGTGACGGTGCCGAGCAGGGTGCGCAGCTTGACCGTGGTCTGGATGGTCGAGCCGGCGGCCGGGGCCGCGGGCCGCCTTCCGCGGGACACACCGAGCCGCGGGCTCGGTCGGCGTCCGCGCTTCCGGCCGACTGACCGGACGAGCCGCCGGGGACGTCCCGCCCCTCCCGCCGGCTCGGCGGTCGTCCTGGAGGCCGCCGAGCCGGCGGCCTCCAGCCGCGGGGCACGGCGCGAGCCGATCGGCGCCGGCGGGCGTACGGGCACGCACGCGTCGTACGCCCGCCCGGCACCGGACCGTCCGGGGGCGGGCGCCGGGACGGGCGGACCCGGTCCGCCGCGCTCAGTGCGGCGCGTCCGGCGGCCGGGGCCGGGTCGGTGCGGACGCGCCGCACTGAG
>NZ_POTZ01000265.1 GCF_003236365.1 Streptomyces sp. NTH33
CGTGTGGCACGGAGTTCGGGCGGGGTGATCAGGCCGGAGAGGCGGGTGGCGAGGAGGGCTTTGTCGGTGAGGGCGTCCTCCAGGGACTCGAGGACGCCCAGGACGTCCGGCGGGAGCGGTTCGCCCGCCCAGCCCCACAGGAGGGTGCGCAGCTTGTTCTCGACGTGGAAGGTGACGCCGTGGTCGATGCCGTACAGGTGCCCGTCGGGAGCCGGCAGCAGGTGGCCGCCCTTGCGGTCGGCGTTGTTGATCACGGCGTCCAGGACGGCCAGCCGGCGCAGCCGCTCGTCGTCGGCGTGCACCAGCAGCGCGGTGCGACCCCGGCCGACCTCGGCGAACCCGATCGCCTTCCAGCCCGGGCCGGGCTCCTCGGCGTCCAGCAGCGCGAGCAGCTCCGCTCCGTCGTCGTCGGCGGTCGCCTCGACCCACAGCTGCACCATGCCCTCGCCGTAGGGGCCGTCGCGCAGCACGGTGGGCGGCACCAGGCCCCAGCCGGTCGCCTCGGAGACCTCGTACGCGGCCACCTCGCGCGCGGCGAGCGTGCCGTCGGGGAAGTCCCACAGCGGACGCTCCCCGGCGACCGGCTTGTAGACGCAGGCCGCCTCCTGGCCGTCGCAGGCGACCGTGCAGAACAGCGCCGCGTTGGAGGCCTCGCGGATCCGGCCGCGCACGGTCAGCTCGCCCCGGGCGAGCAGCTCGGCGGACGCCGCGCCGGGCGTCACATGCCGCGGCGGTATCCGTTCTGGCGCGGACATACGTGTCCTTCCGGGTCGAGCGGGAGGCTGCACAGCGGGCACGGCGGCCGTCCGGCGTTGACGACGTCCAGGGCACGCTTGGCGAAGGCCCTCGCCTGCGCGCCGGTGAGCCGGACCCGCAGCATCGGGGGACCGTTCTCCTCGTCCTGCAGCAGCCGCTCCTCGGCCTCGGCGAGGTCCTCCTCGGACTCCACGTCGATCTCGACGAGCGCCTGCGCCTCGACGATCATGCGCTGTTCCTCGCCGTCCCAGGCGAGCGCCATGGTGCCGACCCGGAACTCCTCCTCGATGGGGGTGTCCAGCGGGCCGGTGTCGGCGATCTCGGCGGGCGCCACGGCGGGCACGGCGGCGCTGCCGCCGCTACGGCGCACCACCTCGTCGAGCAGTTCGTCCATGCGCTCGGCGAGCGCGGCGACCTGGGTCTTCTCCAGGGCCACGCTGGTCACCCGGGAGCCGGCGGTGGCCTGGAGGAAGAACGTACGGCGCCCGGGAAGTCCGACCGTACCGGCCACGAAGCGGTCCGGGGGGTCGTAGAGGAACACCTGACGGGACACGTCCTGTCTCCATGGGAATCGTGTGAACGGCGGAATCGGGAGGGTCGACGGAACCGGCGAGTCGACCCGGTCGGCGAGTCGGCGGCGACCGCTTCACCCTACTGCGGCCGACGATCACGGTGCGCCCGCGCCGCCCCCGACGGGTGCGTCGCCGTCCGCGGACTCCTCGCGCGGCACCAGGGACGCGAAGTCCCCGGTGTCCCCGAGCCGTACCAGGAACGGCCGCAGCCGGGTGTAGCGGATCGCGGTGACGGAACACGGCTCGACCGAGATCCGCTGGAAGAGGTCCAGGTGCAGACCGAGCGCGTCCGCGACGAGGGACTTGATGATGTCACCGTGCGAGCACATCAGATAGACCGCGTCGGCCCCGTGGTCGCGCTCCACGCGCGCGTTCCACTCGCGCACCGCCTCGGCGGCGCGCGTCTGCATCGCGCGCAGGGACTCACCGCCGGGGAACGCCGCCGCCGAGGGGTGCGCCTGCACCACCTCCATCAGCGGCTCGTCCTTGAGTTCGGTGAGCTTGCGGCCGGACCAGTCGCCGTAGTGGCACTCCCCGATCCGCTCGTCGGTGTGCGCCGCCAGCTCTGGCCGGGCGTCCAGGAGCGGTCGTACCGTTTCCTGGCAGCGCCGCAGCGGGCTGGTGACCACCTCGGCGATCGGCAGCCCGCCGAGCCGCCCGGGCAGCGCGGCGGCCTGTTGGGCGCCGCGTTCGTCCAGGGCGACCCCGGGGGTCCAGCCGGCCAGCAGTCCGGCGGTGTTGGCGGTGGAGCGTCCGTGCCTGACGAGGATCAGCGTGGGCATGCGGCCAGGGTAGGCGTACGGACGGCTCCGGCGGTGGCCGGGCGAAAGGAGAACACGCTCTGTGATCGTCGACTGCGCCGTCTACCGTGACGGCCGCCGCACCCGGGGTCCGGAGGACTTCTCCGACGCGCTGGCCGCGGCACGGGCCGCCGGGGGTTTCGTGTGGGTGGGGCTGCATGAACCGAGCGAGCGGGAATTCGGCCTGGTCGCCGAGGAGTTCGCGTTGCATCCGCTGGCGGTCGAGGACGCTCTGAAGGCCCATCAGCGGCCCAAGCTGGAGGTCTACGACGACTCGCTGTTCGTGGTGCTCAAGCCCGTGATGTACGAGCCGCACAGTGACGCCGTCTCCACCGGCGAGATCATGATCTTCCTGGGCGACGCGTTCGTGGTGACGGTGCGCCACGGCGAGAGCGACGGGCTGGCCACCGTTCGGCACCGGCTGGAGCAGGAGCCGGAGATGCTCGGCCAGGGCCCCACCTCCGTGCTGTACGCGATCGCCGACTCCACCGTCGACCACTACCTGGACGTGGCCGCCGAGCTGCAGGCGGATCTGGAGGAGCTGGAGGCGGAGGTCTTCTCGCCGGACCGGGACCGCTCGCGGCACACCGCCTCGCGGATCTACAACTTCAAACGCCAGATCACGGAGTTCCGGCGGGCGACGGGCCCGCTGGGCCTGCCGATGGCCCGCCTGAGCGGCACCGGCATGGGTGTCTTCTCCCCGGCCGTGCCCTTCGTGGACGACAAGGCCCGGCCCTTCTTCCGGGACGTCAGCGACCACCTGATCCGGGTCAACGAGTCCGTGGAGGGCCTGGACCGGCTGGTCTCGGACATCCTGTCGGCGCACCTGGCGCAGACCAGCGTCCAGCAGAACGACGACATGCGGAAGATCTCCGCGTGGGCGGCCATGGCCGCGGTCCCCACGATGATCGCCGGGATCTACGGCATGAACTTCGCTCACATGCCGGAACTGCAGTGGACGTGGTCCTACCCGGCGGTGATCGTGCTGATGGCGCTGCTGGAGCTGCTGCTGTACCGGCTGTTCAAGCAGCGGGGCTGGCTGTAGGGGCGCGGCCCGCCGGTCAGGCGGGCTCCGGCTCGGGTCCGGGCACGGGTGCCGGGGCGGCGGGTGTGCCGAGGGCGTCGCGGCGCTCGGGCATGGACAGGGTCACCATCCGCCACCGGCCCACCAGCCGCTCGTGGACGTACACGGCGTGGATGCCGGCCGCGACGAGCGCCGAGCGGACCTTCGTCCAGCCGAGGATGCGGCCCATGCGGGCCATCACGGCGAGGCTGACGTCGCGGTGGACGCGGATCTCGGCCCACGCGCACGCGTGCAGGGCGCGCTGGATGGTCCGGCCGTGCCCGGCGGCGGCCAGGCGCAGCAGTTCCTCGTGGCAGTAGGCGAGGTGGTTCTCCTCGTCCCGCGCGATCATGCGCACCGCCCGGCCCACGTCGGGGTGGTCGCCGAAGTGCCGGCACAGCAGCTCCATCTGCTCGCAGGCGCGCTGCTCGGTGACCCGGCTGTGGGCCAGGTAGACGATGACGTCCTGGACGGTGAGCGGCTCGTCGGACCTGAGCCTGTCGTGCGCCAGCCCGATGCCCCGCTTCTCCAGGAGCATCGTGTAGTCGGTCTCGGGGGGCACCGGGACGGGGTCCAGACCTCGCCTGTTCAGCAGGGCGCGGAAGATGCGCCCGTGCTTGTCCTCGTCCGCGCCGTGGCGCGCGATCCTCGGGGCGAGGTCGCGCTCGCTCGCCGGTACGAGGGCGGCGATCCGGCCGTTCTCCCAGCCGCCCTGCGCCTCGCCGCCGGCCGCGATGGAGCAGAACAGCCGGAAGGACTCGTCGTGGTCGAGGATCTCCTGGAACAGGCTCCTGGGCGAGAGCATCGCGGGCCACCTCCCTGCCGGACTGCCGCGCAGCACGAGTCAAGTGCGGGCCCGGACGTGCCGCAACACGGATGCGGGGGCACTGCGCCGAACGGCGGAGCACGAGCGGGCCGCGAAGGGGCGCGGCCGTAACCGGGCGGGTACGCGCGCGTTGTGCTCCGTGACGGCCGTGGCGGGGTGGACCCCCCGAGCCCCCACCACGGCCGTGGAAAGCCTTCGGGTCTGCCGGGTGTGCGCCCGTGTCACGCCAGCCCCGCGCGCTCCAGGGCCTCGGCGCCGGCGCGGAGCGAGGCGAGCCGCTCCTCCAGGGTGAAGCCGGCGGGGGCGAGGGTCAGTGTGGTGACGCCGGCCGCCGCGTACGCCTTCATGCGGTCCGCGATCCGGTCGACGGAACCGAGCAGCGTGGTCCGGTCGATGAGTTCCTGCGGAACGGCGGCCGCGGCGCCCTGCTTGTCGCCCGAGAGGTACTTGTCCTGGATCTCGGCGGCCGCCTTCTCGTAGCCCATGCGGCGGGCGAGCCGGTTGTAGAAGTTCTGCTCGCGGCTGCCCATGCCGCCGACGTACAGCGCGGTGTAGGGGCGGAAGGTGTCGGCGAGGCGGGCCACGTCCTTGTCGTCGCCCACGGCGAGCGGAAGGGTCGGGCAGACGTCGAAGCCGTCCATGGTCCTGCCGGCCTTCTCACGGCCCGCGCGCAGGTGCTTGACCGCCGTCTCCTCCAGGTGGTCGGCGGAGGGGAAGATGAGCAGGGCGCCGTCGGCGATCTCGCCGGTCTGCTCCAGGTTCTTCGGGCCGATGGCGGCGATGTAGAGCGGGATGTGCTCGCGCTGCGGGTGGACGGTCAGCTTGATCGGCTTGCCCGGGCCGCCGGGCAGCGGCAGCGTCCAGTGCTCGCCGTCGTACGTCAGCCGCTCGCGGGCCACCGCCTTGCGGACGATCTCGACGTACTCGCGGGTGCGGGCCAGCGGCTTGTCGAACTTGACGCCGTACCAGCCCTCGGAGACCTGCGGGCCGGAGACGCCGAGGCCGAGCCGGAAGCGGCCGCCGGACAGCGAGTCCAGGGTGGCGGCCGTCATCGCCGTCATCGCGGGCTGGCGGGCGGGGATCTGGAAGATGGCCGAGCCGACGTCGATGCGCTCGGTCTGCGCGGCGACCCAGGCGAGCACGGTGGCCGCGTCGGAGCCGTAGGCCTCGGCCGCCCAGCACACGGCGTAGCCGAGCCGGTCCGCCTCCTGCGCGACGGCCAGGTTGTCCGCGTCCATCCCGGCGCCCCAGTAGCCGAGGTTGATCCCGAGCCGCATGCCGTTCCCCTTACCGATCAGTAACGTTCCTTGTGCGGGGAACACTAGCGCGGGTCGGCGGGATTTCGGGTTGTCCACAGGCAACCCGCCTCTCAGCTCCGGCCAGTAATCTCGGCGTCCATGGAGCAGAGGCATCTCGGCCGTACGGGCCTGCGCGTGTCCCGCATCGGTCTCGGCACCCTCACCTGGGGCCGGGCCACCGACGAGCACGACGCCGCGGACATGCTGAAGGTGTTCTGGGAGGCGGGCGGCACCCTCGTCGACACGGCCGACGTGTACGGCGACGGGGAGGCCGAGTACCTGCTCGGGCGGCTCATGGACGGCCTCGTGCCCCGTCGCGACCTGGTCGTCTCGACCAAGGCGGGCAGCGTCCCGGACCCGGACCGCCGCTTCGACGGCTCCCGCGGCCATCTGCTCGCGGCGCTGGACGCCTCGCTCGCCCGCCTGGGCACGGACTACGTCGACGTGTGGCACGTCCACGCCTACGACCCGTACACCCCGCTGGAGGAGACCCTGCAGGCGCTCGACCTGGCCGTGAGCAGCGGCCGGGTGCGCTATGCCGGGGTCTCGAACTTCTGCGGCTGGCAGCTCGCCAAGGCGGCGACCTGGCAGCTCGCGGCGCCGGGCACCCGGACGCGGCTGTCGAGCACCCAGATGGAGTACTCGCTGCTGCAGCGGGGCGTCGAGCGCGAGGTGCTGCCGGCCGCCCTCGACCTGGGCATGGGCCTGCTGCCCTCCTCACCGCTGGGCCGCGGTGTGCTGACCGGCAAGTACCGGGGCGGGACGCCCGCGGACTCGCGGGGCGGCTCGGAGCACCTGGCGCCCTTCGTCGAGCCGTACCTCGACGACACCGCCGGCCGCATCGTGGACGCGGTGTCCACGGCGGCGGACGGGCTGGCGGTGACCCCGCTCCAGGTCGCCCTCGCCTGGGTCCGCGACCGCCCCGGCGTGGCCGCGCCGATCATCGGCGCCCGCAACGCACAGCAGCTCACGGCGGCGTTGTCAGTGGAGGCGCTTAGTCTTCCTGGCGAGATCTGCCGGGCGCTCGACGACGTGTCGGCGCCGGTGCACCGCTATCCCGATCACGACTGGAGCACGCTGTGAGCGAGCCGGAGACCACGGAACACTCCGGGCCTGGCACCCCGGACCCCGACCCGGAAACCGGCGCCCGGAAGACCGGCGGTACGCCGGACGGCGAAGGACGGGGCGACGCCGCGGCCGCCGCGGGGAGCGGTGGCGGTCCGACGACCGGCTCGGACGCGGCGGACGGCTCGGACGGTGCCGGCGCGGCGGACAGTGCCGGCGCGGCGGACAGTGCCGGCGCGGCGGACGGTGCCGGCGCGGCGGGGTTGTCCGAGGCCGAGGCGGAGCTCGTGGCTCAGCAGGTCGAGCGGGAGCGGATCGAGCGGCGGAAGGCGGCGAAGAAGGGGCCGGTCGAGAGCGGGGGGAAGCTGAGCGGCAAGGCGGCCGATCTGCTGGCGGCGGTGCGGGCCGTGGAGAGCGGGGAGACCCCCGCGGCCGGCGTCTTCGCCGAGCCGGAGCCCGCGCCGCGACGCCCCGCCCCCGAACCGGTACGGCGGCCTGCGCCCGTCTTCGCCGAGACGGCCGCCGTGCCCGCGGCGCCCGCGACCGAGACCATCCGGAGTGTGCGGCGTGTGCTGGGCGAGGGTGGTGCCCCGGAGGCGCTCGCGCCTCAGGTGGCCGCGTTCCTCGGGCAGGGCGCGGAGGAGCGGCTGCGCGCCGACCCCTGGCAGCTGCTGCGCGTGAGGGGCGTACGGCCGGAGCAGGCCGACGGGTTCGCGCGTGCCCTGCTCGGCACGGAGTGCGGTCCGGACGACGAGCGGCGCGGCCGGGCTCTCACCGTGTGGCTGCTGGAGCAGGCGGCCCTCGCCGGGCACACGGCCCTGGACGCCCCGGCGCTGACCGCCGCCCTGGCCCAGCGGGCGGTGCCCGACCCCGAGGCGGCCCTGCACGGCACACTCGCGGAGGGCGAGGCCCTGGCCTTCCAGGACGCCCCGGCGGCGGACGAGGAGGGCGAGCGCCCGGTGCGCGTCCTCGTGGGCCTGGAGCGGTACGCGCTCGCCGAGGAGAGCCTCGCCGACGGACTGGCCCGGCTGATCGGGTCCGTACCGAAGGAGAGCGGTCCGTCCGAGGACTGGGAACGGGCCGCCGCCTCCGCCCAGGGCTCCGCCGCCGAGCTGCTCCGCGCGGTCGCGGGCCACGGCCTGGTCCTGCACACGGGAGGTGAGGCCTCCCGCGCGGAGCCCGCCCGGCTGCTGGGCGAGGCGCGGCGGCTCGGGCTGCGCGCGTGGGCCGCCGCCCACGGCCCGCTCGGCCGGGACGGGTTCGCGGAGCTGCTGGGGCGGTTCCAGGAGGCCGGCGGGCCGTCCGGGACGCCCGCGCCGCCCGTCGCCACGGTGGCCGGACTGCTGTCCGGCGCCGAGGGCCCCGGCCGGGACGACGACGGCTCACTCGCCCTGGACCTGCTCGTCGTGCTCGACGCCCCCCAGCTGGACGTGGAGTCCGCGGCCCTGCTCGTGGAGTCGCTTCCGGACGGCGCCCGGCTGGTGCTGGCCGGGGACCCGGGAGTGCTGTGGTCCGTGGGGCCCGGGCGGGTCTTCGCGGATCTGCTGGCGGCGCGGGTCTGTCCCTGCGTCGCCTCGCGCGTACCGGACCCGGGCCCGCTGGGCGAGCTGGTCTCCGGCATCGGCGCCGGCGAGCTGAGCGAGGTGGCGGCGCCCGGCAAGGAGGTCGTGATCGTTCCGGTGCGGGACGCGGGCGAGGCCGTGCACCGGACCGTGCAGCTCGTCGTGGACTCGGTGCCGCGGGCCATCGGCGTACCGGCCGAGCAGACGACAGTGATCACCCCGGGACACGGCGGCGCGGCCGGCACCCGCACGCTGAACGCGGCGCTGAAGGCACGGCTCAACCCGGGCCCCGGCCGCTTCGGCGGCTTCGACCCGGGCGACCGGATCGCCTACTCCCCCGCCCCGGGCCGTACGCTGCCCGGTCACGTGGTGAAGGCCGACGCCGAGGGACTGCACCTGTCCTGCTCGGGCGACCCCGTGGTCGTACCGCGGGAGCGGGTGGAGGCACAGGTGCGGCACGGGTGGGCGCTGACCGCGCACCAGGCGGCGGGCGGCCGGTGGCCCGCGGTGGTCGTAGTGCTGCCCGGCGACGCGGCGCGGGCGCTCAGCCGGCCGTGGGTCTACACGGCGTTCGGCCGGGCGAGCCGTCATCTGTCCGTGGTGCACGGGGTGGAGCAGGCGCTCCCGAGGGCCGTGGCCGAGGTGCCGGCGAAGCCCCGTACGACCCGCCTGCCCGACCTGCTCCGCACGCAGGCGCGGGCGGCGGAGGAACGGGCGGCGGGCTGAGGCGGGGGAGGTTCCGGGACGCGTCCGCCGTCGCTCAGCGGTCGGTCGCGTCCAGCGGCTCCAGTTCCTCGTCGTCGAGTCCGGTGCCGAGATCGTCGTCGTCGAGATCACCGTCGTCGAGATCGCCGTCGACATCATCGATGTCATCGACATCCTCGTCGTCGAAGACCGCGCTGACGTCGAAGCGGCAGACGATCCGCTGCGAGTCGACGTGCTCGAAGGGCGCCTCCAGCCAGTCGCCCGGGTCGGCGGGCTCGTCCGCGGCCATGACCCACAAGGTGGAGTCGCCCTCCTCCAGACCGAACTCGCTGTGCCGGGAGGCGATCTCGTCCGGTTCGAACTCACCGAACAGGACGCCGAGCGCCCCGGGCACCGTGCCGGAGGCGTTCTCGCCGATGCCCGTGCCGGCCACGGTGTCCGCGGCCTCCACCCGCTGGGCCTGGGCCAGCAGCCGATGCGGCTCGGCCACGGTGTAGTCGCGGCGGATCAGCACGCTGATCGCGTGCGGTTCCTCCGGGCCCGTGTACGGCGGCAGCGAGTCGTCACCGGGGATCTCGAAGGGCGTGACCTCGTCGTAGCGGTCGTAGAGCAACTCGTCGTACGCCTCCGCGGCCGCGGCCAGCTGGTTGAACGCCTCGTAGACGGCCGGGTCTTCCTCCCCCGACTTGCGTTCGACCGCGGCCAGGTGACGGTCGAGCGCGGCCTTGACCGCCTCGGCGGCGGCGCGTACCTCGGCAGCGGTGGGCTGCGCAGCATCAGACATAGTGCAGACGCTATCCGTACCGGGCCCCAGACCGCACAATGGATGCGATGCCGGAATACGAATTTGTCGACGTGTACGTACCGCGCGGGGTCTCCCGCAAGGAGACGGCACGTCTGCTGACGGACCACGCCGAGTACGGACACTGGGAGTTGTACCGTCTGAGCCTGCTGCGCGACGGCAGCCGCAAGGTGCGGTTGCGTCGGCGGATCATCCGCCAGGTGCGTGCCACGTGGTGAGCCGAGACGGCCGGGCCGCAGCGGGCTCCGTGGACGCGGAGCCCGCTGCGGCCTGCGCACCGTAGGCGCTGGTTACCGGGCGGCGGCCCGGGCCCTGCGGTACAGCACGGCGCCCGCGAGCAGCGCGCCCGCGCCCACCGGCAGGACGGCGCTCATGGGCAGGTCGCCGCCGGTGTGGGCGAGCTGCGCCCGGCTGCCGGGCGCGGCCACGGAGTGCGTGCCCGGCTGGTTCACATGCGTGGAACCACCGGGGGTGCCGCTCCCGGGGGCGGCACCCC
>NZ_POTZ01000266.1 GCF_003236365.1 Streptomyces sp. NTH33
CGCCGAGT
The DNA here is from genome assembly GCF_003236365.1 of Streptomyces sp. NTH33. Classification (GTDB taxonomy): domain Bacteria; phylum Actinomycetota; class Actinomycetes; order Streptomycetales; family Streptomycetaceae; genus Streptomyces. Next base: position 9 of record NZ_POTZ01000266.1, read on the forward strand.
TCGACTCCCTCAACCCCGACCCGGAGCAGTTGCGCGTCGTCTCCGCGCTGCTGACCGGCGAGGCCCTGGCCGAACTCGCCGCCGCCGAGGACACCCTGCGGCAGGACGCTGACGGAGTCTTCGCGCTGGCGGACGGCATCGCCGCGGACTTCGCCTCGTTCGTCTGGCTCGTCCTACAGCTCCACGCTTCCTCGTCGGCGCCGCAGGGCAATCCCATCGACGCCATGGACGCATTGTTCGCCCTGTCCCAGACCGGCAACGGGCGGCACACCAGCCGGTGGCTCACCCTCGCGGACAAGGTCGCCACCGTGTTCGATACCACCGACCCGGCCCAGGCCGGCCGGTGGGCCGCAACCGGCACCAGCCTGGGATCGGCCCGCTACCTCGACTGGCTCGCGAAGCAGCTGGCCGTGCTGCTCGAGCGGCACACGGTGGACGACGCCACCGGGGGCGACCGGCTCGCCGAGCCGGAGGAATGGCCGCTGCAGCGCACCCTCGACTTCCTCACCGAGCACCAGGTCTTCGACCGTCTACTCGACCACGTCCCGGAGGTCACCAAGACCTGGAGCTTCAAGGACAAGGAGACGCGGGGCACGCAGATGAACGTCCCGATCGCCCCCGCGCTCCGCGAGTGGATCTCCGGCAGCACGATCCCCGACCTCGCCCGTTCCTGGCAGCCCGGCGTCGCTGACGGGTGGGCGCTCGAACAGGCGGTACGCAATATCAGCACCGCCTTCGGGCACGCCCTGAGCTGGACCGTCGGCGCCCTGATCAACCTGGTCAACACCAGCCCCGCGCTATCTCCCGGCGTGCCCAGGCTCAACACACACACTGCCTGGCACATCCGCCACGGCGTCGACACCGAGCAGGCCCTGACCCTGCTCACCTCCGGCATCACCTCCCGGCGCATCGCCCACCTCCTCGGCCGCGACGCCGCCCGTCTCGGAGACCGGTCGGCCGGCCTGCGGCAGTGGACCGCCCAGCACCACATCGACGGCTGGACGCAGCACTACGGGGCGAACGACTACGAGGTCCAGGACCTCCTCGACTACGTCCGCACTCCCTCCGACCCGATCAACCAGCTCCTCGACAACCACGCCGCCACCACTCCGCTGACCCGGCTGGTAGCAGGGACACCCGACGGCCCAGTCAACGTCGCACGGCCCAGCGAGCGCTACCCAACCATCCGCGTCCGCCGCGACCGCCGCCGGGTGGCGACCGTGCCCGCCGACCGCCACCTCGATGTCCTCGCGATGCTCGACAGCGGCCTCGACCTGGACCACCGTCTCCACAACGGCGAGCTCGTCACCACCCGGCGCGCCCGGTAGCGCCTGGCCCTGTCGCAGGGAACCAAGCGCGGGACTGCGGCCAAGATGGGGGCGATGCACCGCAGAGTCACCGACTTGCCGCCGCCCGTGGAGGCGTTGACCAGGATGTACGGCGACTCCGCGTCCAGGTCGACTGAGACGATCCGCCCGGCGGAGCCGATCCCGATGATGGGCGCGGACTCCTTGGTGGCGGCCACCATCTCGCGCACCGTGGGGTCCTACCTTCGCCGGTCTCATCAGATTCGGCATTGCCCGCCTGGTCAAGGCCCCGGTGGACAAGGCGATCGGCTGGGGCAGCATCGCGGCCCTCAGCTTCATGACGCTGTGCATCGCACTGTTGGACGGGGTCATCATGCCGCTGACGACGTGATCCGCTGGAGGCACAGCCCTCTCATCGATCGCAGCGCCCGCTGACCGTGCCGCACACGCTGGGCCCGGTCCTTCCGTCGGAGGAGTAATTGTCAAGACCTGTGGATCGGTGGCTATGGGCGGGTCCTGACTTTGGTGTCCTTGTGACCGTGCAGGAGTTTCAGGCGAGGCCCTCGAGGAAGTCCGCGAGCGTGGTGTGCAGGACCTCGGGCTGTTCCAGGTGCAGGTCGTGGCCGGTGCCGGGGATGCTCATGGCCATGGTGGCGGGTCGCTGCCGGAGCATCTCCTCAGCCTCCTGCGCGGGGATGAAGCTGGACTGGGCCAGGACGACCAGGGTGGGGCACGCGACCTGCCCCCACTCGCGCCAAAAGGAACGCCGGGCGTTCTCCGCCAGCGAGCGGACCATCACGTCCCGGTCGAAGCGAGGCCACCATCCGCCCTCGCGTTCCTCCAGCCCAGCCGCCCAGCCCGCGCCGACCGGTCCGCCGCCGAGGAACGCGGCTGCCGCCTCGCGTGAGGGAAACGGTGCCGGCCACGAGTCGAGCCATCCGCTGATGTCCGCGGGGCCGTCCGGGTTCGGGCCGCCGGGGCCGGCCTCGACGAGCACGAGTGCGCGGACGAGCCCGGGATGTGCGGCGGCGGTGAGCAGGGCCGTGTGCCCGCCCAGCGACTGGCCGACCAGGACGGGCCGCCGCAGCGTCAGCTGATCGACAACGGCGATGACGTCGGCGACGTAGGCGGCGCGGGAGACGTCCCGCGGGTGGCGCTCGCTGGCGCCGTGCCCGCGCTGGTCGACCGCGACGACCCGATACCGGGAGCTCAAGCGTTGTGCCAGCACATCCCATTCACCCGCGTGACCGGCCAGGCCGTGCAGCAGCACGAGGGGCTGTCCCGGCCCGCCCCAGTCCCGGCAGGCAAGCCGGACGCCGTCTCGCACCACCACGTGTTCAGACCATGCCACGTCGGCCCCCAGGGAATCGGCTGGCCTCGATCATGCCGCAACCGCCTCGGGGCGTTCGACGAGCCGGCCGCGTTCGAAGCGGGCTCCGGCCCGGACGAGGGCGACGAGGTGGGGCGCATTCACCGCACGCCACCGCTGCTGGGCGGACTCGACCAGCTTGAAGACCATCGCCAGGGCGGCGGTGCGGGAGCCGGCGCCGCGGGTGACCTTGGTCCGCAGCCGGACCGTGGCGAACGTGGACTCGATCGGATTCGTGGTCCGCAGGTGGATCCAGTGCTCGGCGGGAAAATCGTAGAACGCCAGAAGCTCGGCCTGATCGTCGGTGATCTTCTTGACGGCCTTGGGGAACTTCGCGCCGTAGAGCTGGGCGAACGTCTTGACCGCCGCCTCGGCGTGCTGCTTGTCCTCGGCGTTGTAGATGTCCTGGATGGCCTTCTTCGCGCCGGGCTGCGCGGACTTCGGCAGGGAGTCGAGGACATTGGCCGTTTTGTGAACCCAGCACCTCTGCTCGCGGGTTTCGGGGAACACCTCGGCCAGGGCCTTCCAGAAGCCCAGGGCGCCGTCGCCGACCGCGAGCACCGGGGCGCGCATGCCCCGGCGGGCGCAGTCGCGCAGCAGGTCGGCCCAGGACTCACCGGATTCGCGGTAGCCGTCCTTGAGGGCGACCAGCTCCTTGGAGCCGTCCGCGCGCACCCCGACGAGGACGAGCACGCAGGCTTTGGCCTCCTCCAGGCGGACGTTGAGGTGGATGCCGTCGGCCCACACGTACACGTAGTCGACCTCCGCGAGGTCGCGGTCCATGAAGGCGGCGTGGTCGGCCTGCCACTGCTGGGTCAGCCGGGTGACCGTCGCCGGAGAGAGCCCGGCGGAGGAGCCGAGGAACTGCTCCAGGGCGGGCACGAAGTCGCCGGAGGACAGACCGTGCAGGTAGAGCAGCGGCAGCACCTCGCTGATCTTCGGCGACTTGCGGCACCACGGCGGCAGGATCTTCGAGGAGAACCGCTTGCGCTCGCCGGTGGCCTCGTCGACGCGCTTGTCGTTCACCCGCGGCGCCTTCACCTCGACCATCCCGGCCGCGGTGGTGACCTGCCGGGGCTGGTGGTAGCCGTTGCGGACCACCAGGCGGCGCCCCGTGGCGTCGCGCTCATCGGCCAACTCGGCTATGTAGGCGTTGACTTCGGCTTCCAGCGCGGCGGCCAGCATCCGCCGCGCACCCTCCCGGACGATCTCATCCAGCAGCGAGCTGCCGCTTGGCGTGCTGCCGTCCTCGTTGACTACCGTAAGCACGGGCGTGCCTTCCCGACCGACGCGGCAACGTCGGCCTTGCTCGATGACCTATCGATCGATCCATCGGGAAGGTACGCCTCCTTCCGTCAGGGCTGATCCACAGGTATTGAGCATTGCTCCCGTCGGAGGGCGGGATCCAGCAGTGTCCGAGTGCCCGACAGACATGCGGGACGGAGTCGAGTACGGACGGCTAATGTGTGCGCAGCCGCTTGAGGAACGTCCTGACCAGGGCGTCCAACTCAGCGTCCTTGGCCGTTTCTTCCACCAGAATTCGTTCGATGTGAACGAACCCGCTGTTCCGCCAGTGCCGATCCCTGGTCCCGTCAGCCGCCAGTCGGCCGCGGTGATGGGGTCCGTCGACCTCGATCAGGCCCGCCCTGCCTTCACGAACGACTAGGAAGTCGGGCGTCCATGTGTTGCCGACTCCTACGCGTCCCAGCGGCAGAGGAAAGATGGAGATGGTGGCATCGGCGGGGAGGGCAGCCTGGGCGCGCTTGAGCGCCTCATAGACCCGTATCTCCTCGCGGGAGTCAAAAACGAATCCGTCGCGTCGCAGTTCCGGTTTCGGATCGGTGACACGCGCGGCGTGGTTCGTTGTGGTGTCGGCGGTGAGCCGCCCCTGAAGAGCTGACCTCCAGTCCGCGACCACGTCTGGTAGCGCTGGCCCGACATAGACAGAGTGCGCTTCGACGCCGTTCCGTTCAGCGATCGGCAGGAGGGCGTCCCGGATCCGCGCAAGCAAGTCCTCAGAGAACCGGTCCATCAGCCATCCGGGAACCAGAAGGCGGGCATCCATCCAGTCGCCGAACCTGTTGCCGGGAGACCACTCGATTCCTTCAACATCCAGTAGAAGGGCTGCCGCCTGAACGTCTCCTCGCTCATGAAGGAACCAGGCAGCCTGCCCGAGGATGGTCTCCTCTACAGAAAGCGCTGCCTCTTCGCTTGAGACCTTGCTGACGTCTGAAGTCACCGTTCCACACTAAAACCTCGGTCTGACAGTCGAACCCCGTTGACCAGAATGATCGCGGCGACATCGCCGCCGTGGAGCAGATCACGGCTTCCGTTCGTCGCCCATCGGAGGCCCCGGCACAGGGTGTCGAAGCGCTGTCTGGACGGCGGTCTGTGTCGACCCTATCGCTGAAGGCGGAAGGAGCACGTGCTTAGAAGACGCCTGCTCTGTTCCGGAGTTTCGCTCGTTCAGGGAGAGCGCTTTGGAGGGCGAACCTCGGTGGTTCTGGGGCCGACGCGATGATTCGCCGACGGCAGACACATTGAGTTTGGAAGGGACTGGAATAGTCCCGCAAAGCAAGTGAACCTAGAGCAACTCACGGAAGAGCGTGGGCGGGACCGGCGGAATATAGCACGGGACCGCCGGTTACCCAAACCGGCGATTCTCCGGACCATTGGAGAGGTTCGGTCGCCGTGCGGTTCCTGTCTGGTTACCGGACTGCTGTACCTACCCTCACGTCTGGCCCCAAGGAGTCCTCGCATGGCTGTAGTTACTGACGACGAATCGTTTCTTCTGTCCGATCGGCAGTGCTTTGCGATCCTGGACTGGGCCGCCGAACAACCGCGGAACGGGCTCATGCTGCGGGCCTTTCTGGCATCCATCGCTCTCGCGGCGCTTCAGCCGAAGGAAGCGCTGATGCTGCGCGTCCGAGACGTGGAAGTCGCGGACGACGGCAGTGGTGTGCTGCTGATCCACGCTCAGGAACAAGCACTGGACCGCCACGGAAAGGAAGTTGCAGGTGCGGGCGCCGTGCGTCGTGTTCCCGCAAGCACTCAGTTGGTAGCGATCCTGAAGACGGAGATCACCCGGTGTGATCTCCTCCCCGATGACGCGATATTCGTCCTCGACGATGGGCGACCGCTGACCGCCTCGGTCTACCGGGAGGTCTGGCGGCAGGCGCGGGAGGCGGTGCTCGAAGCGCACGAACTCGACTCCCCGATCGGCGGGGAAGTCTCGGCCCTGCGTGACGCGTGCATCGCGGCATGGCTGAAGAACGGTGACCAGACCGCGGCGCACATCCTCGCGGTGGCCGAGTGCGCCGGAATGAGCGCCCCTCGCCTTGCCGAACGCTTCGCACATTGCCTTCGCAAGCCGACACCGGATGAAATCCCTTGGGACCGGCTCGAAGCTGCCCTCCGCCTTCCTGACCTGCCGAGTGAGCCGAGCCCGACTGCGCACCGCCCGTAACGCCGGCTCCGAGCTGTGGTTCGGTCCCGCGATTTCCCTCCTGCCTCACCACGAGGCAACGGGTGGGTGAAGAACTGGTTCTCCACCCACCCGGGCCCACTCCCTCCCGTACCTCACAGAAAGCCACCGATGCTTGCCCGATCTTTGCCTGCCCCCACCGCTTCGCCCGGCACCGTACGCACGGCCTTCCTGACCGTGAAGGACGCCGCCGACTACCTCGGCCTCTCACCCCACACCCTCTACGTCTGGCGCCACCGTCGACAGGGACCCCCGAGCTTCCGCATGGGTCCACGAGGCCGCGTCATGTACCGACTGGAAGCCCTCGACGCTTGGGTCCGCGAGCAGGAACAGGCCGACTCGCGCTCCAACGCGGCGCTCAACCCGCTGACCGCTCCTCGTCAGGAGCGGTCCCCCCGCCTCACCAGCGCCTGACGCTCCAAACGCCGTAGAGCACCGTCCCCATCCTCTACATCAAGGAGTTTCACCTGGCCGGCTACATAGAAGACCGATGGCTCAAGAAGCGCCCCAACTCGACGACCGGCAAGCGCGAACGCACGACCATGTACGGCAAGTGCACCCGCTACCGCGTCAAGGGCATCCCCGGCGTCAAGGACCGTTCCTTCGACGCACTCCAGGACGCCAAGACCTGGCTCGCCCAGGCCCAGACCGACGCACGCCGAGGCGAGTTCGTCGATCCGCGGGATGGAGCCATCTCCCTGAAGGACTACATCGCGACCCACTGGTGGCCCACGCAGAGCGGTGACCCGTCCACCCTTGAGCGCATCGAGCAGCGGGTGCGCCGGCACATTGTCCCGCACCTTGGTGCCCTGCCGCTCAACAGCGTTGGTACCGAAGTGCTGCGGAGTTGGAAGAAACGTCTTGAGAAGGATCTGGGTCCCACCTCGATCCGTCTCGTCTGGGCGACGCTGTCCAGCGTTCTCCAGGCTGCCGTTGAAGACCGCCGCCTCGCACGCAACCCATGCCGCGCACGTACGGTCCGCCCACCGGCAGCCGCACCGGGCCGGGTCGAGGCGTGGCCGCCGGAACGCGTGCTGGCCGTACGAGCAGCTCTCCCGGAGCGCTATCGCGTCCTCGTCGAGATCGGCGCGGGCCTCGGCCTCCGACAGGGGGAGGCGTTTGGCCTGTCGATGGAGGACATCGACTTCGATGAGGAGGTCGTGCACATCCGGCGCCAGGTGAAGATGGTGCGGACGAAGCTGTGCTTCGCGCTTCCCAAGGGCCGCAAGGTCCGGGATGTGCCCCTGCCCTCAAGCGTGGCCAAGTCCCTGCGTCGGCACATGGAGCTCTTCGCACCAGTGCCGGTCACGATGCCGTGGGACGACCCGAGCCCTCCGCAGACCCCGGTAGAGGCCAAGCACCGTCGGCCCAGGACGTACAACCTCCTGGTGACCGGTCGCGAGCGCAAGGCGATCAACCGGAACTACTTCAACTCCTACGTCTGGAAGCCAGCCCTTTCCGAGGCCGGCGTGATCGCCGCGCTGGAGGAAAGCGCTCCAGACGGATCCCGTGTCTGGGAGCCCTCCCGGGAGCATGGCTACCATGCCCTGCGCCACTTCTACGCCTCCGAGCAGTTGGAGGCCGGCGAGTCGGTCGTCTCCCTGGCCCGGTGGCTTGGCCACTCGGACCCCGGGTTCACACTCCGGAAGTACGCGCACTTTCTGCCCCGCGCGGGCGCACGAGGCAGCTCCGCCATCGACGCGGTCTTCGCGTAGCCATAACTCCGAGCGGCCGGGAACAGCCCGCTCCTGGCCCAAAGTCCCAGAGAAGTCCCAGAGGTGCCGCCGCACCCCCTCCCGACCCGCATCAGCGCAGGTCAGAGGGGATGCGGCGGCATCTGCCGTTCAGATGTCCCGGAAGGTCTCGATCTGCGCCCCGATCGAGTTCAGCCGCTCGGCGAGGTCCTCGTAACCCCGGTTGATGACGTACACGTTGCGCAGCACCGACGTGCCCTCCGCGGCCATCATGGCCAGCAGGACGACGACGGCGGGGCGCAGGGCCGGCGGGCACATCATCTCGGCGGCGCGCCAGCGGGTGGGGCCCTCGACCAGCACCCGGTGGGGATCGAGGAGTTGCAGTCGGCCGCCCAGGCGGTTGAGGTCCGTCAGGTAGATGGCGCGGTTGTCGTAGACCCAGTCGTGGATCAGCGTCTTGCCCTGCGCGGAGGCCGCGATCGCCGCGAAGAAGGGGACGTTGTCGATGTTCAGGCCGGGGAACGGCATCGGGTGGATCTTGTCGATGGGCGCCTCCAGCTTGGAGGGCCGGACGGTGAGGTCCACCAGGCGGGTGCGGCCGTTGTCGGCGACGTACTCCTCGCCGCGGTCGTGGTCGAGGCCCATCTCCTCCAGGACCGCCAGCTCGATCTCCAGGAACTCGATCGGCACCCGGCGCACCGTCAGCTCGGACTCGGTGACGACGGCGGCGGCCAGCAGGCTCATCGCCTCCACCGGGTCCTCGGAGGGGGAGTAGTCCACGTCGGCGTCGATGACCGGTACGCCGTGCACGGTGAGCGTGGTGGTGCCGATGCCCTCGACCCGGACGCCCAGCGCCTCCAGGAAGAAGCACAGGTCCTGCACCATGTAGTTGGAGGAGGCGTTGCGGATGACGGTCACCCCGTCGTGGCGGGCCGCCGCCAGCAGCGCGTTCTCGGTCACCGTGTCGCCGCGCTCGGTCAGGACGATCGGGCGGTCCGGGCGGACGGCGCGGTCCACCACGGCGTGGTACTGGCCCTCCGTGGCGGTGATGTCCAGCCCGAACCGGCGCAGCGCGATCATGTGCGGCTCGATGGTGCGCGTGCCGAGGTCGCAGCCGCCCGCGTACGGCAGCTTGAAGTGGTCCATGAGGTGCAGCAGCGGCCCGAAGAACATGATGATGGACCGGGTGCGGACGGCGGCCTCGGCGTCGATCGCGCCCATGTCCAGGTCGGCCGGCGGCACGATCTCCAGGTCGGTACCGTCGTTGATCCAGCGGGTGCGTACACCGATGGAGTTCAGCACCTCCAGGAGGCGGTACACCTCCTCGATCCGGGCCACCCGGCGCAGCACCGTGCGCCCCCGGTTGAGCAGCGAGGCGCACAGCAGGGCCACGCACGCGTTCTTGCTCGTCTTCACGTCGATGGCGCCGGACAGACGGCGTCCGCCCACCACCCGCAGGTGCATCGGGCCCGCGTAGCCCAGGGATACGATCTCACTGTCCAGGGCCTCACCGATGCGGGCAATCATCTCAAGGCTGATGTTCTGGTTGCCGCGCTCGACACGATTGACCGCGCTCTGGCTGGTGCCGAGCGCCTCGGCCAACTGTGCCTGTGTCCAGCCTCTGTGCTGCCGGGCGTCGCGGATGAGCTTGCCGATGCGTACGAGGTAGTCGTCTGCCATGAGGCTGAGGTTATCTCAGATATGAGATGGCGCCTCTTAAGGGGGCCATTCGGGTGATGCACTGTCAGTGACGTTTGGCCCTACGGGTTCGACGCCACCCGAAAGGTCCGGGCAAATCCATCGATGTCGTACGACGTCCCGTGCTGCTGTGGGTGTACCGCGGTCCGTGCTTCCCGCCGGTGGTGAACGACCAGGAGCGCTTGTTGATGTTCAGTCGCACTCCCGGGAGGATCCGGAAGCTCTTGCGGAACGTGAGCGGCATGCGGGTGCTCCTTCCGAAGGCGGTGGCGGCAGCCGTGTTCGCCGCCGGACTCCTTCCGGATACCCCGACTTGGCGTACTGATGGGTGGAGCACCCGAGTTGAGG
>NZ_POTZ01000267.1 GCF_003236365.1 Streptomyces sp. NTH33
CCCTTCCCCACCTCCGCACCCGCACCCGCACCCGTCCCTGCCACGCCCGAGCCGGCCGGGGAGCCGGGCGAGCGGGGCTGAAAGGCCTTCTCCCGTAGCGTGTTCGCATGAGAAGGAGCGCCAAGGAACGACTGGTCGTGATCGGTGGCGACGCCGCGGGGATGTCCGCGGCGTCGCAGGCACGGAGGATGCGCGGGCCCGACGAGCTGGAGATCGTGGCGTTCGAACGCGGCCACTTCACCTCGTTCTCGGCGTGCGGCATCCCGTACTGGGTGAGCGGCGACGTCGACGGGCGGGACCGGCTGATCGCCCGCACGCCCGAGGAGCACCGCGCGCGGGACATCGCTCTGCGGATGCGCACCGAGGTGACGGAGATCGACGTGGCCGCGGGGCGCGTCCGCGCGCGGGACGTCGACTCCGGGGCGGAGTCCTGGACGTCGTACGACAAACTCGTGATCGCGACCGGGGCCCGTCCGGTCCGCCCCGACCTGCCCGGCTTCGACGCGCCCGGTGTGCACGGCGTGCAGACCCTGGACGACGGCCAGGCCCTGCTCGACAGCCTCACGCGCGCGCGTGGCCGTCGGGCGGTGGTGGTCGGCGCCGGTTACATCGGCGTGGAGATGGCCGAGGCGATGATCAAGCACGGCTACGAGGTGACGGTCGTCGACCGCGGCGAGGAGCCCATGTCCACCCTCGATCCGGACATGGGCCGCCTGGTGCGCCGGGCCATGGAGGGCCTGGGCATCACCATGGTCGGCGACGCCGAGGTGACCAAGGTGCTCACCGGTGACGACGGTGGGGTGCGGGCGGTCGCCACCGAGGACGCCGAGTATCCGGCGGACGTGGTCGTGCTGGGCATCGGCGTACGTCCCGAGACGGCGCTCGCGCGGGCGGCCGGGCTCCCGCTCGGCGCGCACGGCGGGCTGCTCACCGACCGGGCGATGCGGGTGCGCGGCCACGAGGACATCTGGGCCGGCGGGGACTGCGTGGAGGTCCTGGACCTGGTCTCCGGGCAGCAGCGCCACGTTCCGCTGGGCACCCACGCCAACAAGCACGGGCAGGTCATCGGCACCAACGCCGGCGGCGGCTACGCCACCTTCCCCGGCGTGGTCGGCACGGCGGTGAGCAAGGTGTGCGACCTGGAGATCGGGCGCACCGGACTGCGGGAGAGGGACGCCCGCCGGGTGGGCCTGCAGTTCGAGACGGTCACCGTCGAGTCGACCAGCCGCGCGGGCTACTACCCCGGCGCCTCCCCCATGACGGTCAAGATGCTCGCCGAGCGTCGCACCGGCCGTCTGCTGGGCGTGCAGATCGTCGGCCGCGAGGGCGCGGCGAAGCGGGTCGACATCGCCGCGGTCGCCCTCACGGCCGGACTGACGGTGGAACAGATGACGGCGCTGGACCTGGGCTACGCCCCGCCGTTCTCACCGGTGTGGGACCCGGTCCTGGTGGCGGCGAGAAAGGCGGCGACCAAGGTCCGCGACAGCGCTCCCTAGGCGGTGCCGTTCAGCCTCGGCAGGGAGGAGACCGAGCCACTGGACGACGTCATCGCCGTCGCCGTCGCCGTCGGCTGTTCGCCGGCCGGCCTGGCGTGCGCGGCGGTGGGCCTCACGGAGCGCAGCCGGTGGCTGACGGCCTCGTCCAGCGTGACCGGCCGCTTCATCTGGGACGCCAGCCGGCCGGCCTCCTGGCCGAGCCGGGCGACGTCCTCCCAGGGCAGCCGCACCACCAGCGAGAGCTCGGCCTCTCCGTCGGGCAGCGCGTGCATGGGCGGAACAACTCGGTCACTCATCGCCTGTCCCTCACGTCGTCCCCGCGGCCCGCCTTCCCCGGGCCGCGGGTGGTCTGTGGAGGGATACGGACACGCGGACGGCGGCGTTCACCGGTTCGGCGAACACATCGGGGGCAGTACTTCCCTGTGGTCATCCCCGTCCATGATGTGAACCCGTCGCGGCGCACCCCCTGGGTGACGTACGCCCTGATCGCCGCGAACTTCGTCGCGTTCCTGCTCACGCCCGGCGTCTCCGGCTCGGTGGCGGGCGGCAGCTCGCTGGCGCAGCTGTGCCATCTGGAGGCGTTCACGGAGCAGTACGCGCTCGTGCCGAGAGAGCTGATCCACGGCCGGATGCCGTCGCTGGTCCCGACCGGCGCCGTGGGCGTGGGCGTGCACGGACCGGGGTGCGTGCTGGGCCCGCCGGCCTACGACAAGTCGCCCGTGCTGTCGGTCCTCACGGCGATGTTCCTGCACGGCAGCTGGCTGCACCTGCTGGGGAACATGCTGTTCCTCCTCATCTTCGGCAACAACATCGAGGGCCGCATGGGCCATGTGCGGTACCTGCTGTTCTACGTGGCCTGCGGCTACGCGGCCGCATACGGATTTGCTCTCACGAACTCCTCCTCCACCACTCCCCTGATCGGCGCCTCGGGAGCCGTCGCCGGCGTCCTGGGCGCCTACCTGGTGCTCTACCCGAGGGCGCGGGTCTGGATCCTCGTCCCCTTCCTCCTCTTCCTGCCGCTGCGGCTGCCGGCCTGGATCGTGCTGGGCTTCTGGTTCGTGCTGCAGGCGTTCTACTCCACCGGCGAGGCCATCGCCGAGGCGGGCACCGTGGCATACCTGGCCCACGTGGTCGGCTTCGCCGCGGGCATGCTGCTCGCCTGGCCCCTCAAACCGGGCACTCCCCCACCGCCCGAACCGCGCGGCGTCCTCTTCGGACGGCAGGCGCGACGGGCCTGGTAGGGCCACACGCCAGGGGACGGGCTTGGGCGTGTTGGGGTGGCGGGGTGAGCGAGCGCAAGCCGTACCCCGGCGACTCGTCCGACGCCCGGTGGGGCCTGATCGAGCCGGTGATCACCGCGTGGAAAGAGCGGCACCCCTCCGTCAGCGGTCACCGGGGCGCCCATGCGGTGCGGGAGACCGTCAACGCGATCTTCTACCAGAGCCGGACCGGCTGCCAGTGGCATTACCCGCCGCACGACCTGCCGCCGAAGAGCGCGACGTACTGCTACTTCGCCAGGTGGCGTGACGACGGCACCGACCAGGTCATCCATGAGCTGTTGCGCTGTCAGGTGCGGGAGCGGGAGCGGGCCCGGCGATCAGAGGAGCCGACCCTGGCGGTGCCGGACACGCAGAGTGTCCACGCGACTGCGGGTTCCCGCGACCACGACCGGTCAGATGCCGCGAAAAGGCGCCGGGCCGCAAGCGGGACCTGGCGTTGGATCCGCTGGCGCTGGTCGCGGCGCCCGGACCCCGCCGACCGGGGAGCCTGTCGCGACGGCCGAGCTGACCGGGCAGCTCTTGCCGGCCACCGAGCCGGGCTGCGCCTACCGGGAGCTGTCGGCGCTGGAGCCGGTGGAGTTCATGGAGTTCGGCACGATCGAGGCGGTCAAACGCGCGGCGGCTGCCGGCCTCGGGATCGCGTTGCTGCCCGAGGTGACGGTCGCCACCGAACTCGCGGAGAGTTCTCTCGCACGGCTCTTCCGGGAGCCGCCGTTCACGCTTCGGACGCAGCTGGCGCGGCGGTCCGGGAAGCGGCTGCCGGTGCATGCCCGGCTGTTCGTGGAGCAGGCACGGCGACTGGTTTGCGAGCAGGCGTGACCTTGAGGCCGACCGTCACGGTCAGCGGGACGCCGAGTGCCTGGACGAGGGCGACGAGGTGCGGGCGTGCGCCGGTGATCCGCTTGGTGACCAGCGTGGACATGCTGTGCAGGAGGAACGACCGTGGCGACCGAGATCGACGTGTTCTCGTCCGAATCGATGCCGTCGGCAAGCGCAGGTCACCCACCCGGTCACCGGCCTCGCCGACGTGCGAGGGGGCCGTGAGTCCACGAAATTTCCGGCCCTTTCACCGCGGGTGCGTCAGCGCAGTTCCGCCGCCATCGCCTGGACCGTCTCCGTGATCCGGCCGTGCAGGGTGTGGCCGTACGTCACCCGGGCCGCGCCCAGGGTGCCCAGCTCCGACGGGGTGGGGCCGTTCGGAAGGCAGAGGGCGTTGATGGGGCGGTCGACCGTGGTCGCGATGTCCGGCAGGAGCTCCGGCGGGGCCAGGATCGGGTAGATGACGTCGGCGCCGGCGCGGGCGTAGAGCACGGCACGCTTGACCGTGGTCTCCACCGAGTGCTCGCCGAACAGGTACGTGTCCACGCGGGCGTTGAGCACCAGGTGCTCGCCCGCCGCCACGCTGACCTCAGTCAGCCAGTCGGCGTGCTGTGCGGCGTCCTTGAGACCGCCGGTCAGGGGGTCCGTGTCCTCCAGGTTGCAGCCCACGGCTCCGGTGTCGAGAAGGCGGTCGACGAGTTCCTGGGGGGCCAGGCCGTAACCGTGTTCGACATCGGCGGTCACCGGTACGGACACGGACCTCACGATGCGGGCGATCGCGGCGAACATCTCGGCGGGCGGGGTGTGGCCTCCGTCCCGGTAGCCGAGGGTCGCGGCGACGGCCGCACTGGACGTGGCCAGGACGGGGAAACCGGCGTCCGCGAAGGCGCGGGCGCTGACCGCGTCCCAGACGTTGGGGATGACCAGGGGGTCGGACGGATCCTGGCGTTCGTGCATCGCGCAGAACCGCTGTACGGTTGCACGGGTCTCCACTGCTTACCTCCTGTTGAGCTGGTACTTGGCGTACAGGTCGGACAGCTCCCACGCCAGGTCGAGGGACTGTCCCCGGTTCAGCCTCGGGTCGCAGGCCGTCTCGTAGCGGGCGGGCAGGTCGCCGGTGGTGACCTCGTACGTGCCGCCCAGGCATTCGGTGACGTGTTCACCCGTCAGCTCGACGTGGATTCCTCCCGGGTGGGTGCCGCACTCCAGGTGCACCTCGAACCAGCCCCGGATCTCGTCGAGGATGTCCGCGAGTCTACGGGTCTTGCATCCGTCGGGTGCGGTGACGGTATTGCCGTGCATGGGATCGCAGATCCAGGCGACACGGGCACCCTCCGCCGTCAGCCTCCGCACGACTCCGGGCAGGACGTCGCGCACGGCGTCGGCGCCCATGCGGGTCACGAGGGTGAGGCGACCGGGTTCACGTTCCGGGTCGAGCCGGTCCAGGAGGGCGGCCGCCTCGTCCGGGGTGGTCGTGGGTCCGAGTTTGACCGCGATCGGGTTGCGGATGCGGGCGGCGAAGTCGATATGGGCGCCGTCGCGTGCACGGGTGCGTTCGCCGATCCACAGCAGGTGCCCGGACAGGGCGTACGGGCCCTCGGGCGTGATACGCGTCAGGGGGTGCTCGTAGTCGAGGACGAGCGCCTCGTGGCTGGTCCAGAACTCGGTGTTCTGCCGAGCCGCGAACGTGCGCAGCAACTCCAGGGTGGTGGCCGAGACGCGATGGGCACGGGTCAGACGGGACGGGTCGGGGGTGCGGGCCTCCGCGGTGAACGCGTGGCCGTTGACCAGGTCGCCGCGGTAGACGGGCAGGGTCACCTCGCCCCGGGTCTCCTGCGGCTTCGAGCGCGGCTTGGCGTACTGGCCCGCGATACGGCCGACGGTGGCGACGGGCAGCGCGGACGCTTCGGAGACGATCGCCGCCATCTGGCCGAGCGTGCGGAAGGTGGCTTCGATCCGGTCCGGCTGGGCCGCCTCGAAGGTCTCGGCGCAGTCGCCGCCCTGCAGCAGCAGCGCCTCGCCGCGGGCGACGACGGCCAGCCGCGCGCGCAGGGCGTCGCACTCCGCGGGGTGGACGAGGCCGGGGGCGCGGCGCAGTTCGGCGACGGCCGCGGCGAGGGCCCCGGGGTGGGGCCAGTCGGGCTGCTGCGCGGCGGGGAGTTCGGGGAACTCCGGGACGTCCAGTACTCGTTCGGCACGTCCGTGCTCCGCGGGGTCCTCGGGGGGCGCGGTGAGCTCGGTCGGGGTCACGTCAGGGGTTCCCCTTCTCTTCAGGGCACGGTCGACCAGGCTTCCCGCCGCTCCCGTGTACCGGGCCGGGTCGAGCAGAACGGCCACTTCCTCGGGGGTGCACACGCCGTGCAGCTCGGGCAGCCGCGCGAGGACGTCGCCCAGGGGACGTCCCTCGCGGTCGGCGGCTGTGGAGGCGTCGGTGAGCAGCTGCTTCGCGGCGGCCTTGCCGAGACGGGGTGCGAGGACGGCGGCGAGACGCTCCGAGACGATCCGGCTTCCGGTCAGGTCGAGGTTGGCCCGCATCCGGGCCGGGTTCACGGTGAGCCCCTCGGCGAGTTCGACCGTGGTGTCGGAGGCCCGATGGAGAGGAAGGCGTTGAGCGGGGTGTACCAGCCGTGCAGGGCGTCGCGGTACGAAGCGCCGTCGATGCCGCTGTGGTCGACCACGAGACGTATCTCGTTGCGCAGGTCGCGCAGGACATCGAGGGCGGCCTTGACCGGTCCGCTGACGTTGCCTTCGCGAGCGTGCGCCACGTCGGCGCGCAGATACGCGAGGAGCCAGCTGTGGAAGTCCTCGGCACCGGTGAACTCGCGCCGGCCGTAGGGCCGGGCGACGCGCTCCCAGTCCCAGTGGTCCGCCGCGTCCACCGCGGCCTCGTCGAGCAGAGCCTGCTCCTCGGCGCCGGGTGCCGCAGCCGGATAGCGGTCGGCGAAGGCGGTGCCGTCGAGGCCGTGGGAGGTGAGCAGTGCCGCGTAGTAGACGGCCTCCACCTCTTTGGCGATCAGCGGCCACACGTCCGCGTCGAAGTCGGCTGACTCACCGCGGGCGGCGCGCGAGCGCAGCTCGGCGGCCTTGGCGGCGGTCAGCAGTCGCGGGTGGTGTCGGCAGACGGCGGTTGGGGTGGGGGTGAACGGGAGAGTCACGCTCCGGACCCGTTCCAGCCGATGTCCCGCCCCGAGCCCTCCACCACGTTCCAGCCGATGTCCCGCGCCACCGCGGACGTCGCCCCGGCCGGTACGAGTCCGAGCAGCAGGACCGCCAGCCCGCCCACCACAGGTCTCGCCACGGCACGCTGCACGAAGAAAATCCCCCTGGACACAGAACTCCCCTTTTCTGTCCACACACTGGAAACCGGCGCGCGGGAACTCACCCGCCGCCTTCGGAAATGATTCGCAGACGCAAGAATGGAAGATGAAAATCCGTTTCTCGTCGCTTCCCTGAGACGCGCGTCCGGAGCCGACTTCCTCCCCCCGGCCCCTCGCTGCGGCTCTGTAAAGAAATCTGCCACTCCTGGAGTTCCCGCGACAGATCCTCAATACTTCGGGTCGGCGCACTGCCGGGAAACGAGGGATCAGATGAACATACCGAATGATCACGCGAGTACGCTGCACCACGTCGCGCGCACCTTGCATGAACTCGCGGACACCGTGTCCAACCAGGCGGATCAAGCGGAAGCGGACTGCTCCGGTTGCGGCTGCGCCAAAGCGCCCGCCGGCATCACGTACATCCAGGGAATACCCGAGATCCAGGCGACGATCCAGCGCGCGGTCGACCGGTCCACGTCCGAGATCCTCACGGCACAGCCGGAGGGCCCGCGGCCCGAGGCGGTGCTCCAGGACGCACTCAGCGGCGTCCGCGGCCGGATCGCCGCCGGGGTGTCGATGCGCACGCTCTATCAGCACAGCACGCGGTTCGACGAGCCGACCAAGGAATACGTCCGGGCGGTCACCGGCTACGGCGTCCAAGTCCGCACCCTCGCCGAGTTCTTCGACCGCGTGATCATCGTCGACCGCAAGCTCGCGTTCATCCCCGGGAACGCGGACCGCACCACGGCCGTCTTAGTCACCGAGCCTGCCATCGTGCGGTTCCTGGTCGACATCTTCGAGCGGGCGTGGGACCGTGCAGAGCCCCACCCGTTCCTGCCGGTGCGGGCCGCCGAGGCCGCAACCGACATCATGCCCGCGATGCGGGACGCCATCTGCAAGCTGCTGACGGAGGGAAAGTCGGACCGGGAGATAGCCCGGCGACTCGGGTTCAGCCTGCGTTCACTGCAGTCCCATGTCGCCCGTCTCAAGGACCAGTACGGCGCCCAGCACCGCCTGCAACTCGGATACCTCATGGCAATCGAGGAGGCGCAGGCAGCGGCGAAACCAAAGGAAAATAACGGGGAATCGGGTGAACCACTGCGGGACCTTGCGGGGGAATTCACGGGAATTTAGGCTCGCGTCGCACGGGTCGATCGCACCATTCCCGGATCCCGTGGTCGCACTGCTCTGTGACTTCTCCGAAGGACACGTAGGACTCCATGACACCGCTGACGCCGTACAGCCTCTTCGCCAACGAGAACCCGTATCCGCCGCTACCCTCCGTACGGGAGCTCCTCCATGCCGAGGCGGCCCGCATCAACCGCTACCCCGACCGGTACGCCGTCGCGCTGACCGAGGCTCTCGCGCGCCGGTTCGACGTGCCGACCGGGCATCTGACGCTCGGCGCCGGATCCGTGGGCGTGACCCTGCACCTGCTGCACTCCGCGCTCGGCACGGGCGGTGGTGACGTCGTCTTCGCCTGGCCCTCGTTCGAGGCCTATCCGCATCTGACCCAGGTGTGCGGCGGAACCCCGGTCCCGGTGCCGCTGGACGGTCACCGACACGATCTGGACGCACTCGCGGACGCGGTGACCGCGCGTACACGCGTGGTGTTCGTATGCAATCCCAACAATCCCACGGGTACGGTGGTCGGCCGCGGAGAACTGGAGCGTTCTCTCGCCAGGATTCCGGAACACGTCCTGGTCGTGCTCGACGAGGCATACCGGGAATTCGTCAGGGACGCGGACATACCCGATGGCATCGAGTTGTACCGTGACAGGCTCAACCTCGTGGTACTGCGCACCTTTTCCAAGGCATACGGCCTGGCAGGGCTGCGCATAGGATTCGCCGTCGCCCATGACCCCGTGGCGGCCGAGATACGTGGCGCGGCGGTGCCGTTCGGGGTCGGCTCCCTCGCCCAGGCGGCGGCCGTCGCCTCCCTCGATGCCGAGGACGAACTGATGGGGCGGGTGGAGGCCCTGGTCAAGGAGCGCGAGCGGGTACGGCACGGGCTGCTCGCCGCCGGCTGCGAGGTGCCGCCGTCGGAGGCCAACTTCCTGTGGCTTCCCCTCGGCGAGAGGACCACCGCGTTCGCCGAGGCGTGCGCGGCGCAGGGGGTGCGGGTGCGGGCCTTCGACGGGGAGGGCGTGCGCGTGACCGTCGGCGAGCCGGAGGCCAACGCCGTGGTGGTGCGGGTGGCGGCGGCCTTCGCCGGATGACACCTCACGGCGGCCGTCCGGCTATGCGGCCGGCTTCGTAGCCGTCAGCAGGTACTCGTGCGAACGGTTGGTGACCAACGGGTCGTCGCCGTCGACCGGCCAGTCGTAGAGGTGGACGCGTTCGTCGCCCAGGGTCAGATGGCGGCCGAGCATGCGGGCCGCGTCCCACGCCAGGGGGACCATCGCGCCGTCGATCCGCCGGTTCTGCACCGCGATCACCGCGTACGCACCCGGCCGCATCACCGCGGCGATGGCGCCGAAGGCGTCGTCGAGCGCCCCCAGATAGACGTCGTACTCACGCAGCGCGTACATGGTCGCGGGGCCGGCTCCGGTCAGGTCGAGCGCCGTTCCGAAGTAGGGCAGGTCGCACAGGACCAGGTCCACGGACTCGGGGTCGAGCGGCGGCTTGCGGGCGTCGCCGCACAGCATCCTCTGCCCGGGGTACGGCGCGATGCGGCGCCGCGCCTGCTCCACCCGGTCCGCGTCGATCTCCAGGCCGATGCCGCGTCTGTCCTCGACCGCACAGGCCACCAGGGTCGTGCCCCAGCCTGCGAACGGGTCGAACACCACATCTCCGGACTCACTGAACTCACGGATCAAAGGACGGAGTTGGGCCACCATGCCGCAGGAGCCCGCGGCATCGGGCCGCACGAACTCGGGGTCCTCCTCCCCGAGGACCAGCCAACTGGAGACTCCCATGGACGATCACAGCCTTTCGGACAAGGAGAACGGGCAGGGCGCTGTCTCTTATAAACATCTGACGCTGCCGACGAATAG
>NZ_POTZ01000268.1 GCF_003236365.1 Streptomyces sp. NTH33
TGCCGGCGACGCGCCCCCACCCCCTGACAAGCAGCTGCCCCGGCACCGCGTACGATGCCGGGGCAGCTGAAGGCTGTGGTCGCCCGCGCGTCAGCCGACGACCTTCTTGAGGGCGTCGCCGAGCGCGTCGGCCTCGTCAGGGGTCAGCTCGACGACGAGCCGACCGCCGCCTTCGAGCGGAACGCGCATGACGATGCCCCGCCCCTCCTTGGTCACCTCGAGCGGGCCATCACCCGTCCGCGGCTTCATGGCCGCCATGCTCGTTCCCCTTCCTGAAACCCAGCTCATCGTCAAAGCCGACGACCCACCGTGAGGGCACGTACGTGATCCCTGTCCGGAACGGGCCAGGACACGCGTCACCGGCATCGAACACATTGCTTCCCAGCCATTATCCCGCATCCCAGGACCCGATGACCAACATCAGTAGGCATCGCTTGGGCAACGCGCGCGAGCAAAACCACTCAATTCGGCGATGTGACTGCGATACTGCGCGCCCGCGCGGACACCCGACGGTGGCGGACCCCCCGAAATTCTTTGACGCAGGTCACACGTCCACCTCGCGCCGCGGCCGACGATCTCCGTCATGCTGTCCTTCGGACAAGAACGTACCGACCAGTACAGCGACCAGTACGGCAACCAGTACGGCGATCAGTACAGCGGTACGTCACAGCGGCGACACCGGAGGGGATGCCCCATGACCGACACCGTGCTCTACGAGGTGAGCGACGGGCTCGCGACGATCACGCTGAACCGTCCCGAGGCGATGAACGCGCTGAACGTCGCCACCAAGGTCGCCCTCCGGGACGCGGCCCGGTCCGCGGCGGACGACGACGCCGTACGCGCGGTGCTGCTGACCGCCGCCGGGGACCGGGCGTTCTGCGTGGGCCAGGACCTCAAGGAGCACATCGGGCTGCTGGCCGCCGACCGGGAGACCGGGGCGGGGCAGACGATGCGCACCGTGCGGGAGCACTACAACCCGATCGTGCGGGCGCTGGCGGACGCGCCGAAGCCGGTGGTCGCCGCGGTGAACGGGGTCGCGGCCGGGGCGGGCTTCGGCTTCGCGCTCGCCGCCGACCACCGGATCGTGGCGGACACGGCGTCCTTCAACACGTCCTTCGCGGGGGTCGCGCTCACCGCCGACTCCGGCATCTCCTGGACCCTGCCGCGGGTGGTCGGCCCCTCCCGGGCCACCGACCTGCTGCTCTTCCCGCGCAGCATCACCGCGCAGGAGGCCTACGAGCTGGGCATCGCCAACCGGATCGTGCCGGCCGCCGAGCTGCGGACCGAGGCCGAGAAGGTGGCGCGGGCGCTGGCCGGGGGCCCGACGGTGGCGTACGCGGCGCTGAAGGAGTCGGTGGCGTACGGCCTGACGCACTCCCTTGAGGAGACCCTGGAGAAGGAGGACGAGCTCCAGACACGGGCGGGGCGGTCCGAGGACCACACGATCGCCGTACAGGCGTTCGTGAACAAGGAGAAGCCGAAGTACCTGGGCCGCTGACCCGCCCGTTCCCGGTGCCGCCCCTGCCGGTCGAGGTCAGGGGCGGCGTGCCGTGCAGTCCGCGAGGTGGTCGTCGACCAGGCCGCACGCCTGCATCAGGGCGTACGCCGTCGTCGGGCCGACGAAGCGCAGCCCGCGCTTCTTCAGGGCCTTGGACAGGGCCGTGGACTCGGGGGTGAGCGCCGGGACCTCGGAGAGGGTCCTCGGGACCCCGCGGCCGGCAGGGTCGGGGGCGTGGGACCAGATCAGGGCGTCCAGCTCGCCGGGGGACCAGTCGGCGAGCACGCGCGCGTTGGCGAGGGTCGCGTCGATCTTGGCGCGGTTGCGGATGATGCCCGGGTCGGCGAGCAGGCGCTCGCGGTCGGCGTCCGTGAACTCCGCCACCGCCGGGATCCTGAAGCCGGCGAAGGCGGCGCGGAAGCCGGGGCGCCGGCGCAGGACGGTGATCCAGGACAGGCCGGACTGGAACGCCTCCAGCGCGAGGCGTTCGAAGAGCGCGTCGTCGCCGTGGACCGGGTGGCCCCACTCCTCGTCGTGGTACGTCACGTAGTCCGCCGCGGACAGCGCCCAGGGGCAGCGCAGGGCCCCGTCCGGACCGGCGACCGCGGCACCGGCCGTCGCCACGCCGTCCGTCACCGCTGGTCCTCCGGCTCGGGCTTGGTCAGGCGTACGGAGGCGGCGGCCCGGGCGCCGGCCAGCGCGGACTCCAGGTCGGCGATCCGCGCGTCGCGCTCGGCGAGCTCGGCGCCGAGACGGCTGAGGGCGTCGTCCACGTCCGCCATGCGGTAGCCCCGGGCGGTGAGCGGGAAGCGCAGGCTCTCCACGTCCGCACGGTTCACCGGGCGGTCCGGCGGCAGCGGGTCCCGCAACCGCTCCGGCGCGGCCTCGGGCAGCGGTCCGGTGCCCTCACCGCCGCCGACCACCGCGAGGGTCACCGCGGCGACCACGACGGCGAGCGCGACGACCAGGAACAGGAACATAACCATCGCTGGGCCCCCACGGAGTCTGTCGTATGCGTGTGGGTCCGATCGTGCCATGCGACGCTGACCGTTAGGGTCTCAGGCGGTCGAAGACCGGGATGTACCCGGGACGTACAAGGAGGTCACAGGGGATGCTCAGGCTGGGCAGGCGTGAGTTCGACACGCACGAGCCGGTGATCATGGCGATCGTGAACCGGACCCCGGACTCCTTCTACGACCAGGGGGCCACCTTCCGTGACGAGCCGGCCCTCGCGCGCGTGGAGCAGGCGGTCGCCGAGGGCGCGGCGATCGTCGACATCGGCGGGGTGAAGGCCGGGCCCGGCGAGGAGGTGACCGCCGAGGAGGAGGCGCGGCGGACGGTCGGCTTCGTCGCCGAGGTGCGGCGGCGGTTCCCCGACGTGGTCATCAGCGTCGACACCTGGCGGGCCGACGTCGGCGAGGCGGTCTGCGAGGCGGGGGCGGATCTGCTGAACGACGCGTGGGGCGGGGTGGACCCGCGGCTCGCCGAGGTCGCGGCGCGGTACGGGGCCGGGCTGGTGTGCGTGCACGCGGGCGGCGCGCAGCCGCGGACCCGGCCGCACCGGGTGGCGTACGACGACGTCATGGCCGACATCCTGCGGACGACCGTGGAGCTCGCCGAGCGGGCGGTGGCGCTGGGCGTGCCCCGGGAGTCGGTGCTGATCGATCCCGGGCACGACTTCGGGAAGAACACGCGGCACAGCCTGGAGGCCACCCGGCGGCTGGGGGAGATGGTCGCCACCGGGTGGCCGGTGCTGGTGTCCTTGTCCAACAAGGACTTCGTGGGCGAGACGTTGGACAAGCCGGTGAAGGAGCGGCTGGTGGGGACACTGGCCACGACCGCGGTGTCCGCGTGGCTGGGGGCGCAGGTGTACCGGGTGCACGAGGTTGCCGAGACCCGGCAGGTGGTGGACATGGTGGCGTCCATAGCGGGGCACCGGCCGCCGGCGGTTGCCCGACGGGGGCTGGCGTAGGGCTTTTCCGCCCTTTGCCTGTCCGCCTCTACTTGCCCGCCTCTACTTGCCCGCCTCCTTCGACATCAGGGCCACCGCCTCCTCCACGTCGTCCGTCACGTGGAACAGGGTCAGGTCCGCCTTTGCCGCCTTGCCCTCGGCGATGAGGGTGTGGGTGAGCCAGTCGACCAGGCCGCCCCAGTAGGAGGTGCCGAAGAGGACGATCGGGAAGCGGGTGACCTTCTGGGTCTGGACGAGGGTGAGGGCCTCGAAGAGTTCGTCCAGGGTGCCGAGGCCGCCGGGCAGGACCACGAAGCCCTGCGCGTACTTGACGAACATCAGCTTGCGGACGAAGAAGTAGCGGAAGTTGAGGCCGATGTCGACGTAGCGGTTCAGACCCTGCTCGAAGGGCAGCTCGATGCCCAGGCCCACCGAGAGGCCTCCGGCCTCCAGCGCGCCCTTGTTCGCCGCCTCCATGGTGCCCGGGCCGCCGCCCGTGATCACCGCGAAGCCCGCCTCGACCAGGCCCCGGCCCAGCCGGATCCCGGCCTCGTACTCCGGGGTGCCCACCTGGGTCCGGGCCGAGCCGAACACGCTGATCGCGGGCGGGAGTTCGGCGAGCGTGCCGAAGCCCTCGATGAACTCCGACTGGATGCGCAGGACACGCCAGGGGTCCGTGTGGACCCAGTCGCTGGGAGCGCGCTCGTCCAGCAGCCGCTGGTCCGTGGTGCTCGGCTGGACCTGGCCCCGGCGCCGGAGGACCGGCCCCAGGCGCTGCTCGTCCGGCGGCTGCTTCTTTCCCTCGGGGTTGCCTGTGGGCATGTGCGCTCCCTCCGTGTGCTGAACGTTCCGCCTCAGCGTAGATCCACGCGCGTTACCGGCGGGGGACGTCGGCCTTGTCCGCCATGAAACGCCTCGTGGCCGCCTCGCGGCCGCCTCGCGGCACCGGTCAGCTCGTCAGCCAGGCCCGCAGCCGCTCCTCGCCCGCGAGGATCCTGGCCGTGTCCACCCGCTCGTCCCGCTTGTGCGCCAGGTGCGGGTTGCCGGGGCCGTAGTTGACCGCGGGGATGCCCAGCGCCGAGAAGCGCGAGACGTCCGTCCAGCCGTACTTGGGCCGCGGGGTGCCGCCGACCGCCTCGATGAACGCCGCCGCGGCCGGGTGGTTCAGGCCCGGCCGGGCGCCGCCGCTGTGGTCGTCGATCACGAACTCCTCGACCCCGCAGTCCGCGAAGACCTCGCGGACGTGGGCGACGGCCTCCTCCTCGGTGCGGTCCGGGGCGTAGCGGAAGTTGACCGTGACCACGCACTCGTCGGGGATGACGTTGCCCGCCACCCCGCCGGAGATCCCGACCGCGTTCAGGCCCTCCCGGTACTCCAGGCCGTCGATCACCGGGTAGCGCGGCTCGTACTCGGCCAGGCGCCTCAGGATCGGCGCGGCGGCGTGGATGGCGTTGGAGCCCAGCCAGCCGCGCGCCGAGTGGGCCCGCTCGCCCTTCGTCCTCAGCAACACCCGCAGGGTGCCCTGGCAGCCGCCCTCGACCTCGCCGTCGGACGGTTCCAGCAGCACCGCGAAGTCGCCCTGAAGCCACTCCGGGTGCGCCTCGGCGACGTGCTTGAGGCCGTTCAGCTCGGCGGCGACCTCCTCGTTGTCGTAGAAGACGAAGGTCAGGTCGCGGTTGGGGGCCGGGACCGTGGCCGCGATGCGCAGCTGCACCGCCACGCCGGACTTCATGTCGCAGGTGCCGCAGCCCCAGAGCACCCCGTCCTCGTCCAGCCTGGAGGGCACGTTGCCGGCGATCGGGACGGTGTCGATGTGGCCGGCCAGGATCACCCGCTCGGACCGGCCCAGGTCCGTCCGGGCCACCACGTTGTTGCCGAAGCGGTCCACCGTCAGGTGCGGCAGTTCGCGCAGCGCGCCCTCGATCGCGTCGGCCAGCGGCTTCTCCGTGCCGCTCTCCGAGGGGAAGTCGACCAGTCGCGCGGTCAGGCGCGCGGCGTCCAGCGTGAGGTCAAGCGGGGTATCGGCCATGCCGTCGACCCTAACCCGCCGAACCGTTCCCGCGCTGCCGCCATTTGCCCCCACCGGCCTCAGCAGTCCCTGCTGTCTCAAGTACCTTGTAGGCGTGCGCGACCCGTCCCCCTCCCCCAAGCGTCGTGGCCGCCTCCTCCGGTTCGGGGCGGCCCTCGTCGTCCTGCTCGCGCTCGCGGGCTACCTCTCGATGCAGTACCTCACCGGGCACACCAGGGGCCCGGCCTGCGAGGTCGTCTCCGGCAAGGAGGACGGCGCCTCGTACCGGTTCACACCGGAGCAGGCGGTGAACGCGGCGACGATCGCGGCCGTGGGCACCGGGCGCGGCATGCCCGAGCGCGCGGTGACCATCGCGCTGGCCACCGCGCTGCAGGAGTCGGCCCTGCGCAACATCGACTACGGCGACCGGGACTCGCTCGGCCTGTTCCAGCAACGGCCCTCGCAGGGCTGGGGCACGCCGGAGGAGATCATGGACCCGGTGTATTCGGCGGGGATCTTCTACGACCACCTGGCCAAGGTCCCCGGCTACACGAGGCTGCCGCTCACCGTGGCCGCCCAGCGGGTGCAGCTCAGCGGCTTTCCGCAGGCGTACGCCAAGCACGAGCCGGACGCGACGCTGCTCGCCGCCGCGCTCACCGGGCGCTCCACGGCCACGCTGGCCTGCCTGGGCCGCCCCGGTGTCACCCGTGCCACCACCGGTCCGGACGCGGTGCGCTCCGCGCTCGTACGGGACTTCGGACGGGACGTGGTGCAGGAGGCCGGCGCGGAGGTGGGCGGCGGCGACCCGTCGCCCGCGCCCACGCCCAGCCGGACCACGGGCTCGGGCTCGGGTTCGAGCGCCGGGGGACGGACCGTGACTCTGCCCGTGCCCGCCGACACGGCCGCCGCCGGGCGCAGTGCCCGACAGCGGGGGTGGCAGCTCGCGCACTGGGCGGTGGCCAACGCCTCCGCGCTGCGCATCGAGCGGGTCTCGTACGCCGGCCGGGAGTGGACGGCGGGGACGACCGACGGCCGGTGGCGTGCGGCGAGCACGCGGGGAGCCGCCGGGGCGGAGCGGGACGCGGGCTCGGTCCGCATCACCACGACCAGGCATTAGCGCCGCGCCACCACGACCAGACATTGGCTCCGCGCCACCAAGACCAGGCATTGGCGCGCGTCAGCGCGAGCCGTCGCCCAGCCTTGCCGCTGCCGCTGCCACCCTCTCGTCCGTGGCCGTCAGGGCCACGCGTACGAACGTGGCACCCGCCGTGCCGTAGAAGTCGCCCGGGGCGACGAGGATGCCCCGGTCGGCCAGGTGGGCGACCGTGTCCCAGCAGGACTCGCCCCTCGTGGCCCAGAGGTAGAGGCTCGCCTCGCTGTGTTCGATGCGGAAGCCGTGGTTCAGCAGGGCCTCACGCAGCACCGCACGACGGGCCGCGTAGCGTTCGCGCTGCTCGCGGACGTGGGTGTCGTCGCCCAGCGCGGCCACGACCGCCGCCTGGGTGGGCGCCGAGGTCATCATGCCGCCGTGCTTGCGGATCTGAAGCAGCGGGCCGAGGACGGCAGGGTCGCCGACCAGGAAGGCGGCGCGGTAGCCGGCCAGGTTGGAGCGCTTGGAGAGGGAGTGGACGGCGACGATGCCGTCGTACGAGCCGCCGTTCACGTCGGGGTGGAGCACCGAGACCGGGTCCGCCTCCCAGCCCAGCTCCAGGTAGCACTCGTCGGAGAAGACGAGGACGCCGTGCTCGCGGGCCCAGGCGACGATCCGGGTCAGCTCCTCCTTGCCCAGGACCCTGCCCGTGGGATTGGAGGGCGAGTTCAGCCACAGCAGCTTCAGGTTCGTCGGGTCCAGGTCCGTCGGACCCGGCGCGTCAGCGCCTGATGTCACCGTGTAGACGAGGTGGTCCGCGCGGGCCAGGCGGGCGCCGACCTCGTAGGTGGGGTAGGCCAGGCGCGGGTACGCCACCTTGTCGCCGGGGCCCAGGCCCAGCTGGGTGGGGAGCCAGGCGACCAGTTCCTTGGAGCCGACGACCGGCAGGACGTGCCGGTGGGTGACCCCGCGCGCACCGAGGCGGCGCCCGGCCCAGCCGGTGATCGCGTCGCGCAGCTCGGGCGTGCCCCACACGGTGGGGTAGCCCGGGGAGTCCGCCGCCGCGACCAGCGCCTTCTGAATCAGCTCGGGGACCGGGTCCACCGGGGTGCCGACCGACAGGTCGACGATGCCGTCCGGATGGGCCGCGGCCGTCTTCTTGTACGGCTCCAGCTTGTCCCAGGGAAACGTGGGAAGCCGGTCGGAGACTGCGGACACGGGGATCAGGCTCACTTTCTGCTCCGGCAAACGCCTCGGTCCCGTGCGGCGGTCGGAGCGCTGGGCGCGATCAGGCCGTACGGGACCGAGGCGGCGCGGTGTGCGGGCCGCTTGACGACTGGTTACGCCTGCGGCGGCAGCGCGGCGATGATCGGGTGGTCGCGCTCGATCAGCCCGAGCTTGCTGGCGCCGCCGGGAGAGCCGAGCTCGTCGAAGAACTCGACGTTCGCCTTGTAGTAGTCCTTCCACTCCTCCGGAGTGTCGTCCTCGTAGAAGATCGCCTCGACCGGGCAGACCGGCTCACAGGCTCCGCAGTCGACGCACTCATCCGGGTGGATGTACAAGGACCGCTGGCCCTCGTAGATGCAGTCGACCGGGCACTCCTCGATGCACGCCTTGTCCTTGACGTCGACACAAGGCTGCGCGATGACGTAGGTCACGCTGTCGTTCCTCCTCGATAGGGCGCTGGCGGGCCTCCACAGGCTCCGCCGCCTGGCGCGCGGGAGCGCGGCGTCGTCGATGCCCGCCCCTAGTATCTCCGTTCCGGGGCATGATCCGAACAGGAGGGGTGAACAGACCCGTGGAAATATCGGCTGCAGGGCGCCTCGAGGTCCGTATTACCGCCGCTGACGTGGGCAAACGGGTCTCCGTACGGCGCCTGGGCGAACCCGGCACGCCGGGCGGGAGGTTCACCGACACGGTCGGCGTTCTCACGTCGTGGGACAACGGTGTGTTGGTGATCACACGAAAGAGCGGGGAGAGCGTTCGCATCGCGGAATCCTCCCTGGTCGCGGGCAAGGTCGTTCCCGCCCGCCGCCCGACCACCACCCCTCAAGGAGGCGCTCCGCGCCACGTGACGACTGCGCCGGCCCGGCGCCGGGGTCCGGCCGCCACGTACGACGAGCTCGCGCGTGTCGCGGCGCGGGCCTGGCCGCCGGTGGAGAGCGAGCGGCTGGGTGAGTGGGAGCTGAGGGCCGCCGGCGGGTTCACCCGGCGGGCCAACTCGGTGCTGCCGCTCGGCGACCCGGGCCTTCCGCTCGACGAGGCGCTGGCCGCCGTACGACGCTGGTACGGCGAGCGCGGCCTGCCCGCGTACGTCCAGACCGCCACCGGCGCCGAGGGCACGCAGGAACTGCTGTGCGCGGAGCTGGAACGGCGGGGCTGGGTGCGCGAGGTGAGTGCCGAGCTGTGGACCGGGGCGCTCGCACCGGTCGCGGACCGGGCCGAGGGCTCCGGGGTCGTGCTGTCCCGCACGGCCGACGAGGCGTGGCTTGCGCGGTACCGGCGCAAGGGGGTGAGCGAGGTGGCCCTGGAGGTGCTGGGCGGCGGACCGTCGGTGTGGTTCGCGAGCGTGCCCGGCGAGGGCGGTGTGCCCGCGGCGATCGGGCGGTGTGTCGTCGACGGGCGGTGGGCGTCCTTCGCCGCCGTCGAGGTGGATCCGGCGCTGCGGCGGCGCGGCCTGGCCACCACCGTGCTGGCCGCGCTCGCCCGCCGGGCCCTCGACGAGGGGGCGTCGGCGGCCTGGCTGCAGGTCGAGACCGACAACGCGGCGGCGCGGGCGCTGTACGGCGCGCTGGGTTTCTCCGCGCACCACGCGTACCACCACTACCGCGCGCCGGGCTCCGGTCCGGGGGCGGCGCCCGGCGCGGCGGCCGTGTCCGGAAACTCCGGCTCCGGTCGGTCGTAGCGATCGCCGTGGAAGGACACGAGGCTGCTATGCGCCCCCTTTATCCCCCGCCGCCCGAACGCTCCGCCGAGCTGCGCCGCCGGTTCGCCGAGGAGGCGCGGTCCGAGCGGCCCGACCTGGCGGCACTGTGCCTGCTGGTGGGCGCGGAGGCCGACGGCACGCTGGACGAGGCGGGCATGGACGCGGCGCAGATCGAGCTGGACCGGCTCGCGGGGCTGCTGCCGTACCGGCCGGGCGGGCCGCGGGCCTGGGCCCAGGCGCTGTCCGAGCTGCTGGGCGAGCGGTGCGGGTTCCGCGGCTGTGCCGCGGACTACCAGCGTCTGGAGAGCTCGTTGCTGCACGCCGTGCTGGCGCGGCGGCGCGGGTTGCCGATCCTGCTGTCGGTGGTGTGGATGGAGGTCGCACGGCGGGCGGGGGCGCCGGTGTACGGGGTCGCGC
>NZ_POTZ01000269.1 GCF_003236365.1 Streptomyces sp. NTH33
AAGTGACACCGGACAGGCATGGGATCCGCCGACCGGGGCACGCGAACCTCACCCCCCACGGGAGTCCGGTATTCCGGCACCCCCATACGGCGGCCGTCCTCGTCCCTCCTCTCCCGGACGGGCGGCCGCCTCCCGCACGCCACGCGGCCGTCCTGTGGGCCGGGCCACAGGGGCCCGGCCGCCCGGGACGCCGGAGAGGCGATAGCCTGACGAACGGATCTCTCTTGACGCCAAGAGATCGATCATCCGTACCCGTGATCGATCACCGCGGCGGCGCCGGTCACGAGCCGGCGGTGGGATCCCGCACCCGGGGCAGGGACGCCCCACCGCCAGCTGTCATACGGAGAACGCCATGACCCGCACTCCCGTGAACGTCACCGTCACCGGCGCGGCCGGCCAGATCGGTTACGCCCTGCTCTTCCGCATCGCCTCCGGCCAGCTGCTCGGCGCGGACGTGCCGGTCAAGCTGCGGCTCCTGGAGATCACGCCGGCGCTGAAGGCCGCCGAGGGCACGGCCATGGAGCTGGACGACTGCGCGTTCCCGCTCCTGCGGGGCATCGACATCAGCGACGACCCGAACGTCGCCTTCGACGGCACCAACGTCGCCCTCCTCGTCGGCGCCCGCCCGCGCACCAAGGGCATGGAGCGCGGTGACCTGCTCGAGGCCAACGGCGGCATCTTCAAGCCGCAGGGCAAGGCCATCAACGACCACGCCGCGGACGACGTCAAGGTCCTGGTCGTCGGCAACCCGGCGAACACCAACGCGCTGATCGCCCAGGCCGCCGCGCCGGACG
Organism: Streptomyces sp. NTH33; assembly: GCF_003236365.1. Taxonomy (GTDB): domain Bacteria; phylum Actinomycetota; class Actinomycetes; order Streptomycetales; family Streptomycetaceae; genus Streptomyces. The sequence continues at coordinate 795 of NZ_POTZ01000269.1, forward strand.
TACCGGCCGAGCGCTTCACCGCCATGACCCGCCTGGACCACAACCGCGCGCTGACCCAGCTCGCGAAGAAGACCGGCTCGACGGTCTCCGACATCAAGCGCCTGACCATCTGGGGCAACCACTCCGCCACCCAGTACCCGGACATCTTCCACGCCACGGTCGCCGGCAAGAACGCCGCCGAGGTCGTCAACGACGAGAAGTGGCTGGCCGAGGACTTCATCCCGACCGTCGCCAAGCGCGGCGCCGCCATCATCGAGGCCCGCGGCGCCTCCTCGGCCGCCTCCGCCGCCAACGCCGCCATCGACCACGTCCACACCTGGGTCAACGGCACCGCCGAGGGTGACTGGACCTCCATGGCCATCCCGTCCGACGGCTCCTACGGCGTCCCGGAGGGCCTGATCTCCTCCTTCCCGGTCACCTGCAAGGACGGCACGTACGAGATCGTCCAGGGCCTGGAGATCAACGACTTCTCCCGCGCCCGCATCGACGCCTCCGTCAAGGAGCTGGAGGAGGAGCGCGAGGCGGTCCGCGGACTCGGCCTCGTCTGAGCCCTACGAGCCCCACGGCTCCCTGCGCCACACCCCGCACGGGCCCCGCTGCCGGTTTCTTCCGGCAGCGGGGCCCGTGGCCGTTCCAGCTGCCGCAACGATCGCAAATCCTGCGCCTTTTGTCCTCTGATGCCCCCAAGTTCCGTGACGCTGAACACTTCCGGCCGCGGCCCAGGCATGGAGGGCGCGGAAGGGGGCAGGTGCTCAGCTTCCCCGGCGGGTCACACCGATGTGACTCAGGGGCACTGAGCAGGAACGGAAGGCAGCACCGATCATGGCGGACAGAACGGAACGCGACGCGCGCGGCACCATTCACGCGGGCGGGGAGTGGCGCGAGGCGGTCGGCGGTGCCACGCGCGAGATCCTCGACCCCGCGGACGCGACGCCGTTCGCCGTGGTCGCGGAGGGCGACGAGAAGGACGCGGACCTGGCGGTGGAGGCCGCCCGCCGCGCCTTCGGCGGCGGGCAGGGCGCCTGGCCGCGCACACCGGTCGCCGAGCGCGCCGCCCTGCTGCGCCGGGTCGCCGATCTCCTGGTGCGCGACCGGGAGGAGCTCGGCCTGCTGGAGAGCCGGGACGCCGGGAAGACCCTGGAGGAGGGCCGCGTCGACATCGACTGCGTCGCCGACGCCTTCCGCTACTTCGCCGACCTGGTCGCCGCGGAGGCCCCCGGCCGGGTCGTGGACGCGGGCTCGCCCGACGTCCACAGCGTCGTCGTGCACGAGCCGGTCGGCGTCTGCGCGATGATCACGCCCTGGAACTACCCGCTGCTCCAGGCCAGTTGGAAGATCGCCCCGGCGCTCGCCGCGGGCAACACCTTCGTGATCAAGCCCAGCGAGATCACCCCGCTCACCACGGTCGCCCTGATCGGACTCCTCGTCGAGGCGGGCCTGCCCGCGGGCGTCGCCAACATCGTCACCGGCCCCGGCCACACGGTCGGCGCCCGGCTCGCCGAACACCCCGACGTCGACCTCGTCTCCTTCACCGGCGGCCTGGCCAGCGGCACGAAGGTGGCCCGGGCCGCCGCCGCCGGCGTCAAGAAGGTCGCCCTCGAACTCGGCGGCAAGAACCCCAACGTCGTCTTCGCCGACGCCTGCGCCACCGACGAGGGCTTCGACACGGCCGTCGACCAGGCCCTCAACGCGGCCTTCATCCACAGCGGCCAGGTCTGCTCCGCCGGCGCCCGGCTCATCGTCGAGGAGTCCGTCCGCGACCGCTTCGTCGCCGAACTCGCCCGCCGCGCCGAGAGGATCCGGCTGGGCCGCGGCACCGAGGCCGGCGTCGAGTGCGGCCCGCTCGTCTCCGAGCAGCAGCGCGCCAGGGTCGAGGCGTACGTCGAGTCCGCGCTCGCCGAGGGCGCGGTGCTGCGCTGCGGCGGCCGGCGCCCCGACCCGTCGCCGCAGCGGCCCGCCACCGGCTACTTCTACGAACCCACCGTCCTGGACCGCTGCCACCGTGAGATGAAGGTCGTCCGGGAGGAGGTCTTCGGCCCCGTCCTCACCGTCGAGACCTTCCGCACCGAGGACGAGGCCGTCGCGCTCGCCAACGACACCGAGTACGGCCTCGCGGGCGCCGTGTGGACCGCCGACGCGGGCCGCGCCCGGCGCGTGGCCGGCCGGCTGCGCCACGGCACCGTGTGGATCAACGACTTCCACCCCTACCTGCCGCAGGCGGAATGGGGCGGCTTCGGCAGGAGCGGCACCGGCCGCGAGCTCGGCCCCGCCGGGCTCGCCGAGTACCGCGAGACCAAGCACGTCTACCAGAACCTCGCCCCCGCCCCGGTGCGCTGGTTCGCGGGCTGAGCCGCACCCGCCGTCCCCGGCACCGGTTTTCTCCCGTTTCCTCCCCAGTCTTCTCCGCGAAGTTCTTCCGACCTCCTCGTCACCACAGGAGTACCTCCCCCATGCACGACAACACCCACGAGTTCGACTACGTCGTCGTCGGCGGCGGCACGGCCGGCTCCGTGATCGCCTCCCGTCTCACCGAGAACCCGGACGTCACCGTCGCCGTGATCGAGGGCGGCCCCAGCGACGTCGGCCGCGAGGACGTGCTGACCCTGCGCCGCTGGATGGGCCTGCTCGGCGGCGAACTGGACTACGACTACCCGACCACCGAGCAGCCCCGCGGCAACTCCCACATCCGGCACAGCCGCGCCCGCGTGCTCGGCGGCTGCTCCTCCCACAACACGCTCATCGCCTTCAAGCCGCTGCCGTCCGACTGGGACGAGTGGGAGGCGGCCGGCGCCGAGGGCTGGGGCGCGATCGCGATGGAGGCGTACTTCGCCCGGCTGAAGAACAACATCGTCGCCGTCGACGAGAAGGACCGCAACGCCATCGCCCGCGACTTCGTCGACGCCGCCCAGGCGGCACTCGGCGTGCCGCGCGTGGAGGGCTTCAACGAGAAGCCGTTCCACGAGGGCGTCGGCTTCTTCGACCTCGCCTACCACCCGGAGGACAACAAGCGCTCCAGCGCCTCCGTGGCGTACCTGCACCCGGTGATGGACGAGCGCGCCAACCTGGCGATCCTGCTGGAGACCTGGGCGTACAAGCTCCAGTTGAACGGCACCCGCGCCGAGGGCGTCCATGTGCGCACCAAGGACGGCGAGGAGATCCTCGTACGGGCCCGCCGCGAGGTCCTGCTGTGCGCGGGCGCCGTCGACTCGCCCCGCCTGCTGCTGCACTCCGGCATCGGTCCGAAGGCGGACCTGGAGAAGCTCGGCATCCCCGTCGTGCACGACCTGCCGGGCGTCGGCGAGAACCTGCTCGACCACCCCGAGTCGGTGATCGTGTGGGAGACGAACGGTCCCCTCCCGGACAACTCCGCGATGGACTCCGACGCCGGCCTGTTCGTGCGCCGCGACCCCGGACACGCGGGCCCGGACCTGATGTTCCACTTCTACCAGATCCCGTTCACGGACAACCCCGAGCGCCTGGGCTACGAACGGCCCCCGTACGGCGTGTCGATGACCCCGAACATCCCCAAGCCGAAGAGCAGGGGCCGGCTGTACCTCACCAGCGCCGACCCGTCGGTCAAACCGGCCCTGGACTTCCGCTACTTCACCGACGAGGACGACTACGACGGCCGCACCCTCGTCGACGGCATCCGCATCGCCCGCGAGATCGCGAGGACCGAGCCGCTGGCCGGCTGGCTCGAGCGCGAGGTGTGCCCCGGCCCGGACGTCACCGGCGACGAGGAGCTGAGCGAGTACGCCCGCAAGGTCGCGCACACCGTCTACCACCCGGCGGGCACCTGCCGCATGGGCGCCGCCGACGACGAACTCGCCGTCGTCGACCCTCGGTTGCGCATCCGGGGCCTGGAGGGCATCCGTGTCGCGGACGCCTCCGTGTTCCCGACCATGACCGCCGTGAACCCGATGATCGGAGTGCTCATGGTCGGGGAGAGGGCCGTCGACCTGATCGGGGGTGAGAGCCGGTGACTCTCACGGTCCCCACCGCAAACCGCCCACGGACGGCTCCACCGCCGCCCCCGTCTTCGCGGTGGACGGCCTGTGGAAGGTCTTCGGCCCGAAGGCCGCCCGCGTCCCCGCGGACCCGGAACTCACCGCGCTGAGCCCGGCCGGGCTGCGCGAGCGCACCGGCTGCACGGCCGCCGTCCGCGACGTCTCCTTCGACGTGCGCAGGGGCGAGGTCTTCGTCGTCATGGGCCTGTCCGGCTCCGGCAAGTCCACGCTGGTGCGCTGCCTGACCCGGCTGATCGAGCCGACCGCGGGCACCATCGCCATCGACGGCGAGGACATCCGCGCCATGGACAGGGCCCGGCTGCGCGAACTGCGCCGGCACCGCGCCGCGATGGTCTTCCAGCACTTCGGCCTGCTGCCGCACCGCACGGTCCTCGACAACGTGGCCTACGGCCTGCAGATCCAGGGCATCGGCAGGTCCGAGCGGCGCGAGCGGGCCGCCGAGGTGGTCGCCAAGGTCGGTCTGGAGGGCATGGAGCAGCGCCGCCCCGGCCAGCTGTCCGGCGGCCAGCGCCAGCGGGTCGGCCTGGCCCGCGCGCTGGCCGTGGACCCCGAAGTCCTGCTGTTCGACGAGCCGTTCAGCGCGCTCGACCCGCTCATCCGGCGGGACATGCAGGAGGAGGTGATCCGCCTGCACGAGGAGGAGGGCCGCACGATGGTCTTCATCACCCACGACCTGCAGGAGGCCCTCCGGCTCGGCGACCGCATCGCCCTGATGCGCGACGGCCGCATCGTCCAGCTGGGCACCCCCGAGGAGATCGTGGGCTCCCCGGCCGACGACTACGTCCGCGAGTTCGTCCGCGACGTCCCGCGCGAACAGGTCATGACGGTCCGCAGGGCCATGCGCCCCGCGTCGGCGGAGGACGCGGGCAGCGGCCCGGCGGTCTCCCCGGAGGCCACGGTCGCCGAGGCCATCGAGGCGGTGGCCCGTGCGGGAGCCCCGGCCCGGGTGGTCGACGAGGGCCGCTGCGTGGGAATGGTCGACTCCGACGCCCTGCTCGGCGTGGTGGCGGGCGTGGCGGCCCCGGGTGACGCCGGCCCCGACGCGGGGGCCGTGTGATGGCAACGCTCACCACAGCCACCCCCCGCACGGTCCCGGCCGTACTGAGACACCGCGCCACCCGCAAGCTCCTCACCCTCGCGGTCCTCGCCGCCGTCCTCGTCCCGCCGGCCCACGCCCACTGGGCCGGCGGAACCTGGCCGCAGGCACTGACCGTGGACCTGTCCGGCCCTCTCGGCAGCGCCAGCGACTGGATCATCGACAACCGGGACAGCCACCCCCTGTTCCTCTACTTCTTCGGCCACGTCAGCAACGCCGTCGTCGTCTCCGTACGCGCCGTCTACCTCGCCCTCCTCGCCGCGGGCTGGGCAGGTGTCACGGCCGCCGCCGCGCTGATCGCCTGGCGCGTGGCCGGCCTCCGGCTCGCCGCCGGCACAGCGGCGGCGTTCCTCGCCTGCGGCCTGCTCGGCATGTGGGTGCCGACCATGCAGACCTTCGCCCTGATGGTGGTCGCGGTCCTCGCCTCCGTCGTCGTGGGCGCGCTGCTCGGCCTCGCCGCCGGTCTGTCCGGGCGCATGGACCGTGCCCTGCGCCCGGTCCTGGACACCATGCAGGTGCTGCCGGCGTTCGCGTACCTGCTGCCCGTCGTGCTGGTCTTCGGCATCGGCGTACCCGCCGCGGTCCTCGCCACGGTGATCTACGCCGCCCCGCCGATGGCCCGTCTGACCGCGCTCGGCCTGCGCGGCGCGGACAAGGAGGTGCTGGAGGCGGTCGACTCGCTCGGCGCCACCGCACGCCAGCGCCTGCTGACCGCCCATGTCCCGCTGGCCCGCAAGGAACTCCTCCTCGGCGTCAACCAGACGATCATGATGGCGCTGTCCATGGCGGTCATCGCCTCCGTGATCGGCGCCGGCGGCCTCGGTGACCGCGTCTACCAGGCGCTCGCCTCGGTCGACGTGGGCGCCGCGCTCGCGGCCGGCATCCCGATCGTGCTGCTGGCCGTCGTACTGGACCGGGTGACGGGCGCGGCGGGAGAGCGTGCCGGGCAGGACGAGCGCGGCACCCGCCCCTGGCTCCACACCGCCACCGTCGCCGTCGCCACCGTGGCCGTGGCCCTGGCCGCCCGCCTCGCGGGCCGCCAGGACTGGCCCACGGGCTGGACCGTCGGCATCGCCGAGCCGGTCAACCGCGCCGTCGACTGGATGACCGCCCACCTGTACTCCGGCGTCCCGTACACCGGCGGGACCGCCGACTGGGCGGGCCGCTTCACCACCTGGGTCCTCGACCCGGTCCGCTCCGGTCTGCAGTGGCTGCCCTGGTGGTCGGTGCTGCTGATCGTGGCCGCGCTGGCCTGGCTGATCGGCACCTGGCGCACCGCGCTGACCGCCGCGGGCGCCATGGCCGCGATCGGCGTGCTCGGCGTGTGGAAGCCGTCCCTGGACACCCTGTCCCAGGTGCTGGCGGCCGTCGCCGTGACCCTCGTCCTGGGCTTCGCGACCGGCATCGCCGCCGCCCGCAGCGACCGCTTCGAGCGGCTGCTGCGCCCGGTGCTGGACGTGTTCCAGACGATGCCGCAGTTCGTGTACCTGATCCCGGTCGTCGCGCTGTTCGGCGTGGGCCGCGCCCCGGCCGTCGCCGCGGCCGTCGTCTACGCCCTCCCGGCGGTCGTACGGATCACCGCGCAGGGCCTGCGCCAGGTGGACCCGGCGGCCCTGGAGTCCGCCCGCTCGCTCGGTGCGACCAGCGGACAGCAGCTGCGTCAGGTGCAGCTGCCGCTCGCCCGCCCGGCGCTGCTGCTCGCCGTCAACCAGGGCGTGGTGCTGGTTCTCGCCGTCGTCATCATCGGCGGTCTGGTCGGCGGCGGCGCGCTCGGCTGCGACGTCGTCTTCGGCCTGGCCCAGGGCGACCTGGCGACCGGCCTGGTCGCCGGCCTCGCCATCGTCTGCCTCGGCCTGATGCTCGACCGGGTGACGCAGCCGACCCGGCGGCGTGTGCGGAAGGGAGCGTGACACCATGCGTCGTCGTACGACTCTGACGGCCGCCGTGGCCGTCCTGGCGCTGACCACCGGCTGCGGCGCCGCCGACATGACCAGGCAGGCCTCGCCGTTCGCGGGCGTGCGGGATGCGAAGACCGTGACCCTGTCCGTGCAGTCCTGGGTCGGCTCCCTGGCCAACGTGGCCGTCGCGCAGTACCTGCTGGAACACGAGCTCGGCCACCGCGTCGACATCGTCCAGATCGACGAGGTGCCCGCCTGGGACGCGCTCAGCCAGGGCCGGGTCGACGCGATCCTGGAGGACTGGGGTCACCCCGAGCAGAAGCAGCGGTACGTCGAGGACAAGAAGACGATCGCGCCCGGCGGCGACCTCGGGGTCACCGGGCACATCGGCTGGTTCGTGCCGACGTACTTCGCCGAGAAGCACCCCGACATCAAGGACTGGAAGAACCTCAACAAGTACGCCGACCGGTTCCGCACCGCGGAGAGCGGCGGCAAGGGCCAGCTGATGGACGGCTCACCGGCCTACCTCACGCACGACAAGGCGCTGGTGAAGAACCTGGAGCTGGACTTCAAGGTGGTGTTCGCCGGCTCCGAGGCCGCGCTGCTCACCCAGATCAAGCAGTTCGCCAAGGAGGAGAAGCCCTTCCTCACCTACTGGAACACACCTCATTGGCTGTTCGAGAAGGTGCCGATGACCGAGGTGAAACTGCCCCCGTACAAGGAGGGCTGCGACGCGGACGCGGCCAAGGTCGCCTGCGCCTACCCGCACACGCCGCTGCAGAAGTACCTCAACGCCGACTTCGCCAGGTCCGGCGGGAAGGCGGCCGCCTTCCTGAAGAAGTTCACCTGGACGACCGAGGACCAGAACGAGGTCGCCCTGATGATCGCCGACCAGAAGCTCACCCCGGCCGAGGCGGCGAGGAAGTGGGTGGAGGGCCACGAGTCCACCTGGAAGGCGTGGCTGTCCTGACGGCGCCGTTGCCGGGTGCTCCGGGTGCTCCGTTCCCGGAGCACCCGGCAGGTCAAAGCCCCAGGTAGCGGCTGACCGCGTGCTCCACCTCGGCCATCTCGTCACGGTCGAGACAGTGGACCGGGTCGCCGTGGATGTACCGGGTGTCGAGGGTTCGGATCCGGTCGGCAGGCAGTCGTGTCCGCGTCCCCACTTGGTGCTGCCTGCCGGGATCCGCCGGTTCCAGGTGGTGACGGCGGTGATCACCCTGGACGCCCTGGGCTTCGCGGTGGCGGTGACGGCCGCCCGAGGTGGGCCGGCCGTCATCCCGCCTCCACCGGTGCCTCCCCGAACCGGACCAGCGCCAGGGCCCCCGCCACCGCCACCGCGAAGCCCAGGGCCGCGAGCCAGGTCAGGCCGTCGCGGGTGCGGTCGCCCAGCCAGACCACACCGATGGCCGCGGGGCCGACCGTCTCGCCGATGACCATGCCGGCCGTGGCCGTGGTCACCGAACCGCGCTGGAGGGCCGAGGTCAGCAGCAGGAAGGCGGCGCCGCCGCCCAGCAGGAGGGCGTACGTCGCCGGGTTGGTGAACAGCGCCGACGGGGCGAGTGAGTCGATCAGACGTACCGCCACCTCCACCACGCCGAAGCCGAAGCCCGCGCCCAGGCCGAGCAGCAGCGCCCGGCCGCGTCCGTGCAGGCGGCCGCCCACCGAGCCCAGGAGCAGCACGGCCAGCGCCGTCCCGAGCATCGCCCACCTCAGCGCCGTGGAGCCGACCTCACCGCCCTCCGCGCCCGAGGCCAGGCCCAGCATGGCCAGGCCGGAGCAGACGACACCCACCGCGGACCACTCCACCGCGCTCAGCCGCACCCGCAGCATCCGGGACGCGACCACCGCCGTCACCGCGAGGCTCGCGGCGAGGGCCGCGCCGACCACGTAGATCGGGAGCGAACGCAGGGCCGCGATCTGGAGCAGGAACCCGAGGCCGTCCAGCGCGACCGGTTCGGCGGTGACCGTCCAGCCGAGCGGTTCGAACAGGCGCCGTACGAGACCGGGGCCGCCGCGGGCGGGGAGGGCCGGTACCTCGATACGCAACGGGCGCTTCTCGCCCGG
>NZ_POTZ01000026.1 GCF_003236365.1 Streptomyces sp. NTH33
GCTTCCGGCGGGTGCTCTTACCCCACTGGGGGGGTGGCTGAGGCGGCCGGAGTCTGCGCTGTTCTGCGAAGTCGGTCAGGGTTGGTAGCCCTGTCGTACCGGAGCGAGCCGCTCTTCACCCGGGGGATGAGGTTTTCGGCAAGCGCGGGGTGTCCCGGGTTTCACGCCCTGCAGTTGCGGGAGCACCTCGCTCGCGATGAGTTCCAGGTGGTCGAGGTCGGTGAAGTCGGTCAGCCGCAGATGGATCCGGCTCGCGCCGATCGCCACGAACTCACCGATTCGATCGACGAGTTGGGCCGGGGATCCGACCACCGGATCCTCCGGCGGCAGCGCGCTCTTGACGTGCAGCGGGGCTGCCCGCCGCTGCGCCTCCGCGTCGGTGCGGCCGATCGCGACCACGACACCGGCCGAGAGCACCAGCGGTGGCCGGCCGGCGTCGGCCCGACCGGTCCGGTCGCATGCCTCGGCCACCCGCTGGTACGCCTGCGCCGTCTCCGCCACCGACTTGAAAGGCATGTTGAACTCGTCGGCGTACCGGGCGGCCAGCGCCGGGGTGCGCTTGGGGCCGCGGCCCCCGATGATGACCGGCGGCCCCGGTACCTGCACCGGTTTCGGCAGGGCGGGCGCGTCGACCAGCCGGTAGTGGTCGCCGCGGTAGCTGAAACTCTCGCCGGCCGGTGTCCGCCACAGGCCGGTGATCACGGCCAGTTGCTCCTCCAGCCGGTCGAAGCGCTCCCCGACGGCCGGGAACGGAATGCCGTACGAGATGTGCTCCCGTTCGTACCAGCCGGCGCCGATGCCCAGTTCCACCCGCCCGCCGCTCATCCGGTCGACCTGTGCCACCATCACGGCCAGCGGGCCGGGCAGCCGGAAGGTGGCCGAGGTGACCAGGGTGCCCAGCCGGATCCGGGAGGTCTCCCGGGCGAGCGCAGCCAGCGTCAGCCACGCGTCGGTGGGTCCGGGCAGCCCGGGATCGGCACCCATCGCCTGGTAGTGGTCGGCCCGGAAGAAACCCTCGAACCCGCCGGCCTCGACGAGTCGTACGAAGCGCAGCTGATCGTCGTAGTCGGCGCCGCGGTGCGGCTCGGTGAAGACGCAGATCCGCACGGTCATCGCCCTTCCGCTCCGGCCGGCTCCGGCAGGTCCGGTTCCATCAGCAGTTCGTGCAGGTCGGCGCTGCACCGGGTCACTTCGCCGAGGTGCGCGGTACGGCCCAGCGTCCTCGGCCGGGGGATGTCGATGTCGACCACCTTGCGGATCCGGCCCGGGCGCGGGCTGAGCACCACCACACGGTCGGCGAGCAGCACGGCCTCGTCTATCGAGTGGGTGACGAAGACGACGGTGGCGGAGTTCTCCATGTGGACCCGCTGCAGCTCGGCTGCGAGTTCCGCGCGGGTGAGCGCGTCGAGCGCGGAGAACGGCTCGTCCATGAGCAGCACGCGGGGCTCGCCGATCAGCGACCGGCACAGCGAGACACGCTGCTGCATACCGCCGGAGAGCTCGTGCGGCCGGTGCTTCTCGAAGCCGCCCAGGCCGGCCGTCTCCAGCAGCCGGTACGCCCGGGCTCGGTGCTCGGCCTTGCGCCAGCCGAAGATCTCCACGGGCAGCAGGACGTTGTCGAGGACGGACCGCCAGGGCAGCAGGGCCGGCCGCTGGAACAGCATGGCGACGTCCCGCCGGGCTCCGGTGACTCGTTCGCCGCCGATGGTGATCTCACCCTCGGAGACCGGCAGGAGACCGGCGATCAGCCGGAGCAGTGTGGACTTGCCGCATCCGGACCGGCCCACCACCGCCACGAACTCGCCCTCGGCGATGTGGAGGTCGACGCCCTGGAGCGCCACCGTGGAACCGGACCGACTGGTGAAGGTCCGGGATGCACCGGTGAGTCTGATCATCCGGCGGTCTCCCCCATCCACTGCGATGAACAATGCCGGCCGGTTCGTAAACCCCGGTCAGGTTAGCCGGACCAGGCGGCTGAGCGGTACCTGTCGTCCTGTCGGTGAATTCTTCGCACCTGGTGTGACACCGGCGGGGGTCTCGTACGCTGTCCCTCACGCGAAGTGTCATGTACCCGGCGGTTTCGTCACGCCGTTCCGTCTCGACGACCCCCTTCCGCTGGCGCAGGTCAGCGGTCGGAAAGGACAACACGGTGCCCATGAACAGACTCGCCCGTACGGTTGCCGCGGTGGCCCTGACCACGCTGCTGGCGCTTGTGTCGGGATGCGGCGGATCCGACTCCGGCACGGCTGCCGCCGGTGCGGAGAGCACGACGTTGGAGAAGGTGACCTACCTGACCTCGTTCGGCAACTTCGGCCGGGACGCGTACGCCTGGGTCGCGAAGGACAAGGGGTTCTTCAAGGAGGCCGGCTTCGACGTGGAGATCAAGCCGGGCCAGGGCACCGGGGGCGTGATTGCGGCCGTCGTGAGCGGCCAGGCGCAGTTCGGCCCGATCGACCTGACGGGCGGTCTGTTGCAGATGGGCGGCGGCCAGGCGAAGGACTTCGTCGCGGTGGCCGCCATCCAGCAGCGCACCATGGCCGCGATCGCCACCACCGAGGGCAAGGGCATCGCCGCCCCGAAGGACCTCGAGGGCAAGCGTCTGGCCGACACACCCGGCTCCGTCGTACGCAACCTCTTCCCGACGTACGCCCGACTGGCCGGGATGGACGCCGGCAAGGTGACCTGGGTCAACGGCGACGCGCAGACCCTGATGGGCACGCTCGCCAGCGGCTCGGTGGACGGCATCGGCCAGTTCGTGGTGGGCAAGCCGACCGTCGAGGCGGTGACCAAGAAGAAGGCCGTCCTGCTGCCGTACAGCGACGTGATACCCGATCTCTACGGAAACGTACTGATCACCTCGACGAAGACCGCCGAGCAGAAGCCGGAGACGGTGAAGCGGTTCACCACCGCGCTGCTCAAGGGCCTGGAGTACAGCCTGGCCAACTCGAAGGAGGCCGCCGAGATCCTGAAGCGGAACGTGGACGCGACGAACCCGGCTGCTGCGGCAGCCGAGTTGGACCTGATGGCCGCGTACGTCGCGCCTGGCGGTTCCGGCTCCGCGATCGGGACGCTGGACTCCGGGCGGGTCGCGAAAAGCATCGCGATCCTGCAGGACGCGGGTGCGCTGCCGCAGGGCATGACCCCTGAGCAGATCATCGACTTCGACCTCGTACCGAAAGCCTGATCACACTGGTTGCCCGCACGTGTGCTCCCCGTCGGCGACCGGCGGGGAGCATCGGCACTGCCGTCCCGACTCCGCGCTGAGCGGCCCGGGAAAGGAGTGCCGGGTGGCCCGAGGAGGATGAGATGACCGAACTCTCGCCGCAGCAGACCTCGGCGGCGGACCCGAAGCCGGTGCCGGTGCCGCGATCCGGCCTGCAGCGCGGGGCGGGTACCGGCACCGTACTACTGCCCTCGGCCGGGCTGCTGGCCGCCCTCGGCGTGTGGTGGCTGCTCACGTCGGTGCTGAAGGTGGTCCACCCGGCGGTGCTGCCGCCGCCCGGTGCCGTGCTCTCGGCGTTCACAGCAGCCCCGGCCCGGTTCCTGGAGCACACCGGCGACACCACGGTGGAGACGCTTGCAGGCTTCGCGCTCTCCACCGCCTGCGGAGTTCTGATCGGGCTTTCACTGGCCGGCTCGCGGTTGTTGGAGCGGATGTTCACGCCGCTGCTGGTCGCCGTCAACGCGGTTCCGAAGATCGCGCTCGGGCCGCTGCTCGTGGGAGCGCTCGGCTGGGGGCAAAAGCCGGTCCTGACCATGGTCTTTCTGCTCTGCTTCTTCCCGATCGTGCTCTCCACCGCGACCGGCCTCACGTCGACCCCGGCGGACCTGGCCGAGCTGGCGCGCTCGCTGGACGCCTCGCGCTGGCAGGCGTTCCGGAAGGTACGGCTGCCCGCCGCGCTGCCGCAGATCTTCGTCGGGCTGAAGGTGGCCATGCCGCTCGCCGCGATCGGCGCGGTCATCGGCGAGTTCCAGGCCGGTGAGAGGGGGCTGGGCTATCTGATCGTGCAGGCCGGCGGGGTCGGCGACGCCGCCACTGCCTGGGTGGCGATCATTCTGATCGGGCTGATGAGCATACTGCTCTACTTTGCGCTGGTGCTGATGGAGCGGTTCGCGCTGCCCTGGGTCCGGGAAACCACCTCGCGCAGCTGACCCCGGCCGGTCGTCCTTGTGCGTGCCGACAGAACATCCACGAAGGCCAGGAGTCTCTGTGCGCATCCTGCAAGAGGGCTCAACCTGCAGGGCTCGGAGAATCACCGCTGCACGTCAAGCGGCGTATCCGTATTCATCGATGGTGCCGCCAAGGACGCGGGTGCGCAGGATCCGGCGTGAGGGGGGCTCGTCCAGGAGTGGGCTGCTGGTGGGTGTCGCTGAAGGCGGTGACGGCGCCTGTCGGCGAGGCGCAGCGGGTGTGGACCGCTGGCCGCCCGTCGCCGCCGGTGTTCCGCCGCCCCAAGCCGGTTCCGGACGGCGTCCTTGTGAACGGCGATGGTCTGGGCCGGATGAGACACCGCCGGACCGTACGGGCGCACGCCGTGTCCATGTCGGCAGTCCAGAGCTCGAAGCTCGTGAGGAGAAACACTTGGCGTCCTCCCCGCTCTGAAGGACGGGGATTCCTGCCACGGTCGGCTGACCGTCTCGGTGGGTTCCTGCTTCAACGCGCTGTGCCGGGACCAAGGTTCTGGTCTTACCCGCGCAAGAACCCGTTTGGCGGACCACCGCGGCCACTGCTACGTTTCCGGAGGCCGTGCGAGAGAACGAGGAGGTGGTACCCGTGAACGCAGTATCGACATGGGTGCTCCCCTCCGGGGTCACGGTCGGGCGATAGGTCGTCCGGGAGCGCCGTTCCAGAGCACTCCCGAAAGGTACGACCATGCAATTCACTTCCGAACAGCGCCTCGACGACGGCGTCCTCGAACGCGAGTTCACCCTCGGCGAGATCCCCGGCACCCTGTGGACGCCTGGATCCGCACCGGCCCCGCTGATCCTGATGGCCCACAACAACGGCCTGCCCAAGGGGGAATCCCGGCTGGTGGCCCGGGCCCGGCAGTCCGCGGCGTACGGCTACGCGGTGGCCGCCATCGACGCCCCCGGGTGCGGTGACCGGCCCCGTTCCGCCGCCGACGAGCAGGCTCGCGCCGACCTCCGCCGGGCGATGCAGGCCGGCGAGCCGGTCGACGAGATCTTCGAGTCCTTCGTCGGCCCGCTGGTCGAGAAGGCGGTCCCGGAATGGCGGACCACCCTGGACGCCCTCCTTGCGCTGCCCGAGATCGGCGGCCCGGTCGGGTACTCGGGGTGGACCGCCGTCGGCATTCGGCTGGCGGTGGTCGAGCCGCGCATCGCGGCCGCCGGTTTCTTCGCCGGGGGTTACGTGCCCCGCGCCCAGCGCGAGGAGGCCCGGCAGGTCACCATCCCGCTGCTGTTCCTGCTGCAGTGGGACGACGAAGGGAACCCCCGGCAGCGGGCCCTGGACCTGTTCGACGCCTTCGGCACCAAGGAGAAGACGCTGCACGCCAATCTGGGCGGGCACACCGGCACCCCGTGGTTCGAGGTGGAGGACGGGAACCGGTTCTTCGGCCGGCACCTGAAGTGAGGGCGGGCCGCCAGGCCGGCAGCAGCCGGTAACCGCACGTTCCCGTGCAGTCGGTGTCGGTCAGTTCCTCGCCGCCGGGCGCGGGTCGCAAGCGGGGCAGGTCAGGCTGTCGGCTTCATGCACCGGGCACCGATGGCTCGATAAGGGGCCAGTGACGCCGGTCCTCCGTTCCTCTGACGGGGGCCGCACGCCGGCACGGCGACGGCGTTGACGTCGCCGTGTCAGACGTGCGTGAGGAGCCGCTCCAGCGGCCGGGGAACGCGCTCGAGGTGCAGGTGCGCGACCAGAGCCTGCGCGTAGAGCGCCTTGCGACCGCTGTGCGTGCCCATGAAGCGCCGCAGTTGGTGTTCCACGGGGCGTTCCCGCTGTGCCGGCTGGCCCTGGAAGGTGCGGAAGGGGCGCGTCTCGCCCTGGGCCTCGATCACCTGCCGCACGCCCTCGGCCCCGACAGCGCGGATCAGCTCGTCCTCCAGGTCGGCGACGCACACATGGAACCCGAGCGTCTCCAGTTCGGCGTGCGCGAGACCGGATCCGAGCCCGACCCGCTCAAGATGACGCCGGAAATGCCGCTCCTCGCCGATGTCGCAGAGACCGGCCAGCGGGAGGCCGAGCCCCAAAGGACCGCACACGTCCAGGAAACGCCCGATGCTCGTCGCACCTCCCAGCGGTACTACCGCGACGCCCTCTGCACCGAGGTCGCGGCCGTAGCGCGTGGCCAGCGCTTCGAGCGCGACCTGATCACTGCTCCCCTCGACGAGCACGATCGTGCGCACACCGCCGGCCAGCTCCCGCGCCACCGCGGCGGCAGCACTCGCCTCCGCTCCGCCGGCCGCCCACGCGACCAGCGCCAGGCGGAATCGCCTCAACTCGTCCACGAGACCTCGCTTCCCGACGCCATCCTGGCACGGTCGAGATCCTGTACGCACGCGCGTTTTCCGAAGAGCGACGACTCAAGAGATCGGAGGAGGCGCGGCTTTGGGTGAACGGTCAGGTTCGAGTGATCTGGTCCGAGGGGGACGCACCCGCGCATCGGCATCTGCGGCGACGGCACTCCGCCGTCCTGACGTGCACACAGGCAGGGCCCGGAGACAGGCGCTCAGGAAACTGAACGCCGTGGCGGTCATCCCTGCTCGGATACTCCCCGAACCCCAGGACGTCCTCCTGTACCAGCTGCCCGGTCTCGTCCGCGCGGTCGGCCGGCCGGTGGATTCGGCGTGGCCCGGCTTCGCGGGCGAGTTCGACTGTCCCGGCCCGCCTGCCGCGGCACGGCCGTACAGGCGTGGACCGATGAGGCGCTCGCCCGTGCACTCGGCCTCGGCTCCGACGCCCTCGGGGCCGGCTGAACCTCGCGGAGAACCGGCCCGGACGCCCCTGACCTCCCGTAGCCTCGCCCTGCCGCCCTCATGTGCGGGCGGACGGCCGGTTGGGTGTCTGTAGCCGGACCCGGTGCACCGGGTCCGGAAGCCGGGAGAGAGATGGACGAGGTCATCGGCCATGCCGTGCGTCTGGTCGTCAGGGGCGTCATCTGGCTGGTGACCCAGATCCTCAGGCTCCTCATGGAGTTCGTCGTGGACCTGGTCGTCGAGTTCCTGGTGGATGGTGTGAAGGCCCTGTGGCGGCGGGTGCGGCGCGCCTGCCGCAGGGCGAAGGCGCCCGCCAGGGTCTCCCTCCGCAAGGAACCGTAGCGACTGCGCCTTCCGCCGCAGCGTCGAAGGGGAGGGCCGGACAGTCCGGCCCTCCCCTTGTGTGTGACGGGAGTTACTCGGTGACCTCGTGGTCGTGGCCCTCGTGCAGGCCACCGCCGCTGCCCGCCGAGCCCTTGGTGTTCCGCGGTGCCACCGGCTTGCTCAGGAGGCTGGTGTCCCAGGCGTACTGGCCCGCCGCATTGGCGATGACGTCGATGTTGACGTCGAACGCCTTCATGTTGATGTTCTTCAGGTTGTCGCAGGCGGCGTGGTAGCAGGCGTCGTACGCGACACCGGCCTTACCGCCGTACACCTTTGCCTGCGCGGCCGTCTTGACGCCCTCGGCGCCGGTGAAGGTGCCGCCCGAGGGGATGCCCACCTCGATGAACGGCCCGTAGTCCGACCGGCCGGTGAAGTCGGTGCCCTCGTGCGGGATGCCCCGGCTGTCCAGGTAGTCGGTGATCTGCCGCTCCAGCTGCGCCGAGCCCTTCGGGCCGGGGCCGGCACCGACCTGGTCGGAGTCGTCACCGTCGTAGACGAACTGGGCGTAGTTCGGCGAGGCGATCATGTCGAAGTTCAGGTACAGCTTGACCTTCGCGAGGTCCGCCGCCGAGAGGCTGTTGACGTACGCCTCCGAGCCCAGCAGGCCGAACTCCTCAGCCGACCACCAGGCGAAGCGCACCTTGTTCTTGGTCTTCTCGTGGGCGAGGTTCAGGGCCACGTCGAGGATGCCGGCGGAACCGGAGCCGTTGTCGTTGATGCCCGGGCCCGCCGCCACCGAGTCCAGGTGGGCGCCGAACATCACCACGTTGCCGGGGTCGCCGCCCTTGGTCTCGGCGATCACGTTGTAGGTGTGCCGGGTCTCCGCGAAGGTGCGGATCTCCAGGTTGACGGTCACTGCGCCGGCGGCGGCCTTGGCCGCGAGCGCCTCGCCGTCCGCCTGCGTGACTCCGCCGGCCGGGATCCTGGCGACGGACGGGTCTCCCAGGGTGCCGTTGAGCGCGCCCTCGGTGTTGTTGTAGATGATCGCGCCGACGGCGCCCGCACCGGCGGCGGTCTCCTGCTTCTCCGCGAAGGTGCAGCCGCCGCGCTTGATCAGCGCGATCTTGCCGGTGAACGTCCCGGGGGCGTAGTCCTCCGGCTCGCAGCCGGTGGTGGCGTCGACCGGCACCACCGCGACCGGGGCGGTGATGCCGCCGACCGGGCTGCTGGCGGAGTACGTCATGGCGATCACCGGGATGTCCTGCTGCTGCGGCGACACCACCCGCAGGCTCTCCGCCAGCGTCTCGGTGAACGGGAAGTCGAACTCGTTCCGGGTCACCGAGTACCCGGCCTTCCGCAGCAGGCCTTCGACGTACTCGGCCGACTGCCGGTGTCCCTTCGACCCGGCCACCCGGGTGTTCCCGTTCTTGTCGGCGATCCGCTGGAACTGTCTCAGATGCTCGTAGGCATCCTTGGCGGTGCTCTTCTTGGTGAGCTTCTTCGCGAGCTTGGCAGCCTCCTTGGCAGGGTCGCTGTGGGCGGAGGCGGTGCCCGATCCGATCAGCAGCAGGGGCGCTATGAGCCCTGCGACGGATACGGCGGCTACCGTGGTGCGGCGGTTACGAGCGTTCAAAACGCTTCCTTCCGGCGGTCCATGAGAGGCAGGAGTGATGGCCGAAAACAGGCCGAACGACGTACGGCGGTACTCCGGGGCAGGCAGGGACGGCCGGATCGCTCCGCCCCCCCTGCCACCGGCAAGGAGAAAGGTATCTGCTCAGTACAAGCTTGGTAATGGGTTTGACGGGAATCTTCGGCGCCGACGCCGCCCGTGAATGGGCGCCGAGCGCACCGATCTGCCTCTGATACAACCGAAGTTGACTGGAAGTCACCGGTGCTGACCGAAGTCCAGGGCATGCCGGAGGTGGATGTCGGCCGCGGTCCGGAGCGACTGGTGTCGCGGCTCCCGACGTGCCGTCAGTGGCGGGGCTGCGGGCGCCGCACGCCGCGCATGCGGCCCGGGTGCCGTACGAGACGCTGGAGATCCGTCCGGGGCGGGCGACCACGAGGCCGGTCAGCGTACGAACCACGATCACGAATCGTGTTGAGCTCTCGTTCGACCGTCAAGCTCCAAGACCGGAAAGGCAACAGCCTCCAACCGGTGAGGGGTGCTGAGCCGGCCCCAGACCAGCACGATCGGAGCCGGCAGCAGTTGGGGTCGCTGTCGGCCGGCCGTATGGAGTCGGCCTCCGGCAGGCTGCGCCGCTCACCCCTGTGGCCTTGGTGAACGCGGATCCGGCAGCACAGCCGGGTCCGGGAGCCGGGCCGCAGCGCGATCAAGCCCACGATGGAGATGCGGGCCGGCCTGCGGCTGGACACCATCACCACCGGGGTGCGGCCGCGCCGGCCCCCGCGGTGCGCCCGGTGGGCGGCCGCTGATGCCGGCCGGCCTCGTCCTCGTAGCTGAGCCGGCCGCCGGTGGCCGCTCGGGGCCTTTTACCTCCGGCCAGGTGTCTTCCTTCCAGGCGGTCACCGCCGCATCGTCGCGCCCGGCGGTCCGCCGGGCGGGCGTCCACGGGGTGAAGCCGAACCGGCGCATCAGCCGGGTCGCACCGAGACGCTGGAGGGGACGTGGAACTTCCGGCCGATCAGGGTCGCCGCCCGGGCACCGGTCCGCACCTGGTCCTCGTCCCAGCCGTGCGCGGCCGGGCCCTGCTCCAGCAGGGCCCGGCCGGCTTCTCGCGCAGAGCAGGGCCGGACCTGCACCGCTGTCCGCCCGGTCCGGTGGAGGCCTGAGCCGCCGGGCCGCCGACGGCCTGGTTCCGCCGCCGCCGGCAGGCCGGCTTCGGTGACACCCGCAGCTGCCGGACCACCTCCGGGGCGCCGACCACGGCCGCGAGCAGCTCAGCCGCCCGCAGGCGCACCGCCTCACGCCGTGCGCGTTCCCAGGCGTTCACCCCGCCGCCGTCTGCGTATCTCATGCCTCCCGGTCTGCCGCCGCATACGGGGGACGCCGGCAGGGTCAGCCTCAGCCAGACCCCGAAACACCCGATTCGGAAGGTGCGTTGGGGTTCGGCGCGGTCTTGGAGGGGCTGCCGTCGAGGTAGTTGAGCAGGTGGTTTCCATACTGTGCGGCATGCGGTCCGCGAAGCAGCATGCTCGGCCGGGCGGTGCCGGTACGAGAGACGCGGACGCGGTGATGGTCTGAAACGACTGCGGGGGTGAGGGTGTTGGTGCGTGGGCCCGGGCAGCACGTGTGAATCTCGATGGTGAGTGGGCCGGCGTGGCGGTGGGCGGTGGCCAGCGCCGACCAGACGGCAAGACGCTGGCGGTCCGTACCGGTGGGAAGGTTCACCAGGTGCTGGTCTCCTGGATGGTGGCACGGGCTGCACGCCGGCATGGAAAGGCGCAGGTGTGGGAGCAGGCCGAGGGCGAGGGCGTCGAGGTCGGGACAGGTCCTGATCGGTCCCGTCGTCGGGGTGAGCAGGTAGCCGGCGGCGCCCCACGGTGTGACCTTGACGCGTCCGTCTGCTGTCCGGGCGGCGGCGGTTGCCCGTCGCCGCCGGTCGGCAGGGCGGTCGCCGGCGAGGAGGACCTCCCAGGGGGGACGGATCGTTCCGGTTCCGCACGCACCGCACATGTGTCTGCTTCTTCCTTCAGGGCATGACGTCGCCGCTGTTGGGGCCGAGGACCTGGCCGACATACAGGTTGCCCGAGGGGTCGCCGGCGAGGAGGACGGCGGTCGGTGCGACCTCCGCGGGGAGACCGAAGCGCCCCAGGGGGAGTTCGGCCTGCTTGGCTGTCTTCCACTCCTCGCTGATCCCGTCCACGAGTGGTGTCTCGATGGGGCCCGGGGCAATGGCGTTGACCAGGACACCGTGCGGGGCGAGCTCGCGGGCGAGGGCCTTGGTCAGGCCGATGACGCCGGCCTTGGCCGCGCAGTAGTGCACCAGGCTTTCACCGCCCTTCAGCGCGAGTTGGGAGGAGATGTTGATGATGCGGCCGGCGCCTTGCTCGACCATGATCGGTGCTGTCCAGCGGCAGCAGAGGAAGACGCTGCGCAGGTCGACGTCGATCATTTTGTCCCAGGTGTCGAGTGGCATCTCGACGAAGGGCACCTCGGTGAGCAGTCCGGCGCAGTTGACGAGGATGTCGATGCGCCCGGATTCCGCGTGTGCCGCATCGACCATGGCGCGGGTGGCGTCCGCGTCGGTGACGTCGACCTGGTAGGCCGTGGCCTTGGTTCCCCCTGCGCGAGCCCTGTTCGCGGTCGCCTCGGCTCCGTCCGGGTTGCGGTCGGCGAGGAAGAGATGGGCTCCCTCGGCGGCGAAGGCATCCGCGATGGCTGCGCCGATCCCGCCGGCGGCCCCGGTGATCAGGGCGGTGCGTTGGTGGAGTGAGTGACTCATCGTGTCTTCTTTCAGCTGGGCCAGCGGACGGTGAGCCCGCCGTCGACGACGAGTTGCTGCCCGGTGATGTAGGCGGCGTCGTCGCCGGCCAGGAACCGGATGGCGCGCGCGGCCTCATCGGCTGTGCCCACGCGTCCGGCGGGGATCAGCCGGCCGGCGTCGGCCAGGCCCTGGGGACCGAGTGAGTTGACGGGGTCGAGCGACTGGGGGCTTTCGATGAGGCCGGGGATGACGCAGTTGACGCGGATGTGACGGGGGGCGAGTTCCACGGCCAGTGAGCGGCACAGCCCCAGCACACCGGACTTCGCGGCGGCGTAGTGGGCGTGGTCCTCCCAGCCGTAGACGCCGCCGGCGATCGAGGAGATGGCCACCATCGCTCCCGGACCCGTCATCACGCGCGCCGCGGAGCGGAAGGTACGCAGCACGCCGGTGAGATCGACGGAGAGCATGTCCTCCCACGCCTGGTCGCTGAGCTCGATGAGCGGAGCGCGGCGCAGGATTCCGGCCGCTGCGACGGCGATGTCGAGACGGCCGTAGTGGTCCACGGCTGCCTGCGCCAGCGCGTCCGTCCGGTGCGGGTCGCGCACGTCGACGTCGACCGCTACGGCCTGCCCTCCGGCGGCCTCGACCTCGTTGACGGCCTTGCGTACGTCGTGCGGGTCCTCGGGGTAGTGGCCGAGCACGCTCAGGGTGCCGGCGCGGGCGAAGGAGATGGCCAGGGCCTTGCCGATGCCGCTGGCGCCTCCGGTGATGACGGCGACCCTGCCCGCCAGGCCGTCGTCCCGGACCGGGGTGGCGGAATCGTGCCGGGGTGCGGTCATGCGGCAGCGCCTTCCTGTGCGGTGTGGTGGAACACTGCGATGTGGTGGTCCTGGTCGACGTGGCGGGTGCCGAGCATGACCAGGCCGGAGGCGAGCATGAAGACGGAGCCGGCGATCAGGGCCGCCACGGTCATGGAGGTCCCGAGTGCGAGCAGGACGCTCAGTACCGCGGAACCCACGATCGCGCCGACGGGGCCCATCGTGTGCGCGACGTTGGGTCCGAGGCCGCGTACCTGTGCGGGGAAGGACTCGCCCATGTAGAACAGCAGTGCCGCGTAGGGGCCGGTGAGGAAGAACAGCGACAGCGCGTACAGGGGGATCACGAAAGTGCTGGTCGAGGGGCCCAGGAGCATGACGCCGGTGAGGACGGCGCCGACGGTCCAGCCGGCGATGATGGTGGTGCGGCGGCCGATGCGGTCACCGATGAAGCCGTGGAACAGATAGCCGGCGAAGCCGACGGCATTGGCCAGCACCAGGACGAGCAGCGCGTTGTTGAAGGACACGTGCTTGCCCTGGGTGAGGACGGTGGTGCCGAGCACGGAGAACACCTGGATGGCCATCCAGTTGAACAGCCACGCCAGCGACAGGCAGATGGTGTGGCGTCGCAGCCCCGGGGCGAAGACGTCCCTCAGGGTGGCCTTGGCCTCGCCGGACACCGTCAGGCCGACCCGCTGGGCGAGGTCGTCGGCTTCGGCGGCGTGGCCGTCCGACCGGAGCCGGCGGACCTCGGTGAGAGCCGCGAACGCCGGGGACTCGGGCAGCCTGGTGGCCGCCAGCGCGACCAGGATGGAGGGGATGACGGCGATGACGAAGGACCAGCGCCATCCGACGGCCGGCAGCAGCACGGCGGTCAGCCCGGCCGAGACCAGGGCGCCGACGGGCCATCCGCTCTGCACGAAGCTGTACATGAAGCCACGACGGCGGGCCTTGCCGTACATCTCGTTGAGGTAGACGGTGTTGACCAGTTCCTCGGAGTATCCGAAGCCGGAGAAGGCGCGGATGAGGACCAGAGTGACGGCCCCGGCCGCCAGGCCGGTGAAGCCCGAGCTGAGGGCGGCCCCGATGATGGCGATGACCAGGGCGCGCTTGCGGCCCACTCGGTCCAGCAGCGGTCCGACGCTCAGTGCGATGACGAACGTGCCGACCGTCACCCAGGTGGCCACGCTGGTGGCCTTTGCCGGAGACCAGCCGAAGCTGTCGGCGATCTTGGGCAGGAGCGTGCCGAAGAGGGTGTAGTCGTAGACGGAGAACACCCAGGCCAGGAAGCACACGACGGACACACGCAGCAGGGTGCGCGGGGTCACGGGGCGTTCCCAGGCCGGGATGTCCCGGGCAGGCGGGGCAGAGGTCACGGATCAGGCCTTTCGGGGGGTGCGCTTGGCGAAGTCGGTGGCGATCGCGTCGAAGGTGGTCCACTGGACGCCATCGTGGGAATTGATGTGCTCGACCAGTCGCTCGAGGGCCATGAGCACCTGAGGCCTGCCGGACACGTCCGGGTGGATGGTCATGGTGAACGCGGCGTAGTCCATCTCGCGGTGGACCCAGTCGAACTGGTCGCGCCACATGGTTTCGATGTCGCGGGGGCTGACGAAGCCGTGGCTGTTGGGGCTGGCCTTGACGAACATCATCGGAGGCAGGTCGTCCAGGTACCAGTTGGCCGGGATCTCGATGAGGTCGGTCTCCCGGCCGCGCCGGAGCGGCTTCATCCACGACTCGGCCGGCGCATCGTAATCGATCTTGGTCCAGGTGTCGCCGACGCGTACGTAGTACGGCTCGAAGTCCCGGTGCATCAGCGAGTGGTCGTAGGTGATGCCGCGCTCGAGCAGCAGTTCGTTGGTGACCGGGCTGAACTCCCACCAGGGCGCCACGTACCCGGTGGGGCGCCGGCCGGTCCGTGACTCGATCAGGTCGATGCAGTGGTCCAGGACCGTCGACTCCTGCTCGCGGCTCATCGCGATCGGGTTCTCGTGCGAGTAACCGTGCACGCCGATCTCGTGACCGGCCGCGACGCAGGCGTCGAACTGCTCGGGGAAGGTCTCGATCGAGTGCCCCGGCCAGAAGAAGGTCTGGGTGAGGCCGAAGCGGCGGAAGAGTTCCAGCAGACGGGGAACTCCGACCTCCCCGGCGAACAGGCCGCGGGAGATGTCGTCGGGAGAGTCCTCTCCGCCGTAGGAGCCGAGCCAGCCGGCCACCGCGTCGATGTCCACACCGAAGGACACGAAGATCTCTTTACTCATGATGCTCCTTGCTCTGGCGCACCGGTGCCGCACGGCGCCGGGCCGAATGTGAGGTCAGACTGCTCAGACTCCGTCGGGTGACGGCCGCCGGAGCCACTGCGAGATGACCGGTCCCGGATCTTCCGGCTTGTGGGTGAGGGCCACGGACAGCAGCAACCGGGCCTGCCACGGGCTGAGGTCACCGGCGAAGACCGCACCGGCGCGGTCCAGGTCCGCACCGCCACCGGCGGTGTAGAGCGGGGTGACCGGCCCGCTGAACGCCCGGCTGCACACCAGGACCGGAACGCCCCTGGCCACCAGCCGCTTCACGGTCTGGACCACCGCGGGGCAGGCGTTGCCCGCTCCCAGCGCCTGCAGCACCACGCCACGGGCGCCGGCGGCGACCGCGGCGTCCAGCAGCGCTCCGTCGCAGCCCGCGTAGGCGGCCACGACGTCGACCCGTGGCAGCTCATCCACGGCGTCGAGATCGAAGGCGGGCGGCCGCGGCTGCGCTCCCAGCGGCAGGACACCGTCCGGGGCCACCCGCAGACACGGGCCGCGCCCGGGCGAGCCGAACGCGCCGGAGGCCAAGGTCTCCACCTTGCGCACTCCCCGCGCCTGCCAGGCCGAGCCGTCGAAGACCAGCAGAGAACCCAGCCCCCGGGCATGCGCACTGGCCGCCACCGCGAAAGCCGCGGCGAGGTTGGCCGGGCCGTCCGGTGCGGGACTGTCGAAAGGACGCTGCGCACCGGTGAGGACCACCGGCCGCCGGTCGCCGTGGAAGAGGTCGAGCAGGAACGCGGACTCCTCCATCGTGTCGGTGCCGTGCGTGATGACCACGGCGTCGGCTCCCCCGGCCAGCGCGTCACGGGTCCGCCGCGCGAGGGCGAGAAGGTCGGCCAGCGAGAAGGCGTAACTGCCCTGGGTCGTGAAGTCGTCGATCTCCACGTCCAGCGCGCCGAGCCCGCTCTGCGCCAGGAGTTCCGCGCCGGTGGCACCTGCCAGCAGACCGAGTGGCGAGTGGCGACTGGCGATGGTGCCGCCGGTTGCGATCAGACGAAAACGTGGCACAGGAGCCCTCCGGAGCTGGAAACCGGACCGCAAACGTTTGCGTGCGATGTGACCGAGGTTACACAAACGTTTGCGCGACGCCAAGAGGTTTTGTTGGCATATGCCCGAATTTGCACCTCGGACATCTGCGACATGAGGTACAAACGGGTATGTGACCTCCGATGTCCCGCCGCCCCGCGGCGACGAACCCGTCACCCTGGCCGCCATCGCCGCGCGCGCGGGGGTGCACGTCTCGACCGTCTCGCGGGCACTCACCCCGGAGGCGAACGGCGTCGGCCCCGCCACGGCACAGCGCATCCGCGCACTCGCCGCGGAGCTCGGCTACCAGCGGGATCCCGCCGCCACCGCCCTGCGCACCGGCCGCAGCAGCATCTTCGGCGTACTGGTCCCCCGCCTGACCGACTTCGTCCTGGCGCGCATCTACGAGGGGCTCGACGCGGCCGCCGCCCAGCACGGCTACAACACCTTCGTCGCCAACACCACCGACGACCCGGCCCTACGGCGTGAACGCCTCGAAGAGCTACTGGCACGGCGGGTGGCCGGCATCGTCCTGGGGGACGCACGGCTCGACGGCGACGACCTGGTGAAAAACCTCACCCGCAGGAACATCCCCTACGTCCTCGTCTCACGGCGCCTGCCAGGACACCTGTCCGTCACCACCGACGATCTCCTCGGCGGACGGCTGGCCGCCGAGCACCTCCTCCAACTCGGTCACCACTGCGTGGGAGTCGCCGCCGGGGAGCCCTACGCGAGCACCGGAGTGGAGCGCACCACCGGTTTCGTCCGCCGCTACGCCGAAGCCGGCCTCCCCCTCCCCCCGGAGTACGTCCTCCCCTCCCGCTTCGACACCGCAGGCGGCCACGCCGCAGGCGCAGCGCTGCTCGGCCTCGACCCGCGCCCCACGGCCATCTTCGCGGTCAACGACACCGCCGCCATCGGCGTCATCGGGGCCCTGCGGGAGCACGGACTGCGACCCGGCAGCGACGTGGCCGTCGTCGGATACAACGACATCCCCGTCGCCGCGGACATGCCCGTGCCCCTCACCACGATCCACTCACCGATGTTCGAGATGGGTGAGCAGGCCATGGGTCTGCTCATCGACCGCCTGCACGGACGACGCGTCCGCTCGAAACGACTGCGTCCCCACCTGATCGCCCGCGACTCGACGCTCAACGGCTGACACCCTCGCCCGCGCAGGGGCCGTCTTCGGTCATGATCGACCGGCTTGCGCACGGTTGTCGATCGCCGTGGCCAGGACGTTCGTGGCCAGGGCCGCGGTGGGTACGGCAGGCCCGCTGCACGCAATGGCCCTCGCCGGCCATCACGCGGACACTTCGGACCACCTTTGGGGAAGGTGGTCTCCCCAGTGGCTCGGTGGCCCGGCCATGGCCGGCCGATTCCGCCTCCAGTTCCGCGATCCGCTTGCGAGCCGCGGCGAGTTCGGCCTGCTCATGGATGGGGACACCAGGCACCTGCCCGATGTCGACGGAACCGGGGACAGCTCACTTTCGGTCCTGATCCGCTTCTTGTGGGGCAGTGACACGACGTCACATGGGACTGCGAGGAAGGCTGTCCGTGTGAGGGCAACGTGCTCTTGACGGCCTTCTGCCGTCCGGCGCCCGTGGTGGCCCGGGAGGCGCCGCGCAGGGGAGAAAATCGCGCCGGTCCCGGCCGGGCGTTCAACAGCCCGTCCGGGGCTGGCTGTTGGACGTGCTACACGCGTGGTTCCCGAGGTCGGTGTCAGGTGGTAGACACGGCGGGGTCACAGTTCCTGTCCGCCAACAGGAAGGTTGGCCCATGTCCGAAACCAGGTACGGCAGCACACCCGAGAACAGCCGCTGGGCGAATCGACGCCAAGTGCTCGCCCGCTCCGGCGCCGTGGGGGTGGGCATCGCGTTCACCGGAGCCCTCTCGGAGCTCTTCACGGGTACGGCGAGCGCGTTCGGCCACTCCGGCTACGGACCCCTCGTCCCCGATCCGAACGGCCTGCTCGATCTGCCAAAAGGTTTCCGCTACCGGGTGCTCTCCCGTGAGGGCGACCAACTCCGCTCCGGAGAGGGGGCCGTTCCCAGCAACCACGACGGCATGTCCGCCTTCGCGGGCAGAGGCGGCCGCGTGCACCTCGTACGCAACCACGAGAACCGCCCTACGGCGCGGATCGCCGTCCCGGCCGTGGAGGGCCTCACCTACGACCCCACCGGCAAGGGCGGGTGCACGGCCCTGACCCTGGACGGCCGCGGCAGCGTGGTGTCCGAGCGGGTCGCGATCGCCGGTACGGCCGTCAACTGCGCGGGCGGGCCGACCCCTTGGGGCACCTGGCTGACCTGCGAGGAGAACGAGGACAAAGCCGGCACCAGCGGCTACACCAAGGACCACGGCTTCACCTTCGAGGTCGATCCGGTCGATCCCCACCGCACCGGGGCCGTACCGCTCACCGCCATGGGCCGCTTCCAGCACGAAGCGATCGCGATCGACCCCCAGCGGGGCGTCGTCTACGAGACCGAGGACGCCTTCCAGAAGCCCTTCGGTCTCTTCTACCGGTTCCTGCCCGACAAGCCGCGTGGCGGCGTCGGTTCGCTGCGCGCGGGCGGCCGGCTGCAGGCGATGCGCGTCCCCGGCGTACCGGACCTCTCCTCCGTCCAGGAGACGGGCGCCTCTTTCGACGGCGTCGAGTGGGTGGACGTCCCCGACCCGCTCGCCGCCCAGACCCCCATCCGCCTGCAGGACTTCGGGCCGAAGGGCATCACGCACGCCCAGAAGCTGGAGGGCTGCTACTGGGGCGGGAGGTGCGTGTACTTCGTGTCCTCCTTCGCGCACAGGGCGGAGGGCTCCGCCGCGGACCACTTCGGGCAGGTCTGGCGCTACGACCCCACGAAACGCCGCCTCACGCTCGTCGTCGTCTTCGGACCGGACACGGACGTGCAGCTGCCCGGCGAGTCGCCGGACAACATCTGCCTCGCCCCGGGCGGCGGCCTCATGGTCTGCGAGGACGGCGACGGCACGCAGCACGTGTACGGCGTGACCCGCCGCGGCGAGGTGTACGCCATGGCCCGCAACCGCCAGAACATCGGCACGCCCGAGGCCCCGGAGTGGGGCGAGTTCGCGGGCGTCACGTTCGCACCGGACGGAAGGACGATGTACGTCAACTGCTACAGCCCCGGCACGACCTTCGCGGTGACAGGACCATTTCACCGGTAGTACCGCATTGGCGGCGCGGGCGCCGTGGAACGGGCCGATCAGGTCGAGTGCTTGCCGGCAGGCCGGCGCTCCGAGGACGGCCATGGCCGCACATGTCCCCCATCCGGGAGGAGGGCCTGCGTCACGGGTACCGGGGTGATCGCATATCCTCCGGTCGCGCGGGCCGGCCGGGGCGGACCGCAGGTGCGGCATGTCCGGGGCTCCGGGCACTTCATCGTCGGTGTCGCCGCGCAGCACGCCCTTGAGGGCGTCGGGGCTTTGAGGGCCGGACCGGGGGGTGAGCCGCCGGCCGTGGCCGCCGTCGGCGGGCAGCAGCACGTGTCCGGCCGCGCCGGCCATGGTGCGGTCCAAGCCCGGCTTCCCGGCAGTTCGGGAGCGAGGTTCAGGAACGGCCGGGGCCGCGCGGGCCCGCGTTGTCGGTGGGACTGCCAGGATGACGTGCGTGACGGTCGGGGAAGTGACCCGTCACGCGGTTTCCCGACAGGCCGTCGGGCAAGCGCTCCAGGACATGTGGCGGCGTGCCCGTCGGCAGTGGCACTCCATGCGCTACGGCGACGTGCCGCACGCTGCTGGAGTACCAGGTGTGCTGTCCCGGCGAAGATTGGCAGCCGACGGATCCCGTCGGCTGCCGGTCATGCCGCGTGGGCCGTTGCCCGCACCGGGCGCTGGGGAGCGGTCAGGGTGTCGGCGAGCCGGATGCGGTAGATCGTCCTGCTCGGTTCGACGAGCGGCTCGCCCAGCGTGATCCGTCCGGTGGAGCGCAGTATGTCGCACGCCTCGGTCGGCAGGGCGACGTAGCAACTCCCCCTGCCGGTGTGGGCGTCGAACGGCTGCCAGTAGCTGTATCTGCGGCGTCCGCCCGCGTGCACCGTGAGGAACACGGGCGTGCAGGGGTCGGAAATGATGCGCAGCAGTTCAGCATCCTCGGCGTCCAGAGGGCGAAGCGGGGCGACGGCGCGGCTGCGGTAGTGCAGGACGACGGCCTGTGCCGGGCGGGGGACGGGCTGCATCAGCGAAGCCTTCCTTAAGGCGGGACTGAAGATCGCTTACCCAGCACGGGCAAAGTTGATCTCTCTTTCGGCGGCATTCTTCACCACCGCACCGACATCGCACCAGCGCCCCTCTGGCCATGATCCACGACGACGTGATGGCTGGAAATCGCCGGTGCCCGGCCCGTCGGGGCGCAGTACCTGCCGCGGCCGGCGCCCCGCCATCCTGGCCTGCCGGGACGCCCTCCAGGGCGCGGTCGCCCTCCGCTCCCGCCAGGCATGGGAGAGCACGGCCGGCCCCGCCCCGGGCCGGGCACGGGGCTGCCGGCGCGGCGGTGGCGCCGGGCACTTCCGTGACCGGCGCTCATCCGGCGCGCATGGTGCCCTCGGCGAGGTAGCGGGTGTGCCAGGACAGCGCCTCGCCGAGCAGGTGCGGGGTGTGCAGGCCGGGCGAGGCGCGCAGGGCCCGCTCGTGGTAGTCCTCGAGCATCGGGCGGAAGTCGGGATGGGCGCAGTGGGCGATGATGCTGCGGGCGCGCTGCTTGGGTGACAGGCCGCGCAGGTCGGCGAGGCCCTGCTCGGTGACGACGACGTCGACGTCGTGCTCGGTGTGGTCGACGTGGGACACCATCGGGACGATCGCCGAGATGGCACCGTTCTTCGCGGTCGACGGGCTGAGGAAGAAGGAGATGAGCCCGTTGCGGGCGAAGTCCCCGGAGCCTCCGATGCCGTTCTGGACACGACTGCCCATGATGTGCGTGGAGTTGACGTTGCCGTGGAGGTCGGCCTCGATCATGCCGTTCATGGCGAGGCAGCCCAGGCGGCGCACGACCTCGGGGTGGTTGCTGATCTCCTGCGGCCTGAGCACGATCCGGTCGCGGTACTCGGCGGCGCGGGCGTTGAACCGCTCGACGCGCTCGGAGCTCAGCGAGAACGCGGTGGCCGAGACGGCGACGAGTCTGCCGCTGTCGACGAGGTCCAGCATCCCGTCCTGGATGACCTCGGTGTAGGCGGTGAGCTGTTCGAACGGGCCCTCGTCCAGGCCCGCGAGTACGGCGTTGGCGACGTTCCCGACGCCCGACTGCAGCGGCAGCAGGTTCTCCGGCAGCCTGCCCTGCTTCACCTCGCCCCGCAGGAAGTCCAGGACGTGACCGGCGATGCGGCGGGAGGTCTCGTCGGGTGCGGCGAAGGGGGTGTTGCGGTCGGGTGCGTGGGTCTCGACGATCGCGGCGATCTTCTCCGGCGGGCAGTGCAGGTAGGGCGTGCCGATGCGGTCGGTGGGCCGGATGATCGGCACGGGGACGCGCCGCGGGGGCAGGGCGGTGCCGTAGTAGATGTCGTGCATGCCCTCCAGGGCCTCGGCCTGCCAGGAGTTGACCTCCAGGATCACGGTGTCGGCGCGTTCGATCCAGGTCTTGTTGTTGCCGACCGACGACGACGGGACGAGGCGGCCGTCCTCGGTGATCGCGCCGACCTCGACGACGGCGACGTCCAGCGGGCCGAGGAAGCCCTGCCAGGCCATCTGTGCCACGTGCGAGAGGTGCAGGTCGAGGTACTCCATCCGGCCGGCGTTGATCTCGCGCCGTGTGGTCGGGTCCGACTGGTACGGCAGCCGCAGGTCGATGCCGTCCGCCTCGGCGAGCACGCCGTCGAGTTCGGGGGCGGTGGACGCGCCCGTCCACACGCTGACCCTCATCCGTTCGCCGGCCTCGGCCGCCGCGGCGATGCGGCGCGCCAGCGCCTGCGGCACCGCCTTCGGGTAGCCGGCGCCGGTGAAGCCGCTCATGCCGACGGTGGCGCCCGCCGGGATCAGCGCGGCCGCCTCGTCGGCGGAGGCGATCCTGCGTGCCAGCCTGCTGTCCCGGATTCTGGACCCGTTCGTCATCCGTCTGTGTCCGTCTCTTCCTGCTGTCGTGCTCTGCTGTCGTGCTCTGTTGTTGTGCGCAGCCGGCCGCGCCGGTCTGCGGGGCGCGGCCGGGTGGTGGCTGCGGTGCGGGGCGTGGTGTGCGCGCCCGACGTGGGGGGAGCCTCTCCCCCGCGCAGGGCGGCGGAGAGGGAGGGGCCCGGCTCAGTCCTCGGGGCGGAGGGTGTGGCGCAGTGCGTGCAGTACGGCCGGGTCCTCGACCGTGGCGGGCGTCGGGGTGTCGCGGCCGTCGGCGATGTCGCGCATGGCCGCCCGCAGGATCTTCCCGGAGCGGGTCTTCGGCAGCGCGGGCACCACGGTGACCTGCTTCAGGGAGGCGACGGCGCCGACCTGGTCACGTACCTCGGCGACGATCTCCCGCTCCAGCCGGTCGGGCGTGGTGTCGGCGCCGGACTTGAGGACGACCAGGGCCCGCGGCACCTGTCCCTTCAGCTCGTCCCGCACGGCGATCACCGCGCACTCCGCGACATCGGGGTGGGCTGCGACGACCTCCTCCATGACGCCGGTGGACAGCCGGTGCCCGGCGACGTTGACGACGTCGTCGGTGCGGCCGGTGACGAAGACGTAGCCGTCCTCGTCGACGTGCCCGCCGTCGCCGGTGAGGTAGTGCCCCGGATACGCGGACAGGTACGAGGCCACGTACCGCTCGTCGTCCTCCCAGAGCGTCGGCAGGGTGCCCGGCGGCAGCGGCAGCCGCAGGGTCACGGCGCCGTCCTGGCCCGGGGCGCACTCGTGGCCGCTCGGGTCGAGGATGCGCAGGTCGTAGCCGGGCATCGGCACGCCGGGCGAGCCGGGCCGGATGTCCACGCCCTCGACGCCGCGCGGGACGGCGGTGATGGGCCAGCCCGTCTCGGTCTGCCACCAGTTGTCGACGACGGGCACCCCGAGGGCGCGCGTCGCCCAGGAGTACGTGCCGGTGTCGAGGCGCTCGCCCGCGAGGAAGAGGCTGCGCAGGCCGCTCAGGTCGTGCCGGGCGAGCAGGGCCGCGTCCGGGTCCTGCTTCTTGATCGCGCGGATCGCGGTGGGCGCGGTGAACAGGGCCTTCACTCCGTGCTCGGCGATCACCCGCCAGAAGGCGCCCGCGTCCGGGGTGCCGACGGGCTTGCCCTCGTAGACGACGGTCGTGGCGCCGGTGATCAGCGGGGCGTAGACGATGTAGGAGTGGCCGACGACCCAGCCGACGTCGGAGGCGGCCCACCACACGTCGCCGGGGCCGATGCCGTAGATGTGACGCATGCTCCAGGCGAGGGCGACGGCGTGGCCGCCGTTGTCGCGGACGACGCCCTTGGGCCGGCCGGTGGTGCCCGAGGTGTAGAGGATGTACAGCGGGTCGGTCGCGGCGACCGTCACGCAGTCGGCGGGTTCGGCGGCGGCCATCGCCTCGTCCCAGTCGAGGTCCCGGTCGGTGAGGTCGGCCGGGGCCTGCGGGCGCTGCAGGATCACGCAGCGCTCGGGCGTGTGGCGGGCCAGACGCAGCGCCTCGTCGAGCATCGGCTGGTACGGCACCACGCGGCCGGCCTCGACGCCGCAGGAGGCGGAGACGACGACCTTGGGCCGGGCGTCGTCGATGCGCACGGCGAGTTCCTTCGCGGCGAAGCCGCCGAAGACGACGGAGTGGACGGCGCCGAGCCGGGCGCAGGCCAGCATCGCGACCACGGCCTGCGGCACCATCGGCATGGAGATGATCACCCGGTCGCCCCTGCCGACACCGAGGCCGCGCAGCACGCCCGCGAACCGGGCGGTCAGGTCCAGCAGTTCGGTGTAGGTGAGGCTGCTCTTCGTGCCGGTGACCGGGCTGTCGTGGATCAGGGCGGTGCGGGCGCCGTGGCCGGCCTCGACGTGGCGGTCCAGGGCGTTGCGGCAGGTGTTGATCCGGGCGTCGGGGAACCAGCGGTGGAAGGGGGGCCGGTCCGAGTCCAGGACGCGCACCGGGTCGCGGTCCCAGGTCACGGCCTTGGCGGCCTCCGTCCAGAAGGTCCCGGGGTCGGCGATGCTGCGCCGGTGGAGCTCGCGGTAGACGTCCATCTGCGGGTTCACTCCTTCGTGGTCCCGTCCGCGCGGCACGGCCCGCCCGCGCGCGCAGGGGTACATCCGCTCCGGCGCCGGGCTGCCGGGGCGGAAGGGGGTGGCGGCTCATCAGCCATCATCCGACCACCGCGCGCCGTCCACCACCTCCAGATGGAGACCCCCACGGCCGGACAGGAAGCGCCCGCGACCGCCGGGGACACTTCCTCGGCCGGACGGGAAGCACCCGCGGCCGCCGGGGACACTTCCTCGGCCGGACGGGAAGCCCTCATGGCCGGCGGGATGGCCCGGCCCGCGCCCGGGATGCCACAGTGGAGGGCATGAGCACCAGGCCACCAGCGCCGGACGCGGGACGACCGTCCGGCCGCCGCGAGCCGCCCGGGGACGGGAGGGGCGGCGTGTCCCCGACGGACGGCGCCTTCGGCGGGCTGCCCCCGCGGCACGCGGCACTGCTGGCCCTGCTCGACCGCACGGCGGCCCTGCGCGAGGCCTCACGCAGGGCGCGCGAGGTGACCGGCGCCGACATCGGCCTGGTCGGCGTCGTCGAGGACGGCGGGGTGGCCGTGCTGCGCTCGTGGGCGGGCACCCGGCGCGAGAGCCTGCACAACCTGGTCGTCCCGGCGGGCCTCGGACTGGGCGGCAAGGTGATCGCCACCGAGCGGCCGTGGCGGGTGCGGGACTACGCGCGCTCCCGCGGGATCACCCACCACTTCGACGAGCCGATCGGCGCGGAGGGCATCCACGCGATGCTGAGCGTCCCCGTCCGGGACGAGAACGGCGTGATCGGGATGATCTACGTGGCCCGGCGGGAGCGCGCCGGCTTCGGCGACCGCGCGGTCACCGCGTTGTCCGGGGTCGCCGACGCGACGGCGTTGGCGCTGACGGTGGCGGATCTGGCCCAGGCGCAGCGGGACGCGGAGGCGCAGGCGGAGCGGCGGCGGATCGCAGTGGCGCTGCACGACTCGGTGGGGGCGATGCTGTTCACGATCGGCGCCCAGGTGCGCGACCTCCGGGCGGACGCCGGCGCCACGCTGGAGTTCGCCGAGCGGCTGGGCACCGTGGAGCGGCAGCTCTCGGAGGCCTCGACGGCGCTGCGGCGCTCGCTGGCGGCGCTGACGGACGCTCCTGCGGACTGCTCGCTGCCGGCGGCGGTCGCCGGGGACTGCCGGTCGTTCCAGGCGCGGACGGGGATCACCACCCGCTCGCTCACCCTGACGGACCTTCCGGAGCTGGACGCGGCCCGCTGCCGCGCGGTCCTCACGGCCGTACGGGAGGCGCTGCTGAACGTGGAGAAGCACGCCCGCGCGTCCTCGGTCGTGGTGAGCCTCGCCGAGGCGGACGGGACCCTGACGGCGGTCGTGGCCGACGACGGCGTCGGCTGGTCCGGGGACCCGCGAGAGGCCTCCGGTGCGGCAGGCGGTACGGTGCGGGCGGCCGGAGGCATGGGGCTCACCGCGGTGGAGGAACGCGTGGCGCGACTGGGAGGGAGCCTGCAGGTGGTCGCCCATGACGACGCCGGGCTCACGGTGCGGATACGGATCCCCTGCCCGTGAGCGGACGGACGGCACGGCGCGGGCCGGTGCGGGTGATGGTCGTGGACGACCACCCGGTGGTGTGCGACGGGGTGCAGCTGCTGGTGCGCAACGATCCCCGGATCACCGTGGTCGGCAGTGCGCAGACCGGCGAGGAGGCGGTACGGCTGCTGCCCGAGCTGCGGCCCGACGTGGTCCTGCTCGACCTGCGGCTGCCGGACATGCTCGCCCCGGAGGCGATCGACCGGCTGCGCCGGGTGATGCCGTCCGTGCGGTTGCTGGTCTTCACCGCGTACGGGGACCACGCGGCGGTGTGCACCGCGCTGACCCGTGGTGCCGACGGGTGCCTGCTGAAGGACGCGGCGACGCCGGACCTCGCCGCCGCGATCCACACGGTGGCCGCCGGCGGCCGGGTGACGGACCCGCGGCTCGGTGACAGCGGCGACGCCCCCGACCCGCACCGCTCGCTGAAGAAGGCCGGCATCACGCGCCGGGAGTACGACGTGTTGCGGCTGGTCGCCATGGGGCACACCAATCCGGAGATCGCGTCCGAGCTGAACCTGACGCGGAACACCGTGAAGACGTATCTGCAGGCCGCGATGCACAAGCTGGGCGCCCGCAACCGGGTCGAGGCCATCGCGAAGGCGAGCGAGGCCCGGCTCCTTTGACGTGCTCCCTGGCCTGAAGGACTTCGTCGGCGGATTCGGTCACTGCCCCTGGTGATCTGGTGGGGCCGGGCGGTCCGGTGGGGTCCGGCTCCGTCTCGCGGGGAGGCGAGGGAGACGTATCCGCAGGCCGCGATGCCGCTGCGGCCGGTGCCCGGGCCGAACCGCCTGTCCACGGCGAGCGACGCTCCCCGGTCGTTGAGCGGGTGCTGGGCCGCGGTCACCCGGTGGCCGCTGCTTCCCTCCTTCGGCGGCGGCCCGGTCGGCGAAGGCTGGGCAGCCGGCCTGGAAGAACGCGATGGTGGCTGGTGGCCGCGTTTCGACCGGGACGTGAGGGCCAACTCGCCGGCGGAGAATGCCCGACGCTCCTTCTGGGACGAGTGGAAGCGGATCGTGTGCCCGACCCTGGCGGTTCTGGCCCAGTCCGGCACCATCGCGCCGCACGAAGTCGACGGCATGCTCCGTCAAGGACCCGTCACCCAGGCCGTCAGCATCCCCGGAACCGGTCACGACCTGCACTTGGAGCAACCCGGCACTCTGTACACCCTGCTCTCGGGCTTCCTCGACGAGCTCGCGCACGGCAGGCGATGAGTTTCGACGCCGGGAGGGGACTTGTCGGACACGCGACCGCGGCAACGGCCCGTGCCGTCGTCGGCGTTGACCCTGCTGGGGCTCATGCGCCGTCTGCGGGGGTCGAGCGTGCCTGGTTCCAGCGGACGCCGGCGGGCACCACCCCTCGCTTCTCCCCCTGTCGGGTTCACGAGATGCCACACCTGTCCGCCGTGGTCATCATGGTCGTCCAGGCCCCGGCCCGGCCGTCGGGGGCCTCGGGCGCAAGGGAAGGGTGATGACCATGGAGCTGTTCCCGCCGATCCCGCTCGCCGAGTGGCGCGACACCAAAGAGACGCTCCATCGCTTCGCGCAGATCGTAGGGAAGGTCCGTCTCGCCGCCAGCACCCGGCGCAACCACTGGTGGAACGTCCCGTTCCACCTCACGGGGCGCGGTATCACGACTCGCCCGATGGGACAGGTCGACGGCAACCCGATCTTCACGGTGGACTTCGACTTCGTCGCGCATCAGCTGGTGGTCTCGGCTCTGGACGGCCGGGAGATCTCCGTCCCGCTCATCGGCCAGTCCGTGGCGTCCTTCCACGACGCGGTCATGGACTCGCTGGCCGCGCTGGGCATCCGGGTGCGGCTCGACGTGCCCAGGCCCTTCGACCTGCCCGACTCCGGCCGGCCGTTCGCCGAGGACACCGAGCACGCGGCCTACGATCCCTCGCACGCCAACCGCTACTGGCGGGTCCTCAGCCAGGTGGCGTCGGTACTGGAGGAATTCGCCGCCGGATATTCGGGGAAGGTGAGCCCGGTGCACCACTTCTGGCACACCTTCGACATCGCGCACACCCGGTTCTCCGATCGTCGCATCGAACAGCCCGAGCAGATCGACCCGGTCACCCGGGAGGCGTACTCCCGTGAGGTGATCAGCTTTGGCTTCTGGTTCGGAGACGACACCTTCCCCGAGCCCGCGTTCTACTCCTACACCGCTCCGGAACCGGCGCACCTGACCGAGGACCCGCTCCGGCCCGCGGCGGCACACTGGACCGCCCGGAACAACAGCCACCTGGCCGTACTGCCGTACGGCGAGGTCCGCACCGAGGCCGACCCGCGTGCCGCCGTGCTCGCCTTCTACGAAAGCGCGTACCGGGCCGGTGCCCGACGCGCCGGATGGCAGGTCGACTCACTGGCGTGCCCGGGCGGAGTGACGGACCCGCAGCTGCCGCCCCACAAGCACCACCCCTCTTCCGGCTGAGGCCCTGCAGCAGCCGCGCACCGCGCCGTCGGGGCGCCCCGCGGCCACCTTCCCGTTCAGGTGTCGGTGCGCGCCAGCTCGCCCTTGAGCAGCCCCGTCGCCTGGCCCACCTCGATGAGGTAGCCGTCCGGATCGCGCAGGTAGCAACGCAACTCGGCGCAACGGTCGATGGGCGGGGTGAGGAACTCCGCTCCCTTCGCGACGGCCTCGTCGTAAAAGCGGTGAATGTCGGCCACTCGCACGTTCAGAAAGCTGGAGGCGGTGTGAGGGTCGTCCGGTGGGCGCAGTACGACGTCGGGCTTGTCGTCGGTGGGACCGCCGCCGGGGTTCAGGATGATCCAGCCGTTGGCGACCTTGATGATGCAGGGATTCTCCTCCAGCACCACCGTTCCCCCCAGCACGTCGGCGTAGAACGCCCGGGAGCGCGGCACGTCGGAGACGGTGAAGAAGTGTGTGAGCACCAGCCCCTCGGCCGGCGCAGGAAGATCGTCCGGGTTCATCCGCCGCTCCCGCTCGGGATCGGCGGCGAGGAAGGCCGTGCGGCGGACCGGAGCCGCGCCGGGCGACCACTGGTCGCGGCCGCACTCACCACCGGTGTGTAGTCGGACATGCACCAAGAGTAGGACCCGGTCGGCCGCGCGGCACCCGCACACGGACTTGACCGACGGCCTTCGTCGACCGGCCGCCGCCCACGCTCACCCCTCTCCGTCACGGCACCTCCCAGGACATGCCGGCCTGCGCGCGGTCGGATCGGCATCCGCGATACCACCGCCGCCTTCGGCGTCTCCGCCGCGGAGGCCCTCGCCGCGGGCCGGTGGACCACCCCGGTCCGGGCTCCCCGGCCCGGGTCTGTCGCCCTGGAGCCGTCCGGCTCCGGGTGCCCGCGGTGCGTGCCCGGGCTAGGCTCCCCCTATGCCTCGTTTATCCCATCGGGGTGTTTTCCGGCCCGAGCGGGCCCGGGGTCCTTCGCCGGCAGACGGGGAACGCCGCGCGCGGAACGCGACCACGTCGGTGCACCGGATGCGCGCGCCGACCGCACTGGTGACCGCGGCGGCGCTGGCGTTCACCCTGTCCGGCTGCGATGGCAACGACGTCACGTCGCGGGTCGAGGGCACGAAGCGGGCGCTGTCGGCGAGCGGCGCGGCGGCCGGATTCGCCCGGAGCGCCGACAGGTCCGTCGACTGCCGGAAGGCGAAGTGCGTGGCGCTCACCTTCGACGACTCGCCGAGCGTCCGCACCCCGCGCATCCTGGACATCCTGCGCCGGTACGGCGCGCACGCCACGTTCTTCACGCTGGGCCAGAACCATGTCGTGAGGCACCCGGGAACGGTCAGGCGGATGGCCGCGGAAGGCCACGAGGTGGAGACCCTCACCTGGTCCCACCGGATCCTCACCACGATCAGTCCGGCCGACGCGCGCAAGGAGATCACCCAGGGCCGCGATGCCGTGGCAAAGGTCATCGGCCGCCGGCCGGTCCTGCTGCGCCCGCCGCAGGGCCGTACGAGCGCGGCCATCGCCGCGATCTGCCGGCAGCTCGGCATGGCGCAGGTCCTGTGGAGCGCCAGCGCGTCCGACTACCAGACCACCGACTCGGCGCTGATCACCCGCCGGATCCTGGCCCAGACCGGTCCCGGAGGGATCATCCTGCTGCACGACCGGGTGGACCCCACCGACCGCGGCTACAACGGTACGGTCGCCGCGGTTCCCGGCATCGTCTCCGCCCTCGAGGCCCGCGGCTACACCTTCGTCACCGTCACCCAGCTCCTCGCCCCGGCCAAGCCCCGGCCAGGTGAGGTGTACGAGTGACCGGTCGCGTGCGGGGCACCGCCGACCCCGGAGCCGGAGGCGTCACGGGATGACCGCGGGACGGGCATCGAGGTGGCCTGACCAGGGCCGATTTGACTTAGGTATGAGCTCATACCAATAATGGCGAGCATGTCCGCAAGCAGCGCGCCCGAACAGCGCATCGCCCGCGTGGCCTCTGAGCTCGCGGCATGCCTGCCCGCGCTGCACCGGGCCCTGGAGCGGCGGGTCGCCGCGGAGTATCCCCACCCCAAGCCGCCCGAGGGGCAGCTCGCGCTGCTGCGGTTCGTCGCACAGCGGGAGGGAGCCACGGTCCGCGAGGCGGCCGAGGCTCTGCTGATGAAGCCCAACAATGTCAGCGCCCTGGTCTCCCAGCTCACGGAGCGGGGAGAACTGGAGCGCCGGCAGGACGCCGCCGACAAGCGGATCGCCCACCTCCACCTCACGGAGTCCTCGCGGCAGCGGATCGCCGAGGTGCGTGCTCTCGAGGAGAGCCACCTCGGCCAGGCGATCCTGTCCCTCACCGACGGAGAGCTGGACGCGCTCGGTTCCGCCGTCGGGGCGCTCAAAGTGCTGACGCGCCACCTCCACGCCGCGGCCTGCTGACGGCAGGGTCACGGACCCGCGCCTGTTCCTGCGGTGAGGCGCCCGTCTCCCGCTTACTTACTTACTTACTTCCTCCCTGCCTGCCTGCCTGCCTGCTTGCCTGCTTCCGAGGACGGTCCTTGAGGGCGGTCCTCGGCGTTCTCGGCCCCGAGTACCCCGCCC
>NZ_POTZ01000270.1 GCF_003236365.1 Streptomyces sp. NTH33
CCCGGGGCGCGAGTATCGTCCTCACCTGCACAGACTCCCGCACAATCCCTCGACATCTCTGACACCGGAGGGCCCGTTGTCCCGCTTCGTGTTCATCAAGGCAGTGCTCGGACCGATCATGCGCCTGCCTGATCCGGCCGCTGCCGCCGTTGCATAAACGTACAAGGAAACGTATAGTCATGCCATCAAGGAGGAGGGTTCATGGCTGTACGTGTGGCGGTCGCCGGAGCGAGTGGATACGCGGGCGGGGAAGCGCTGCGCCTGCTGCTGGCGCACCCCGAGGCCGAGATCGGCGCCCTGACCGGGAACTCCAACGCCGGACAGCGCCTCGGCGCACTGCAGCCGCACCTGCTGCCGCTGGCCGACCGCGTCCTCGAGGAGACCACCCCCGGCGTCCTCGCCGGGCACGACGTCGTCCTCCTCGCCCTGCCGCACGGCCAGTCCGCCGCCGTCGCCGAGCAGCTCGGCCCCGACGTCCTCGTCATCGACCTGGGCGCCGACTTCCGGCTGAAGGACCCGGCCGACTGGGAGAGGTTCTACGGCTCCCCGCACGCCGGCACCTGGCCCTACGGCCTCCCCGAACTTCCGGGTGCCCGCACCGCGCTGGAGGGGTCCAAGCGCATCGCGGTACCCGGTTGCTACCCCACCGCCGCCTCCCTCGCCCTCGTCCCGGCCTACGCGGCCTCACTCGCCGAGAGCGAGGCCGTGATCGTCGCCGCCTCCGGCACCTCCGGCGCCGGCAAGGCACCCAAGCCGCACCTGCTCGGCTCCGAGGTCATGGGATCCATGTCCCCCTACGGCGTCGGCGGCGTCCACCGGCACACCCCCGAGATGATCCAGAACCTCAGCGCGGCGGCGGGGGAGCCGGTCACCGTGTCCTTCACCCCCACCCTCGCGCCGATGCCCCGCGGCATCCTCGCCACGTGCAGCGCGAAGGCCAGGCCCGGCGTCACCGCCGAGTCCGTGCGCGCCGCCTACGAGAAGGCCTACGCCGACGAGCCCTTCGTCCACCTCCTCCCCGAGGGACGGTGGCCCTCCACCGCGGCCGTGTACGGCTCCAACGCCGTACAGATCCAGGTGGCGTACGACCCCGCCGCGCACCGCGTCGTCGCGATCAGCGCCATCGACAACCTGACCAAGGGCACCGCGGGCGGTGCCGTGCAGAGCATGAACATCGCCCTCGGGCTCCCCGAGGAACTCGGACTTTCCACGATCGGAGTCGCACCGTGAGCGTCACGGCAGCCAAGGGATTCCAGGCGGCGGGCATCGCCGCCGGGATCAAGGAGAACGGCAACCCGGACCTGGCCCTCGTGGTCAACACCGGGCCCCGCCGCGCCGCCGCGGGCGTCTTCACCTCCAACCGCGTCAAGGCCGCCCCGGTGCAGTGGTCCGAGCAGGTCCTCAGGACCGGCCGCCTCTCCGCGGTCGTCCTCAACTCCGGCGGCGCCAACGCCTGTACGGGACCCAAGGGCTTCCAGGACACCCACGCCACCGCAGAGAAGGCCGCCGAGGTGCTCGGTGTCGGCGCCATCGAGGTGGCCGTCTGCTCCACCGGCCTGATCGGCGTCCTGCTCCCCATGGACAAGCTGCTGCCGGGCGTCGGGACGGCCGCCGCCCAGCTCTCCGAGCACGGCGGCGAGAAGGCCGCCATCGCCATCAAGACCACCGACACCGTCCACAAGACCTCCGTCGTCACCAAGGACGGCTGGACCGTCGGCGGCATGGCCAAGGGCGCCGGCATGCTCGCCCCCGGCCTCGCCACCATGCTCGTCGTCCTCACCACCGACGCCGACCTCGAGGCCGCCGCGCTCGACCAGGCCCTGCGCGCCGCCACCAGGGTCACCTTCGACCGCGTCGACTCCGACGGCTGCATGTCCACCAACGACACCGTGCTGCTGCTCGCCTCCGGCGCCTCCGGAGTCACCCCGGAGCACGAGGAGTTCGCCGAGGCCGTACGGGCGGTCTGCGACGACCTCGGCCAGCAGCTCATCCGGGACGCCGAGGGCGCCAGCAAGGACATCAAGGTCGAGGTGGTGGGCGCCGCCACGGAGGCCGACGCCGTGGAGGTGGGCCGCTCCATCGCCCGCAACAACCTCCTCAAGTGCGCCATCCACGGCGAGGACCCCAACTGGGGCCGCGTCCTGTCCGCCATCGGCACCACCCGGGCCGCCTTCGAGCCCGACCGGCTGAACGTCGCCATCAACGGCGTCTGGGTCTGCAAGAACGGCGGCGTCGGCGAGGACCGCGAGAAGGTCGACATGCGCTACCGCGAGGTCCACATCGTCGCCGACCTCGCCGCCGGCAGCGAGACCGCCACCATCTGGACCAACGACCTGACCGCCGACTACGTCCACGAGAACAGCGCGTATTCATCATGAGCACGGGAACGACGCGTAAGCACACGGCCCTGCCGAAAGCCCGGATCCTCATCGAGGCGCTGCCCTGGCTGACCCGGCACCACGGCAGGACCGTCGTCATCAAGTTCGGCGGCAACGCCATGGTGAACGAGGAGCTGAAGGCCGCCTTCGCCCAGGACGTCGTCTTCCTGCGGCACGCCGGGCTGAAACCGGTCGTCGTGCACGGCGGCGGCCCGCAGATCAGCGCGGCCCTGGACCGGCACGGCATCGTCAGCGAGTTCAAGGCGGGCCTCAGAGTCACCACCGAGGACGCCATGGACGTCGTACGGATGGTGCTGGCCGGGCAGGTGCAGCGGGAGCTGGTCGGACTGCTCAACCAGCACGGGCCGCTCGCCGTCGGCCTCACCGGCGAGGACGCGCACACCATCACCGCCACCAAGCACACCCCCGAGATCGACGGCGAGCTGGTCGACATCGGACGGGTGGGCGAGATCACCGAGATCGACACGGGTGCGATCGAGGCACTGCTCGCCGACGGCCGCATCCCGGTCGTCTCCTCGATCGCCCGTTCCCAGGACGACGGACATGTCTACAACGTCAATGCTGATACGGCGGCTGCGGCACTCGCTGCGGCACTGGGCGCCGAAACCCTCATGGTTCTCACCGACGTCGAGGGACTGTACGAGGACTGGCCGAACTCCGACGAGGTGATCAGCCGTCTGACCGCGAGCGAGCTGGAGAAGCTGCTGCCGGAGCTGTCCTCCGGAATGGTCCCGAAGATGGAGGGCTGCCTGCACGCCGTGCGCAACGGGGTGCGCACCGCCCGCGTCATCGACGGCCGGGTCCAGCACTCGATCCTGCTGGAGATCTTCACCGACGAAGGCATCGGCACGATGGTCGTGCCGGACGAACAGGGGGAGTCGTGAGCAACAGGGACGTGAACCAGGACGTGAGCAACGAGCAACTGACCGCGCGCTGGCAGGGCGCGCTCATGAACAACTACGGCACGCCGCGCCTGCCCCTCGTCCGCGGCGAGGGCGCGAGGCTGTGGGACGCCGACGGCAACGAGTACCTGGACTTCGTCGGCGGCATCGCGGTCAACGCGCTCGGGCACGCCCACCCCGCCGTCGTCGAGGCGGTCGGCCGGCAGATCGCCTCCCTCGGGCACGTCTCCAACCTGTTCATCGCCGAACCGCCCGTCGCCCTCGCCGAGCGCCTGCTGCAGCTCTTCGGCCGGGACGGCAAGGTGTTCTTCTGCAACTCCGGCGCCGAGGCCAACGAGGGCGCCTTCAAGATCGGCCGGCTGACGGGCCGCCGGCACATGGTCGCCACCGAAGGAGGCTTCCACGGCCGTACGATGGGCGCCCTCGCGCTCACCGGCCAGCCCGGCAAGCAGGAGCCGTTCCTGCCGCTGCCCGGCGAGGTCACCCACGTGCCGTACGGGGACGCGCAGGCACTGGCCGCCGCGGTCACCGAGGACACCGCCCTCGTCGTCATCGAGCCCATCCAGGGTGAGAACGGCGTCGTCGTGCCCCCGCCCGGCTATCTGAAGGCGGCCCGCGCGATCACGGCGGCCACCGGCGCCCTGCTGGTCCTCGACGAGGTGCAGACCGGCATCGGCCGTACCGGGCACTGGTTCGAGTACCAGGCCCACGACGGCGTCCTGCCGGACGTCGTCACCCTCGCCAAGGGGCTCGGCGGCGGACTGCCGCTCGGCGCCACCGTCGCCTTCGGGCGCGCCGCCGGACTGCTCCGGCCCGGCCAGCACGGTACGACCTTCGGAGGCAACCCGGTCTCCTGCGCCGCCGGACTCGCGGTGCTGGACACCATCGCGGGCGAGGGGCTGCTGGAGAACGCCAAGCGGCAGAGCGAGAGGCTGCGCGAGGGAATCGAGTCCCTCGGCCACCCGCTGACCGGCCACGTCCGGGGCGCCGGCCTGCTCCTGGGTATCGTGCTCACCGAGCCGCTCGCGCCGCAGGTGCAGCAGGCGGCTCAGGATGCCGGTTTCCTGGTGAACGTGCCCGCCCCCGACGTCGTACGGCTGATGCCGCCGCTGAACCTCGGCGACGACGCGGTGGACGCCTTCCTCGGGGCACTGCCCGGCATCCTGGACGTGGCAGGCGGGGACGGATGATCCGGAGAATGAGACGACGATGAGTCAGGCGCAGGACCACGGGCAGACCGGGCAGACCGAGGCCGCGAACTCCGGGCCCGCCGTGCCGCAGACACGGACCGCGCGTCACCGCCGGATCGTGGACATCCTCAACCGGCAACCGGTGCGGTCGCAGAGCCAGTTGGCGAAGCTGCTGGCCGACGACGGGCTGAGCGTCACCCAGGCGACGCTGTCGCGGGACCTGGACGAGCTGAACGCGGTGAAGATCCGCAACACCGACGGCGACCTGATCTACGCGGTGCCGAGCGAGGGGGGGTTCCGTACGCCACGTGCGCCGCTGGGGGAGTCGGTCAAGGAGGAGCGGATGCGGCGGCTCTCGCAGGAGCTGCTGATCTCCGCGGAGGCCTCCGCGAACCTCGTGGTGCTGCGGACTCCTCCGGGGGCGGCGCAGTTCCTCGCCTCGGCGATCGACCAGGCCGAGCTGCACGCCATCCTGGGGACGATCGCCGGTGACGACACGCTGCTGCTGATCAGCCGGGACCCCGGTGGGGGACAGGAGCTGGCGGACCACCTGCTGCGGCTGGCCCAGAACGGGCAGTGAGGTGCGTGCCGCCCGGACTCACCCCAGC
Source organism: Streptomyces sp. NTH33 (assembly GCF_003236365.1). Classification (GTDB taxonomy): domain Bacteria; phylum Actinomycetota; class Actinomycetes; order Streptomycetales; family Streptomycetaceae; genus Streptomyces. The sequence goes on from NZ_POTZ01000270.1 coordinate 5,100, forward strand.
CGGGCCGCCAGCCCCGCCGTGCACCTCACCTCGTCGCCCGCCGTGATCAGCAGCGCCTCCACGTCCGGCAGTGACTCCAGCCAGGCCAGCCCCTCCCGCGAGCCCCTCGCGAACGCGGCCGTGGCCCAGCAGTCCGCCCAGGTCAGGCTGGGGGCGACCACCGTGACCGCCACCAGGTCGGTGACCGCGGACCGGCCGGTGCGGGGGTCCACGATGTGGGCCCCGCGCTCCGCCGTACCCGACGTGGCCACCGCCAGTTCCTCCGCACCCGCCGAGGAGACCACCGCGGCCAGTCCGCCGGGGCGCAGGGGGTCCGACACGCCGACCCGCCAGGGCCGCTGCGGGCCGGGAGAGCCCAGCAGTTGCACGTCCCCGCCGCCGTTCACGCTGACCCCGTCCACTCCCGCCGCCGCGATCCGCCGGGCGGCCCGTTCGGTGGCCCAGCCCTTGACGATCCCGGTCGGGTCCAGTTCCCCCTGGTAGCGCAGGCTGAACCAGCCCTCGCCGGCCCGCTCGGCCTCGGCGCCCAGGGCGAGGACCTCGGCGACCTCGGGGTCGCACTCCTCCACGGTGAGTTCCCCGCGTGCCAGGCGGGAGAGCTGGCTGTCGTCGCGGTAGGTGCTGAACACCTCGTCGACGCGGTGCAGTCCGGCGACCGCCTCGCGCAGGGCCGTCCGCACCGCGTCGGGCTCCCCGCCGCGGACGTCGAAGGAGAAGACCGTCCCCATGACCTCCTCCGCGTGACGCACTGCGGCGGGATCCTTCGCCGGCTCGGCCACGTCCTCAGCCACCGGCCTGGTCCAGCGCCGACTGCAGCGACTTCCTGTACCCGTCGCTCGTGTACGTCGCCCCCGACACCGTGTCGATGTCCGCGCTGCCCGCCGCCACGGCCGCCCGGTTGAGCCTGGGCACGGCCAGGCCGCTCTTCTGGCCGCTGACCCCGCCCCGGGGCGCCTGCACCGCCGCCGCCCCGACGACCTTTCCGTCGCTGACGGTCAGCCGGACCTGCACGTTGCCGTACTGGGTCCGGGCCACGTCACCGGTGACGCTCCGCGTGCCCGTCCGCTGCGCCCCGCTGCCGCCCTGCGGCGACTCCTGCGCCGCCGCGCTCTGCTGCGGGGCCGCGCCGGCCGCCGAGGCGGAGGCCGGGTCGGACGCCGGCTTCAGCGACAGCAGCAGCACGATGCCGGACACGGTCGCGGCGCCGGCCAGCACGGCGCGGCGGACGGGGTGGCTCTTCCTCATCTTCTCCCAAGCTCCTGACGTCCCGTCGCTCACATCTCGAACGACTCGTGATGGATGCGGCGGGCGGGGACCCCCGCGCCGCGCAGTGCCTCGTACACCGACTGCGCGAAACCGGGTGGGCCGCACATGAAGACGTCGTGGCGGTCGATGTCGGCGATCTTCCGCCTCAGGGACTCCGCGGAGATGTCGGGACGTTCGCCGTCGGGGCTGTTCACCGCGTACATCAGCCGGGCGCCGCGCTCGTCGGCGATCTTCGCCAGCTCGTCCCACAGGGCCAGGTCCTCGGTGCTGTTGGCCCGGTAGAGCAGCGTGATGTCGCCGGCCGCGCCCGGCAGCGTCTCGAACAGCGCCCGCATCGGGGTGATGCCGACCCCGCCCGCGACCAGCAGCACCTTGCCCTGGCTGCGCCGGGACGCGGTCAGCGCGCCGTACGGGCCCTCCGCCCACACCCGGGTGCCGGGCTCCAGCTCGCGCAGCCGGGCACTGTGGTCGCCGATCGCCTTGACGGTGATGCGCAGCATGTCCGGGCGGGGCGCCGCCGACAGCGAGTACGGGTGCGAGGAGAACCGCATGCCCGGCGCCAGGAACCGCCAGCGGAAGAACTGCCCGGCCTCGGCGCCCATCCGGTGCAGTCTCCTGCCGCCGATCAGCACCGACACGATGCCCGGCGCCTCCTCGATCACCGCCTCCACCCGCATCCTGTGACGCAGGTTCAGCCGGATCGGGGTGAGGATCCGGTACCAGACCACCAGCGCGGTCACCGCGCCGTACAGGGCGTACCAGAAGGTCTTGGCGGCCGGCTCGACGGCGAAGTCGTTGCCGGTGGTGATCTGGTGCCAGAACGTCAGGAACACCGCCGCGTACGTGAACAGGTGCACGTGGTACCAGGTGTCGTACGGCATCAGGCGGCGCACCGGGCCGATCGAGACCAGTCCGACGACCACCAGCAGACCGGTGCCGATGGCGGCCTTGCCCATGTCGGGCAGCTCGTCGACGGAGCTGATCGTCTGCTGCACGATGCCGCCGAGCGACCTGCCGGACTGCAGCGCGTAGCCCCACATGGTGAGGAAGACGTGCGCGACCACCAGGCAGAGCGTGTAGCGGCCGCTCATGGCGTGCCAGCGGGCGACCCGGTCGGATCCGACCCGGCGCTCCAGGGCGGGCACGCGCGCCATCTGCAGGACGACCAGCGCCATGAGGTAGCCGGCGAGCAGGCCGGTGATCCGGCCCGCGTTGAGGATCTTTCCGTCGGTGTCGGGGATGGACGGGGTGTTCATCCACCACAGCCAGACGACGCCCGCGGCGCCCGCCGCGACGGCGAGCAGCAGCGGGACGGCGGGAGAACGACGCGGCCGGATGCGGCGCATCGTCTGGCGCCGGGCGGCGCGGCCTCCTGCGAGTGTGGTGGTCACGGTTCCTCCGTGGCGATTCGACCCTTGGCCGTCCACAGATACGTGGCGCGTCCGCCGAGCGTTCAGCGGCCCGCGGAGTCCAGCGCGGACTGGAGGGACCGGCGGTAACCGCCGCTCGTGTACGTGGCTCCGGAGACCGCGTCGATGTCCGCGCTCTGCGCGGCCAGCGCCTCCCTCCGCAGCTGGGGAAGGGCGTAGCCGCTGATCTCCCGGTCCCGTGGATTGTCCGTGGGATACGAGAGCGCGGTCACGTCCGTGATCCGGCCGTTCCTGAGCGTGACCCGCACCTGGACGGGGCCCCAACGCGTCCGCACCGTCTCGCCGGTGACGGTCCTGGTGCCGGTGGACCCGGTCGAGCCGCCGGACGCACCCGTGCCGCTGGACGGGGCCGGCGCGGGCACCGCGGCGGCCTGCGGCGGGGTGTGCGGCTTGAGCGACAGCAGCATCACCAGCCCGGAGACGGTGGCGGCGCTCGCCAGGACGACGCGGCGCAGCGGACGGCTCTTCTTCAACGCGTGCAACTCGGCCTCACAGCTCTCGCGGCTCTCACAGCTCGAACGACTCGTGGTGGATACGGCGGTCGGGCACTTCGGCGGCGCGCAGCACCTGGTACAGCTCCTGGGCGAAGGCATGCGGACCGCAGACGTACACGTCGTGCCCGGCCAGGTCGGGGACGGCCGCGCGCAGCGACTCGACGGTGAGGCGGGGGCGTTCGCCGCGCGGTCCGTTCAGCGCGTACAGCACCCGTGCTCCGCGCCGGCGCGCTATGGCCTCCAACTCGCCGCCCAGGGCCAGGTCTTCGGCCGTACGCGCCCGGTACAGCAGGGTGACGTCACCGGGCAGGGTCTCGAACAGCGCCCGCATCGGGGTGATGCCGACCCCGGCGGCGATCAGCAGCGACTTGTGCGAGGTGCGCCGGTCGGCGGTCATCGACCCGTACGGGCCCTCCGCCCACACCCGGGTGCCCGGCCGCAGCAGCGGCACGGCCGCACTGTGGTCGCCGAGCGCCTTCACCGTGATGCGCAAGTGGTCCGGGCGGGGCGGCGCCGACAGGGAGTACGGCGTCGACGTCCGGACCATGCCCCGGGCGAGGAACCGCCAGCGGAAGAACTGCCCCGGCCGCGCGCCCAGTTCCTCCAGCCGCCGGCCGCGTACGACGACCGAGTACACGCCCGGCGCCTCCTGGTGCACCGCCTCCACCCGCATCCGGTGCCGCAGGTTGAGCCGCACCGGGACCAGGATCCGGAACCACAGCACCAGGGCCGCGACGCCCCCGTACAGGACGTACCAGGCGGCGGTGGCCGCGGTGTGGCCGTTGAACTCGTTGCCGAGGGCCAGCTGGTGCCCGAAGGCGAGGAAGACGGCGGCGTAGGTGAGCAGATGCACGTAGTACCAGAACTCGTGACTGGTACGGCGGCGCACCGCGCGGGCCGAGGTGATGCCCACCGCGAACAGGATCACCGTGCCGGCGGTGGCCTTGAGCATCTCCGGGTAGTCCAGCACCACCGTGACCGCCTCGCGCGGCAGCGAGGAGCCGTCCTGGGCGGCGTACCCGGCCAGGACCAGCACCACGTGCGCGACCAGCAGGCACACCGTGTAGCGGCCGGCCATCGCGTGCCAGCGGGCCACGCGGTCCGAGCCGATCCGCCGCTCCAGCAGCGGCGCCCGCGCCATCAGCCCCACGAGCACCGCGCAGGCGTACCCGCACAGCAGGCCCGCGATGCGCCCGGCGCCGGTCAGCCATCCCGCCGCGCCCACGACGGAGGCCGTGTCGTACCACCACAGGCCCACCACCGCGGCGGCCCCGGCCCACAGCAGCGCGAGCACGGCGCCCGCCGGGGAGCGCCGTGTCGCCCGTGGCACGGGCGGTGCCGCCCGCCGTTCGTGCACCGTGGTCATCCCGTTCCCCGTCCTTCTTCCGCCGGTCCGGTTCCTTCGCCGGCCCAGGACGCAACTGTGCGGGACGAACCTCTGAGGGCGCTCTGAGCCGGGGTGTCCCCGGGCCGCCTTCAGAGAATTCTTAAAGTCACTCCGCCGCCGTACGGGCCGGCGACCGGCGATGCTGGATGGGCCATGAACGACTTCCGACCGAGCCCCCCAGGCCTGCCC
>NZ_POTZ01000271.1 GCF_003236365.1 Streptomyces sp. NTH33
CGGGGGCTTGGTGTTCTGCGGGGCCAGGGCCTGCCCCAGGGGAAGACCGAGTTCGTCGTCCTCGTCCGGATGGGGTGCGGCGGTGCCGTCCGTCAGTACGTTGTCGTCACCCGCGCTCTCTCCGGTCTCCCGCTTCCCCCCGCTCGTTCCGTCACCTCGGTTGCTCGGCATACCGTCCCTCCCATGTGGTGAAATACTGCAAAAATCAGCCAACTGGACTGTAACATCGGGCCGGTTGGCGGACTCGGAACCTGATGGGGCGAGTCCGCTCAGGGGGAAGGAACCTTGATGCCGACAAACGTGGCCAGCCTGGTCCTGCTCGTCGCCCTGGCCTTACCCGGCTACGTGTACTACCGGGCGGTCGACCGTCATGTACCGGAGCGCGTCCACACCGCGTTCCAGGAACTGATGTCCATCCTGTTCGTGAGTGTGACCATCGACGTCGGTGTCCTCACGCTTCTGATGTGCGGAAGCTCGCTCGGCCTCTGGTACGGGCCGGACTTCCCAGCCCTCCTCGACAAGCCGACGCGGTATGTCACCCGCAACTTCCCGGACATGGCGCTGTGGTCCCTGACAGCGCTCCTGATCGCCGTCGCCTTCGCCTACGTGCTGGGCTGCCGCTGGTGGGCGCGCCGCCTCCCCGGCAGCTGGACGTCCCGCTGGCAGGAGCGGTCACGGCGCCTGGAACCGCAGAAGTCCGCTTGGTGGCTGATCTTCCGGGAGCACCCCGACGCGGCCGTCCATCTGGGGTGTGTGCTGGAGGACGGGAGCTACCTTGCCGGGCAGCTGCACAGTTTCAGCCGGTCACCGGTCGAAAACGGCGACCGGGAACTGACGCTGAGCGGCGACATCTCCTACCGCGCGCCGGGAGACTCCACGGCCGCGGTGCTGCCGCACGTGAACGCCGTGGTCATCAGCGCCCGCCAACTGGTCTTCGTGACCGTCAGCTACCTGCCGGCGGAGAGCGACCCGGATCCCGGCGCTGGGCAGCCCGGTGACGCGTCGCTGCCCGCCGGCGCCGCGGGCGCCGCCGCAGGAGGGGATGAATGAGCGCCGTGCTCGGTGAACGTTGGGGCGGCCGGCGTGCGAGCGGAGCCACCGCGGAGACACTCGCACGGGCTCAGGCCCTCGCTGCCCGCCAGTGCGGGAGGGAGGTCGGAGCGGACCATGTGCTGGGCGCGCTGTTGAACACGGCGGAGGACCCGGCGACACACGCGGGTGCCATCTTGAGGAGGCGGGGGCACGACCCGGCGGGGCTGAACCGCGGCCGCCCCGATCTCCGGGAGCCGAACCGGGACGCCGCGACGGAGCGGCCGACACTTCCCTGGCCCGGAGCTGCCGTGGCCGACGTGCTGCGTGATCTCGGCACGTGGACCTCGGTCACAGGGGACGAACAGGTGAGCACGCTGCACCTGCTGGCGGCACTGGCGGGTTCCGCCACCCCCGAAGGGGCGTTCCTGCGGCAGAACCGCCTGACCTCCGACGCCGTACTGACCATCGGAGCGCGATGCCGGGCGGAGGTGGGCGGAGACGACGCCGCCTTCGCCCGTGACCATGCGGGGGACGCGGACGCGGTGTTCTCGGTGCCCGACGCTCCCACGCCGGACGATCTCACGACACGTACCGGCGGGCGGCGATCGGCCACGGCGGCCCGGATAATGGGCCATCACCTGCCTCGGGGAAACAGGCTGAACACCCGTCTGGGAGTCGCCAGGATGAGGTGGTGGGCCGTCTCCCACACCTTGAACTACCTGGTCACACTGAGTGCTGTTCTGCTGTTCGTCGATCAGGCCCTGGGTGCGGGCCCGTGGTGGCTCGGGTTCTGCGCCGTTCTGGTCTCCATCCAGTTGTCCGCCGTCCCCTGGAGCGTATGGCTCACGGTGAAGGTCGTCTCCCTGTGGCTGGCGCCTCCGCCGCTGAGCTGGGTCGTCCTTGGCTCAATCGTTTTCGAACTGGCTGAGTTCCGAGACAAGTTGTGGATGAAGCGCGTGGATCGCGCCGAGCCCGGCCTCCCCTCGGGTTACTTCTGGCGAGCGTACTGGCGAGAAATGTTCGCCATGGGCATGGACAGGATGGGAGCCGACCGTCATGAGAACTGACCCGGCATCTGCTTCGGAGTTCCTCGACGACGAGGCCGCGAGGCAATGGCTCGCCGAACGGGGTGGGCAGCGTGACCGGGAATCCTCCGAGGCATGGGCTCCCGTCGACGTGCTCATCGCGGCACAGCGCCTCACACTCGTGGACGGACTGCCTGGTCTCGGGCAGGTGCTGCGCCGTCCCCGGGCGTTGTGGCAGGCTCGCACAGGGCGTCGTCGCCTCGGCGGCTGGCATGCCGACAACGCGCGGCTTCTCTTCCGGATGCTCGCCGTTCGTCCGCTGGCCACGAGACTGTCCGTGGCGACGCTGACCGGTGTCGCCGCAGGGTTCCTCGGCCTCGGCATCCCGCAGACACTGCTCACCCTGGCCGCGGTGCTGCTGGCCCGATGGCACACGCCGGCCTCCGCCTGGCTGACCGTCGCCGCCGCGGCAGTCGCCTGGGACACCTGGTGGTTCCCCCCGCTGGCGACGATGACGTCCTGGTACGCCCTCGCGGTGATGGATCTGCTGTGGCATGTGACGGGCAAAGCGTGGTGGGCGCAGGGACCGGCCATGGCCTTCCTGCCGTTCGGGGACCGCCTCGTCCTCAGGGCGCGACGCCGATGGGCCCTGTTCACGACCGCCGTCGACCTGGCGACCAGCGGACAGGCGGACGCGGCCGAACCCTTCCTGGTCCGCTGCGAGGAAGTCCCGCGCCACTGTCGGCCGGTCCTGGACATGGCGCGGGCCATGCAGGCCCTGCACCGGGGCAACCTGTCCGAGGCGCTGCTCCGGGCCGGTGCCGCGGCCGAGGCCGCACGGAGTTCTCCCGCGAGTGTCCGCGGCTGGTGCCAGGCCCAGCTGTCCCAACTCCTCCTGGCCAGCGGCCGTCCGGACGAGGCAGCGGCCGTCCGGGACGAAGCCCTGCTCCTGCTCCGGGGGCGCCGGTGCCGCCGTTACGCACGCGAGCTGCGCGTCCAACGCCTGGCCGCCGACCTTCCCTTCGAGCCCCTGGGGCTCTCCCTGCGCAGGATCCACCGTCTCCGGCGGGTCGCCCTGCGCACCGGAGACTCGAACCTGCTGAGACGGACCGAGATCTGGATCGTCCAGTTGATGTTGATGCCGAGCATCGGCAACCGGGACGGGGCGGCCTGGATCCTGCCGTGCGTCGTCGGCGGAGACGACGCCCGTACTCCCTGGCACATCACACCGGACCAGGCGGCCGACGAGCGGCTCCTGTGCGCGTCGGTCCTCGTCGAAGCCGAGGACACCCGCGAGGCGGCACGCCGGAACGCCCAGGCCGCCCTGGCCATCGTGGACGCCGGACGCAGGCCGCTCGCGGCCGTCGCCGCACGGCTGCTGCTGGCCAGGGCCGACGAACTCGACGGCCGGACCGAGGCCGGACTGGCCCAGGCCGCGCACGCGCTCGCGGCCGTTCACGACGCCCGCTACCTGATCCCTTCCGCACGGGGACGCAAGCAGTGGGAACGAGCACAGCTCAACGCGTACTCAACGGTCCTGCGCCTGGCAGAGCGGTCGGGTGACGGCATCCTGGTCGCCGAGGTCGTCGAGACCGTACGAGGCGAGGTGCTGCCCGACCGGATGGACCGGGCGGAGGTCGAGGCGCATCTGGCGCTCGACGCCATGGCGGCCTCCGTCGCCGCGGCGGGGGTGGTCCCGGACAGCCCGGCGCAGGACGAGGCACCGCACGCGCCCTTCGGTCTCGACCCGGTGCGTCGGCCGCCGCCGGTCCGGGTGGCGGGCCGGCGGCGGCTGCCCGCCGGCGCCGGGCAGTCCGGCGTGCTCGATCTCGACCTGGAACTGTGCGCCCTGGCCGGCCGATGCTGGTACTGGAGCGCGGTGACCGTACTCGACCGGTACTACTGGGTGGTGCGTGACCCCGACGGCCAGTGGTCGCACGGCAGCACCGGCATCGCCGAGGACAGCACCGCCGCACTGGCCGACGAGGCGCTGCGGGCGGCACTGCCGATGCCGCTTCCGGGCGAGGACGCGACCGCCACCAGCACGCGCGTCAACGGGGGCCCGCTGTCCCGCGGAGCCGGTCCGGACGGCGTGAAGGAACGGGCACTGCTCGGCTCGGTCGCGGAGGCGTTCCTGCCGGAGCCGCTGGCATCCGGTCTCCGCGCCACGCCCCCTGGCGACGTACCGTCCCTGGTCGTGTCCCTGCCGGCAGCCCTGGCCCACCTTCCCGTGCCCGCCCTTCCGCTGGAACCCGGCACCGACAGACGGATCGTGGAGGCGGCCCGGGTGCTCCATGTCCCGGCCTGGTCCGTGATCAGCCGGCGCCGTGCCCACCACCGCGCCGAGCCCGCGACGACGTACGACCTCCGGCTTGCGGTCATCGCTCCGGACGGGGACCAGGAGGCCGCCGCGCGGCTGAAGAGCCCGCCCCTCGCCCGCCGGTCCCTGGAAGGCTCCGTGACCAAGGAGCGGTTGTCGAAGGTCCTGCACCTGCTCGACGACGACCGGCGCTGGCTGCTGTACCTCGCGGGTCATGTCACCACCGCCAGGAACCCGACGCACAGCGGTCTGCGCCTCGCGCCGGACGGTGACGGCCACGGCCACCTCTCGATCGCCGAGATGCAGGGCGCGGCCGAGAACGGCGTCCACGAGGACCTGTTCCCCGTGCCCGAGCGGGTGCTCGCTGTCGGCTGCGGCAGCCTCGGCCTCGACCTCGGCGCGGAAAGCGACACGGCCCGCACCCCCACCAGCGAGTGGCTCGGCTTCGGGTCGGCGCTGATGCTCGCGGGCTCGGACCACGTGGTGTGCACGCTGTACCCGGTGTACCCGGTCAGGCAGCTCAATGACATCGCGCACCGTCTGGCCGAGAAGCTCGTCGTCGGCGACAGCCCGGCCGACGCACTGCGCGAAATCCAGTTGGCGGAGCTCGACCGGTGGCGCGGCACCGGTTCGGGCCGCCCCTTTCTCTGGCAGGCGTTCGTGTACGCAGGACTGGGGATCTGACGATGGTGAGACCCTTCACGCCGCAGCGACCGTCCGGGCCCGTCATTGCGCTCACGCCCCGGTTCCGCTGCTCGCACGGCGCGGGCGGTGCGGTCCGTGAGGCCGACCGGGCCCTCGTCACCGGACGGTTCGCGCGAGCGCTCGACGCCTACCTGCGCATCCTGGCCGACCACCCCCGGAACGGCGGATTCTGCGACCGGGTGCTGCGCGCCCGCACGGCGGAGGCGGCACTCGCCGCGCGCTGCCCCGGGATCGCCCACGACCTCGCGGCGGCCGCCGTCCGGCACAGCGGCGGGGCTCCCGTGGGAGCCGAAGCCGTCCTGACCGCCCGAGCGCTCGCCCTGCGGGCTCGTGCCCATCTCGCCTCGGGCAGAACGGAGGCGGCGGCGGCCACCCTCCGCCGCGCCCAGAGCACTGCCCACCGTGACCCGGCAGTGGACAAGCTGGTGCGGATGTCCGCAGCGGAGATCCACCTGGCGCGGGAGACACCCGGAGAGGACCTGGACAGCGCCCTCGACCCGCTGCTGTCCATGCTGTCCCGGCACCGCCTCAACCCGTCGAAGCCGGGGGTGTCGCCACCCCTCCTCATCGGCCTCGGGCGGTCGCTCCTCAGGCTGGACCGCATCGAACTGGCCTGCGAGATCTTCGCCCTGGCCGCCCAGCACACGGGCGTGACCGGTTGGATCGGGCGCCACGGCATCTTTGCCCTCGGTGAACACCACCCCGAATCCCACCGCAGGTGGCGGTACGCGGTGGCGCAGTGGACGGAGGCGCTCTGCGAGGAGGCGCACTGCCGGGCCGCGCTGGGGAGCGAGTGCTTCGACAGCGAATCCTGGCTCCTCTACGGCCTGGCCGCGACCTCCGCGGCGAACTGCGGCGACGCGGAGACGGCGGCACGGCTGGCCGCCTGCGGCGAATACCTGCACCAGCGGGCCGGCACGGGGCGCGGCGAGTGGGTCGTCCCCCGCGAACCCGAGGCGAATTTCCCCTTCCTCTTCGCGGACCGGGCCGCGCAGCGACGCTGGGCCGCCCTGCACGACGGCGTGGGGGCGATCCGCATCGCCTCCACCGGCGTGCCGTCCGCATCGGAGCAGGGGGATCCGCAGCAGCTCGAACTCGCCTGGTGGGCCGGCCGGTCCGATCCCAGGCGTCTCCGGGACGCGGCCCGCACCGCCGACGACGTCTTCTCCCGTCTGAACGCGTCGGCCCCCGAGACCTTCGGGGCGCTGTACGGCACGGTCGGCCGCACGATCGGCGAGTTGCAGGCGCTGATCGGCGGCGAACCGATCCTCGGGGCCGCACAGCAGGGCGTCACCGCTGCGGACCCCGCCGCCCGGCCGACGAGTGCCGGGGCGCGGCCCGCGGGCTACCGGCGGGACCTCTCGATGCCGCGGCTGCCGGTGGCGGTCGGTCCGTACAAGGACCCGGTGGCGGCGATTCCCCGGGCGGAACGCCCGCAGCCGGGCGCCTTCCTTCCACCCCTGTGGCTCGACGAGGCGGTCCGGGAGACGGGAGAGCGGTGCTGGACGGTGCTCACCGCGGCCGCCGAGGCCCACCGGCTCGGGCACAGCCACGTCGGCAGCGAGCACCTGCTCCTCGCCGTGTCCGGGGACGGCGAGTGCGCGGCTCTCCTGAGGCCTCTCGGTATCGGCCCCGAAGCCGTGCGGCGTTGCGTCACGGGTCTGATCGGGCCGGATCCGCGGCGGCGTGCCGCCGTGTCGCTCACCGTGAGGGCCCGCGCCCTGCTGGCTCTGGCCGGAGCCCATGCCCGTCACCGGGACACCGGCAGGGTCCGCCCCGTGTACGTCCTCGGCGCGCTCGTCCTGGACGGCCGCGGCGTCGGCGCGCACATCCTCACCACGCTGGGAGCGGACCGCGACGAACTCCTGGCCCGTGTCCGTGGTCATACCGCCCCGGACGCTCCGGCAGGTCTGCCGAGGCCGGCGATCGAAGGGCTGCCGCCGCTCGGGCGCTACACCGCGGCGGCACGGCGCGCAGTCGACCGAGCGGGGCGCTGGGCCGCCGCCTCGACCAGCGGACTCCTCGACCCGGTGCTGCTGCTCCGCGCCCTCGCGGCCGAGGGCTGGGCGCAGACGGAGCACCTGCCACCGGAGCTCGACGGCCTCGTACGCTCGGCAGCGGACGCGGCGGGGACCGGCACCGCCTCCCCACCCGGCTCCGTCCCCTCACCGGGCTCCGCCCCGAGTCGGGTCACACTGACCCCTGCCGCCCGCCGCATCCTCGTCACGGCCTCCGCCGAGTCCGCGCGGCGCTGCCATCCGGGCGTGGACGTCGACCAGTTGATGCGGACGGCCCTCCGGGACCGCACCCCGCCCGACGCGTTCGCCCCTGGGGAGGACGAGGCCGCACCGGCACTGGACGACGACGCAATGGCGGTCCTCGACGCGGCGCACGCCTCGGCCGCCGCGGCCGCCGTCCCGTACATCGGACCGGAACACCTCGCGACCGCCGTCGACGGCAACGAGGACGGGGCACCCCTCGCCGCCGGTCTCGACCGCCCGCGCAGCCCCGGTGAGCTTCGCCCCGCCGTTCCGCTCCCGCTCACCCCGCGCGCGGCCGAGGCCCTGGCCACCGCCGTGGCCCATGCGCGGTCCGACCGGCACGCCGCCGTCACGAAAGCCGACCTGGTGCGGGGACTTGCGCGCATCGCTCCGGCGTCGGAAACCCGGCCGCCCGGCACCGGCGCGCAGCCGCCCGGGACGGCAGAGGACACGAACGGGCAGCAGTTCCACACGCACCTGGTCCGACTGCTGGAACGGGCCTTGAACGACATCGACCGGCAGACGACCCGGCTGCTGGAGCGAGGGCACTCCGTGGACGGCGACGAGGACGAGCACAACCGGCGCCTCCGCGAGGTTCAGGACGTCCGGGGCGAACGGCTCGAGGTCCTCCGTCTGCTGTGCCGTCACGCCCCTGACCAGTACGAGACCCAGCTGATCGAGGGTCTCATCACCACAGCCCGGGGGCGCCAGGACGCCCTCGCCTCCTCCGCGCTCGAGGAGGCCGCCCGCCGGGCCCGCCGAGTCGTCCACCCGAGCCGGGAACAGGCGCTGGGAACGGCACGGACACTGACCGAGATCGCTGTCGTGCACCAGGAGTCGGACAGGGGCCGTACAGCCCTGTCCCTGTACGACGAGGCGCTCGCCCGCTTGGCCGCGGCACAGGATGAGCCGGGCGGAACGGGGGAGGGGGCCGACCTGCGCGACCGGGCACTCGTGCAACGTGCGCAGTGCCTGGCGGCCGACGGCCCCGAGGCCGAGACCGCGGCCCTCCTGCTCGCCTGCGACCATCATTGCCGCCGTCTGGAGACCGCCCCTTCCTCACCGCACCACGCTCAGGCGATGGCCACGGTCGAGCGCATGGCGCAACGCCTCAGCGACATCGGTCGCCACGACAAGGCGCTCGTGGTGACGAGCCGCGCGCTCGATGCCGGGGTCACCCCCTCTCCGGAGCTCGCCGGCGTCCACGCCGAGCGCTCACATGCCCTGTGGATGCTGAACCGGGGCGATCTCGGCCGCGGCGACCTCGACAGCGCCGTCCGCCTGGCACCCGAACACCCCTTGTACGTGACCAGGCGGGGGTCTCACCTGATGTGGACGGGGCACCTCGACGCGGCGATCGCCGACTTCGACCGAGCCCTGGCCCTCGCCCCCGGGTTCTCGCTGCCCCGGCGCCGCAGGGGTGAGGCGCATCTTCGCGCCGGCCGCCACGCCGACGCCCTGTCCGACCTCGACGCCGTCCTGCCGCACGATCCGGTCCCCACGGCCGCACTCGTCCCCCGAGGCCAGGCCCTGCGCGCACTCGGCGATGTCAAGGCGGCCCTGCGCGACCTCACCTCAGCCAACGCCACCGACCCCAACTGTTCCTGGACCCGCTACCAGTACGCCCTCGCCCTCGCCGCCACGGGCTCCGTCGACCGGTCTCGTCGGCAACTGGGCGCGGCCATTCGCCAGGAGAGCATGAGCTACCGCGTGCCCGACCCCTGGCGTTTCACCTCTGCCGCGAACCTGGCCGTCTACCACGCGGCGCTCGGCGCCGGACCCCAGGCACACCGATGGCTGCGGACAGCACTCAACTACAGACACCACCCGTGGATGGTCGCCGACTTCCGCAGCGACCTCGAGGAGTTGTCCCGCACGATCCCGGAACTGACCGCGCTGTGCGAAGAACTGGCCGACGTGCAGAACGCGGCGAACGGCCATGCCGTCGCCGAACGGTGAACCGGAGGTCGGATGCTCCGGAGTGGCCAGGGCGGCCTTCAAGGGCCCGTCGAGATCCGCCGGAACAGCCGGCCGCAGCCGCTGTCGCTCCGCGCGTGGTCACAGAAGTACGGCGTCCACTGCCTCAAGGTCGCTCGGCGCTTTCGCCGCATCGTCTGCGTGCACCCGCATTCGGGCAGTCCCGGGACGCGGACCGCTCCGGGGTGCGGACCGGGGCGGTGCGCAGGAGGCTGGAGGACATGGACAACCCCGCGAAGCATCCGCACATCGTGGTGCACGCGCCGGCCCTGGACGGTTCACGGCGGGTGACCGAGGACGACGTGACGCTCGGGCTCGCGTCCCACCTGGACGACGTCGTCGAGATCCTCCGGCTGGCCGACCTGGACCGCATCGAGGTGGAGGAGAGCGACCTCGTCGAATGGCAGGGCGGCGGTCCGGAGGACTGGCCGGGCCTGTCGGAACACGAGGACGGCTGAGACGGCGTTCGGCCGCCGGATCCGGGGAGCGATGCGGGCGGGTGC
>NZ_POTZ01000272.1 GCF_003236365.1 Streptomyces sp. NTH33
GGATCCGCGAAGCCCTGAGAAGCAGGTGGCCCTACGACGCCGGAGCCGCCGTCCGTGCTCCCCGCGCCCCCCGCCGTCAACCTCCGTATCCGGGCCCGCCGCCCCAGAAATCAGCATCGTCGCAGGTCAGAGCGCCCTTGCGTATAAGGGATGGATAAGAGTTGAGCCGGGCAGACTCAGGTCTGTTGACCCGGCGGTGAGCCTCAGGCACACTTGAGTCCGTTCCACTCAAGTCAGCTGGAGGAATTCACCATGGCACGTGCGGTCGGCATCGACCTGGGCACAACCAACTCCGTCGTCAGCGTTCTGGAGGGCGGCGAGCCCACCGTCATCACCAACGCCGAGGGCGCCAGGACCACGCCGTCCGTCGTCGCCTTCGCCAAGAACGGCGAGGTGCTGGTCGGTGAGGTGGCCAAGCGCCAGGCGGTGACCAACGTCGACAGGACCATCCGGTCGGTCAAGCGCCACATGGGCACCGACTGGAAGATCAACCTCGACGGCAAGGACTTCAACCCGCAGCAGATCAGCGCCTTCGTGCTGCAGAAGCTGAAGCGGGACGCGGAGGCCTACCTCGGCGAGAAGGTGACCGACGCGGTCATCACCGTGCCGGCGTACTTCAACGACGCCGAGCGCCAGGCCACCAAGGAGGCCGGTGAGATCGCCGGTCTGAACGTGCTGCGCATCGTCAACGAGCCGACGGCCGCCGCCCTGGCGTACGGCCTCGACAAGGACGAGCAGATGATCCTCGTCTTCGACCTCGGTGGCGGTACGTTCGACGTCTCGCTGCTGGAGATCGGCGACGGCGTCGTCGAGGTGAAGGCCACCAACGGTGACAACAACCTCGGTGGTGACGACTGGGACCAGCGTGTCGTCGACTACCTGGTCAAGCAGTTCCAGGCCGGGCACGGCGTGGACCTGGCCAAGGACAAGATGGCCCTGCAGCGTCTGCGTGAGGCGGCGGAGAAGGCCAAGATCGAGCTGTCCTCGTCCACCGAGACCACGATCAACCTGCCCTACATCACCGCGTCCGCCGAGGGCCCGCTGCACCTGGACGAGAAGCTCACCCGCGCCCAGTTCCAGCAGCTGACGGCCGACCTGCTCGAGCGCTGCAAGACGCCGTTCCACAACGTCATCAAGGACGCCGGCGTCTCCGTCAACGACATCGACCACATCGTGCTCGTCGGTGGTTCCACCCGTATGCCCGCGGTCGCCGAGCTCGTCAAGGAGCTGACCGGCGGCAAGGAGGCCAACAAGGGCGTGAACCCGGACGAGGTCGTCGCCATCGGCGCCTCGCTCCAGGCCGGTGTCCTCAAGGGCGAGGTCAAGGACGTCCTGCTGCTCGACGTCACCCCGCTGTCCCTCGGCATCGAGACCAAGGGCGGCATCATGACCAAGCTGATCGAGCGCAACACCACGATCCCGACCAAGCGCTCGGAGATCTTCACCACGGCCGAGGACAACCAGCCGTCGGTGCAGATCCAGGTCTACCAGGGCGAGCGCGAGATCGCCGCGTACAACAAGAAGCTCGGCATGTTCGAGCTGACCGGTCTGCCGCCGGCGCCGCGCGGCGTCCCGCAGATCGAGGTGTCCTTCGACATCGACGCCAACGGCATCATGCACGTCACGGCGAAGGACCTCGGCACCGGCAAGGAGCAGAAGATGACCGTCACCGGCGGCTCCTCGCTCCCGAAGGAAGAGGTCGACCGCATGCGCGAGGAGGCCGAGCGCTACGCGGAGGAGGACCACAAGCGCCGCGAGGCCGCCGAGGCCCGCAACCAGGGCGAGCAGCTCGTCTACCAGACCGAGAAGTTCCTCAAGGACAACGAGGACAAGGTCCCCGGCGAGATCAGGACCGAGGTGGAGTCCGCCGTCGCCGAGCTGAAGGAGAAGCTCAAGGGCGAGGACACCGCCGAGATCCGTACCGCCACCGAGAAGGTCGCGGCCGTCTCCCAGAAGCTCGGCCAGGCCATGTACGCCGACGCCCAGACCGCGCAGGCCGCGGACGGTGCCGGTGCCGGCCAGGCCAAGGCCGACGACGACGTGGTCGACGCCGAGATTGTCGACGACGAGCGCAAGGACGGTGCGGCGTGACCGAGGAGACTCCCGGCTTCGAGGAGCATCAGCCGCAGCCTCCGCCACAGCAGTCCGACGCCGCCCCCGACACCGCGCCCGAGGAGACCGAGCCGCAGGCCGCCGCCCAGGACAAGGACGCGGCCCAGGCCGCGGAGACGGACCAGGCGACCGGGCTGACGGCCCAGCTGGACCAGGCCCGTACGGCGCTGAACGAGCGCACGGCGGACCTCCAGCGACTGCAGGCCGAGTACCAGAACTACCGGCGCCGGGTCGACCGCGACCGGGTCGCGGTACGGGAGATCGCCGTGGTGAATCTCCTGTCCGAGCTCCTGCCCGTGCTCGACGACATCGGACGCGCGCGGGACCACGGCGAGCTGGTGGGCGGTTTCAAGTCCGTCGCCGAGTCGCTGGAGACCGTGGTGGCGAAGATGGGGCTGCAGCAGTACGGCAAGGAGGGCGAGCCCTTCGACCCGACGATCCACGAGGCCCTGATGCACTCCTACGCGCCGGACGTCACCGAGACGACGTGCGTGGCGATCCTGCAGCCCGGGTATCGGATCGGCGAGCGCACCATCCGCCCCGCGCGGGTGGCCGTGGCCGAGCCCCAGCCGGGCGCGCAGACAGTCAAGCCGGCCGAGGAGTCCGGCAAGGCCCAGGACGCCGAGCAGGGCGAGGACAAGGAGAACGGTGGCCCGGAGGAGGGCTGACGCGGCGGCGAACGACGCACGAGAGGCACGAGAGGAGGGACGCCGGGGATGAGCACCAAGGACTTCATCGAGAAGGACTACTACAAGGTCCTCGGCGTCCCGAAGGACGCCACCGAGGCCGAGATCAAGAAGGCGTACCGGAAGCTCGCCCGTGAGTTCCACCCGGACGCCAACAAGGGCAACGCCAGGGCCGAGGAGCGCTTCAAGGAGATCTCCGAGGCGAACGACGTGCTCGGCGACCCCAAGAAGCGCAAGGAGTACGACGAGGCCCGCGCCCTGTTCGGCAACGGCGGCTTCCGCCCCGGGCCGGGCGCCGGCGGCTCCTTCAACTTCGACCTGGGCGACCTCTTCGGCGGGGGCGCCCAGGGCGGGAGCGGCGGCTTCGGCGGCGGCCTCGGGGACGTCTTCGGGGGCCTGTTCAACCGGGGCGGCGCGGGTGCGGGCACGCGCACCCAGCCCCGGCGCGGCCAGGACATCGAGTCCGAGGTCACGCTGAGTTTCACGGAGGCCATCGAGGGCGCCACGGTGCCGCTGCGGATGTCCAGCCAGCAGCCGTGCAAGGCCTGTTCGGGCACCGGCGACAAGAACGGCACACCGCGCGTGTGCCCGACCTGCGTCGGCACCGGGCAGGTGGCGCGCGGCTCGGGCGGCGGCTTCTCGCTGACCGACCCGTGCCCCGACTGCAAGGGCCGCGGGCTGATCGCGGAGAACCCCTGCGACGTCTGCACGGGCTCGGGGCGCGCCAAGTCGTCCCGGACGATGCAGGTGCGCATCCCCGCGGGCGTGGCCGACGGGCAGCGCATCCGGCTGCGCGGCAAGGGCGCTCCGGGCGAGCGCGGCGGACCGGCGGGCGACCTGTACGTGGTGGTGCACGTCGGCGAGCACCCGGTGTTCGGCCGCAAGGGCGACAATCTCACCGTCACCGTGCCGGTCACGTACCCCGAGGCGGCCCTCGGCGGCGAGGTCCGGGTGCCCACCCTGGGCGGGCCCCCGGTGACGCTGAAACTGCCCCCCGGTACACCGAACGGCCGTACGATGCGGGCCCGTGGCAAGGGTGCGGTCCGCAAGGACGGCAGCCGCGGCGACCTGTTGGTCACCGTGGAGGTGAGTGTCCCCAAGGACCTGTCGGGGAAGGCTCGTGACGCGCTCGAGGCGTATCGCGAGGCCACCGCCGGCGAGGACCCGCGGGCGAAGCTGTTCGAGGCCGCGAAGGGAGCATGAGATGGACGGCCGCCGTCGCAACCCGTACGAACTGACGGAAGACACACCGGTGTACGTCATCTCGGTGGCCGCCCAGCTGTCCGGACTGCACCCGCAGACGCTCCGTCAGTACGACCGGCTGGGCCTGGTGTCCCCCGACCGCACCGCCGGGCGGGGCCGCCGCTACTCGGCCCGCGACATCGAACTGCTCCGCCAGGTGCAGCAGTTGTCGCAGGACGAGGGCATCAACCTGGCCGGCATCAAGCGGATCATCGAACTGGAGAACCAGGTCACCGCCCTGCAGTCCCGCATCGCGGAGCTGCAGGCGGCCCTGGACGGCGCGGCGGCCACCATGCGGCAGCGCGAGGCCGCCGTCCACGCCTCCTACCGCCGGGACCTGGTCCCCTACCAGGAGGTCCAGCAGACCAGCGCGCTGGTGGTGTGGCGCCCGAAGAAGGCCAAGGACCAGAACTAGCCCTCCGGTACGGGCAGTACACGCGGTACACGCACGGCGGCCCCGGCCTCTCGAAGGCCGGGGCCGCCGTCGTCGTGCCCGGCGTGCGAAAGGGCGGTCAGAGCCAGTTGGCCCAGATGCCGTACGCCCGTTCCCTCACGACCTGTTCGTTGCCGTGGGGGTCGCTGTAGACCGCCCGGTAGTAGTACAGGTCGAACAGGCCCTCGTGCACTTCGGTGTCCGTGTAGTCGACGGTGACGCCGTCCTCGATTCTGCCGGTGGTGAGCGTGGTCCAGGTGGCGGAGGCGGCGTCCCAGCGCTCCCAGCGGTAGTCGGTCCAGCCGCCGCACGGCATGTCGTTGAGGGCGGTGCCGCAGCGGACGTACAGGCCCGGATACTGGGCCACGTCGACGGTGGTGCCGCTCCAGCCGGGGGACCGGGTGTCGGGCAGGGCGACCGTGATGCCGGCCGGGTTCCAGAAGTCGGGGCCCTGTCTCGTGTCGATCATGTCGTAGGCGGCCACCTTGTAGACGTGTTCTTGGCCGTCGTGCAGCGTGGGGCAGAGGACCTCGGTGTCGGCCATGGAGGCGCCGGTCCAGCAGTTGCGCTGCCAGACCGTCTCGCCGGTGTCCGGGTCGGGCACGCCCTGCCACACGGAGTACCCGAGGATGTCGTCGTCGGCCGGCGGGTTCCAGGAAAGGCGCACGCCCATCGGGACGAGCTCGGCCCGCAGGTCGACGACCGGGGCGGGGCGCACCGTGTCCCGGGTGGTGGCGGTGACGGGCGCGCTGGGCGCGGAGGCGTGTCCGTACCGGTCGACGGCGGCGATCCGGTACTCGTAGGTGGTCCCGGAGGCGCCCGAGGCCTCCAGGCAGGAGGCGCGGACGACGGGCGGCCCCGCCGCGTGGTCGGGGTCGAGGGAGTCGGGCGTTCCGTACGTCCAGGTGGTCGGCGGCTGGAGGGGGCCGTCGGCGTCGGAGGGGGAGCACTGCTCGATGGTCGTGCTCTCGCCGGTCGCGGGATTCGTACGGACGATCCGGTAGGCCGGGTGGTGGTCGTTGCCGGCGGACCAGGGGTCGGAGCTGCGCCAGGACAGCTCCACCCCCTTGTGGTGGGCCTGCGCTCTGAGCGCGTACGGCGCGGTCGGCCCGGGCCGGTCGGCCATCCGCAGGACGATCTCGGCGGGGGTGGAGGCGTTGCCGGCGGCGTCCAGCGCGCGTACCGCGTACCGGTACTCCTCGGCCGGGGCGGCCTGCTGGCGCGGCACCACGTCGGTGCGCGTGGTGGCCGCGGTGTCGCCGAACGCCTTCAGCCAGGCGCCGGTGGCCGGGTCGAGCTGGAGGACCTCGTACCGGGCGGCGTCGGCGTCGGCCTTCCACACCAGGTGCGGGACGCCGGAGCGGTACTCGACGTGTGCGCCGGCCGGGACCGCCGGCGGCACGGTGTCGAAGAGTCTGAAGGTCGTGGCGGCGGAGTACGCCGACCAGTTGCCGGCCGCGTCGCGGGCCCGCCCGCGGTAGGTCGCCGTCGAGCCGTCGGAGGGCTGCCCGTGGTCGCAGAAGGGGCCCCTGGTGCCGGTGTAGACGGTCGTCCAGGCGCCGGTCGCGGGGTTTCGGCGCTGCGCCTCGTACAGCGCGATGTCGGCGGCGTTGGCGGTGGTCGTGACGAGTTCGGGGCCGGCGACCCTGTCGTCGTCGGCGCAGGCGTCCAGCTCCAGGAACGGGGCGGCGGGCGGCGTTTTGTCGACGGTGGTGACGGGGCGGTCGGCGCTGCCGGCGGACTCGTTGCCGGCCTTGTCGCGGGCGCGGACCTCGTAGGAGAAGACCTGTCCGGTGGGGGGCGGGGTGTCCGTGGCGGAAGTGGCCGTGGTGGTGGCCAGGCGCGTCCAGCTGCCGCTGCCCTTCAGCCGCCGGTACAGGCGGTACCCGGCGAGGTCCATCTCCTTGTTCTTGGCCCAGGTCACCTTGGCCTTGCGGGTGTTCTTGTCGTACGACACGGAGACGCCCGTCGGGGCGAGCGGCCTGACCTTGTCGACGCTCGCCGAAGTCCGCGGCGTGTAACCGAACTTGACGTTGGCCCGCCCTGTCCAGTTGACGTAGTCCACGCGCAGGGTGTGGGTGCCGGAGGGGATCGTGACGTTGACGGTCCTGCTGACCGCCGAGGACACGTTCTTCCACAGGTCGACCTTGCGCTTGCCGTCCAGGTACACCCGTATGCCGTCCTGCGCGGCGACGCTGAACGTGAACGGGCCGCCGGAGCCGAAGTTCCGGCTCACCGTCCAGCGGACGCCGAAGTTGTCCTTCGGCAGTTTCGAGGCGGGGGCGCCGGTGCCCCAGTTCTCGTTGACCGCGCTGTCGCAGTCCGTCTTCTTCGGCGTGCCGGAGAACGTGGTGTTCGCGTAGAACTGCCGCTTGTAGACGGGCGAGGCGCAGGTGGCGGCCGCGGCGGTCGGGGCGGCGGCCGAGAGCAGACCGCCGGCGGCGGTGAGGACGAGGGCCGCGCCCGTCGTCCGTCTGGCTGGGTTCATTCGATCCTCTGATCGGAAGGGGAACGGCGGAGCGAGGCTCCCATGATCACGACTCGTGCGGTGTGCAGTTGGTTGCACGAATCTTCGCCCGGTGCTGAACTGCCGCCCGGTGAAGGGTCCGCAAAGGGCGTTTGGAGGGGATTCCGCAAGGCTGTGCAAGGTCTTCACAGGGGGAGCGGCGTGTGGTGTTGTCATCTCGTTAAGTGGTTCCGCTTGACGCCGGTGGTCGCCTCCGCGTTGGCTTTTCAGTCACCTGGGTTGCAATGCTGCGCCCTCGTCCGGAAGGCACCAGAAGTGAGCACCTCGATGCGTCGTATCGTCATAGCCGTGGCCGCGCCCGCGCTGACCTTCTCGCTGGCCTCCTGCGGGATGCTCGGCGGATCAGGGAGCGGCGCCGACGCGGGCCCGACCAAGGGCGGCGACGTGACGGTGGGTCTGCTGCTGCCGGAGACGGCCAACACGCGGTACGACAAGTTCGACTACCCCATCATCAAGGAGAGGGTCGCCGAGCTGACCCGGGGCCAGGGCCGGGTCGAGTACGCCAACGCGGAAGCGGACGCCGACAAGCAGGCCGGCCAGATGCAGAAGATGATCGACGACAAGGTCGACATCATCCTGCTGGACGCCGTCGACTCGCACGGGATCGCCGGCATGGTGGGGAAGGCCAAGGACGCCGGCATCCCGGTCATCGCCTACGACCGGCTCGCCGAGGGCCCGATCGACGCGTACATCTCCTTCGACAACGAACTGGTCGGCGAGGTGCAGGGCCGTTCCCTGCTGGAGAAGATGAACGCCGACAGCGCCGACAAGATCGTCATGATGAACGGCTCGCCCACCGACCCGAACGCCAAGCAGTTCAAGGAGGGCGCGCTCGCCCAGCTCAGCGGGAAGGTGACGATCGCCAAGTCCTACGACACCAAGGACTGGAAGCCGGAGAACGCCGAGGCGAACATGAAGCAGGCGATCGCCGCGATCGGCCAGGGCAGCATCCGCGGCGTCTACGCCGCCAACGACGGGATGGCGGGCGCCGTCATCAAGGCCCTCAAGGAGGCGGGCGTCACCGACCTGCCGCCGGTCACCGGCCAGGACGCCGAACTCGACGCCGTGCAGCGGATCCTCATCGGCGAGCAGTACATGAGCGTGTACAAGTCCTACCCGGCCGAGGCCGAGACCGCCGCCGAGATGGCCGTGGCCAAGGTCCAGGGCAAGGACATCCAGTTCGACGCCCTCACCCGGGACAAGGTCAGCAGCCCCACCCACCAGAACATCCCCGCGCAGCTGGTCTCCGTAATCGCCCTGACCAAGGACAACATCAAGGAGACGGTCGTCGAGGACGGCATCCACAAGACGGCCGACATCTGCACCGGCAAGTACCTGGAGGCCTGCGCGGCGGCCGGCATCAAGAAGTGACCGCCGTGCCGACGTGCCCCGCCGGGGCCGCTCCACCACCGTCACCTTGCTGCAACGCGCCGGACGGAGGCCGGAACACACCGGGTGATACCGGTGGTTTCCGGTGGCCGTGCCGAGGGGAGCCGTGTTGCACAGCCGGTCCGGTCCGCGCATAGTTGCGCTGCGGAAGAGGCGGAGACCGGGGGTGTGGTGGGCCATGGCCGGGCACGGAACGGGGGAACATCCACACGGTGCCGACCGGCTGTGCGAGGCCGGGGACCGCGTGTACTCCCGGGCCGTACGACGCGGCCGGGTGCCGCGCCGGGACGCCGAGCCGGTGCCCTGCCTGCTCGAACTGGCCCTGCTGCACCCGGACCCCGACGACATGGACTTCCTGGTGCCGACCGCGCCGCAGGAGGTCATGACCCGGCTGCTGCGCGGGATGTACGACGAGGTCAGCGAGAGCCATCGGCGGGTGGGTTCGGTGGTGGCCGCCTTCGAACGGTACGCCGGGCTGGGCCGCCGGGTGTGGGAGCCCTCCGCGGGCGGCGAGGGCACGGCGATCCGGGTCCTCGACGGACTGTCCCGCATCCAGGCGGCCATGGACGAGGCGACCCAGGCGTGCACCACCGAGGTGCTGACCGTCCAGCCCGGTGGCATCCGCCGCGAGCACGAGCTGTCGGAGGGGCTGCACCGGGCCCTGGCGCTGCGCGGCCGCGGGGTGCGCATGCGGGACCTCTACACCCACGTGGCCCGGCACGGCCAGGGCCTGCTCACCTACCTGGAGCTGATGGGCGACGCGGTCGAGGCGCGCACGCTCGACGAGGTCATCGACCGGCTGATCCTGTTCGACCGCACGGTCGCCTTCGTGCCCGCCAACGCCGACCGCACGATGGCGCTGGAGCTGCGCCATCCCGCGCTGGTGGAGTACCTGGTGACGGTCTTCGAACGGCTCTGGCGGCTGGCGATCCCGCTGACCGCGCCGCTGCCCGACACGGGCATCGAGGGCATCTCCCACCGCGAGCAGTCCATCGCCGCGCTGCTGGCCGAGGGCCACCAGGACGCGGTGGTCGCCGAACGGCTGGGCATCAGTGTCCGGACCTGCCGGGCGCACATCGCCCGCCTGTCGGAGACCCTGGGCGCGGCCAGCCGTACGCAGCTGGGCGTCCGCATCGCCCAGGCCGGCCTGGACGGGCCTCCGCGCACCTCCGGCGGCGCGCCGCTCACTGCTCCTGGTCAAGGATCCCCGACCGCCCGATGAGGTAGCCGAGCTGCGCCCTGCTGGCACTGCCGAGGGTGGCGGCGAGCTTGGCGATGTGCTCACGGGCGGTCCGCACGTTCATGCCGAGGCGGTCGGCGATCACCGTGTCGGTGTGCCCTTCGACGAGGAGGGCGGCTATGGCCCGCTGCCGGGGCGTGACGCCGTTCGTGGAGGGCTGGTGGACGGGGAGGGGGTGCATGGGGG
>NZ_POTZ01000273.1 GCF_003236365.1 Streptomyces sp. NTH33
GCCGAATCCGCACCGGGGCGGGAACCGCATTCCGGTACGGGCCCTCTCCATTGGGGCAGAATGCGAGGGGGTCCGGGACCAGGGACCACGAACGCGATCGGGGGAACATGTCGCGTTGGAAAGAGCTGCCCACCGAACTGAATGCGCACGTTGGCCAGTTGGTGGTCCGCCTGCGCCGGCTGAAGGACCACAGCGGGCTGAGCACGCGTCAGCTGGCGGCGAAGACGGGCTACAGCACGAAGTCGTGGGAACGCTATCTGGGCGGCAGATCGCTGCCGCCCCGGGACGCGGTCGAGGCGCTGGCCAGGATCGGCGACGACGACCCGACCCGGCTGCTGGCGTTGCACGAGGTGGCCGCCGAAGCCTGGGGGGACAGACACGGAGCCGTGACCGCGTCCGCGCCCGCGCCCGCGCCCGCGCCCGAATGCGACACCGTCCTGTCGTCCGGGCCCGAGCCGGAACGGGTTCCCGGGCGCGCGCTGCGGATCGCGGTCGTGGCGGGGGTGGTGACCCTGGTGCTGGCCCTCTCCTCGGCGGTCCTCGTGGTCGTACGGTTCTCGGGTGGCGAAGACCGGACGGCGGCGAACCCCGGCGTCTCCTCCGCCGCACCGCCGGAGGCGACGCCCTCGCCGCCGGGGCCCACGTACACCTGCCGTTACGAGCGGCTCGACGGCCACTGGTACGCGGGCAACAGCCGCACCCAGGACGCCATCCTGGTGAACGGCCTGGCCGGCCCGGAGATCGCCGAGGCACAGTGCCTGCTGCGCCGGGCGGGCCTCTCCCCCGGAGACATCGACGGGATCTACGGCCCACGGACGGAAAACGCCGTCAAACGCCTGCAGAAGCGGACCGACCTGGTCGTGGACGGCATCGTCGGACCGCACACCTGGAAGGCCCTGCGGGGATGACACCACCGACACCACCTGCACGGGCGACGCCGTCGGCCCCGTCGCCGGAACAGGCACGGCTGACCGCCGCACTGCGGGAGCTGAGGCAGCGCACCGGCCTGAGCCTGGCGGCCCTGGCGCAGCGGACCACCTACAGCAAGTCGTCCTGGGATCGCTACCTCAACGGCAGGACGCTGCCGCCGCGCCGGGCCGTGGAGGACCTGTGCCGGCTCGCCCGCGAACCGGCGGGGCGCTGTCTCGCCCTGTGGGAGATCGCGGAGGCGGAGTGGAGCGGACGCGCGGCGAAAGCACCCGCGGACACGGCCGCCGTCGCCTCTCCGGACACACCCTCCTCACCGTCCCCCTTACCGTCACCGGAGGAGATACCGGAGGAGACCGGGCGGGCCGGGAAGAAGAGTGTGGCGCTGGCGGTGCTCGCGTCGGTGTGCGCCGTGGTCGTCGGGAGCGTGGCGGCGGCCCTCCTCCTGCTCCCGCGCCAGGACGTTCCGCCCCGGCCACCCCTGTCCGCGTCGCCGCCCGTCGCCGGTCCCCGCTGCCGTGCGGCCACCTGCGAGGGCAAGGACCCGATGCAGTTGGGCTGCGCCGTCGGCCTGGACACCCTCGCCTCGTACCGCACGGCCACGGGGGCGCGGATGGAACTGCGCTACCACGAGGGATGCGGGGCCGGCTGGGCCCGGATGTGGCGTACGCGGATCGGCGACCGGCTCGACATGACCGCGGGCGGACCCACCCGTTCCGCCGAGGTGAGGGACGACATCGACACCGAGTCCTACGTCTACACCCCCATGACCGCGGCACACCCCGGAGCCGTCCTGCACGCCTGTCTCCGCCCCGCGGAGGGCGGCAGACCGGAGTGCTTCGACGGCCGCGTACAGCGGGCCCGCCCGCACCCGACGGCGCCGGGGTGACTTCTCCGCGGCCGGAGGGACCGAGCCACCCGCTTCCCTCCCAGCTCTGGCCCACGGGTCTTGCAGAGTGCTTCGCGAGCGTGAGTCCGGTTCCAGTGGACGGGGCGGGACTTGCCCCTTGGGTTTGGGCAGGGGCGGGAGTTGTCCACAGCCCTGCGCGAACCGTCCGCACCGCACGCCATAGTGCGGCATGCCCCTCAGCAGCGAAACCCTCCAAAAGGTCCGCGCCACCGCCTCCCTTCACATCGCCCATCGTGTTCACGTGTGCGCATTCCGCGAAGAGCCGGTGTCCGGGCGGAAGGTGACCGTCCGGACCCGGCCCGGCTTCTGTCCGGCTCGTCCGCAGTGACGGCCCGCGTACGGCCGGAGCTGAGCACAGAGGTGCGGCGCGGAGGGCGGTGACGGGCGTGAGCGACTGGAACGCGGAGCCGGAGGACGACGAGGCCGTAGGCGTCATGCGGACGGTCATCCGGCAGTTGAAGCTGTGGCGGGAGTCCGCCGGCATGACCCAGGCGGAGTTCGGGGCGGCCATCGGGTACGGGCAGGAGCTGGTCTCCTCCGTGGAAGGGGGGCGGCGGATCCCCCGGCCCGAGTACCTGGACGCGGCGGACGCGGCCCTGGGCGCGGGCGGCAAGATCGCGGCGGTGAAGGAGGACGTGGCGGAGGCGCGGTACCCGAAGAAGGTACGGGACCTGAAGAAGCTGGAGGCGGAGGCGGTCGAGCTGTGCGCCTACACCAACTCGGTGATCCATGGGTTGTTGCAGACGGAGGAGTACGCGCGGGGAGTCTTCAACGCCCGCCGGGCGTACGCAAGGATTCCGGGGGCGTGAGGTCGCAAGTGGCGGATCTGGGCCACGCCTCGAACCCGCCACCTGCGGTTTTCAGGCCCTTCGCTGGCCCAGATCCGCCACTTGTCCCCCACCTGGGCCTCGGCCGCCCGGCCAAGGGGCGAAACGCGCGATGGCGGAACGCGCCTCTACGGCACGTTCCGCCATCGGCTCACGCCCTCACTCCGTCACGTCGACGTGCGACGCCTCCGCGCCCCCGGGCGCCGCTCGCTCGGCCGAGTCATCGGCTCGCCCGCCTCCAGGGCCGCCAGGCGGCGCTTCGCGCCGAAGTCGGCCAGGGCCTCGGCCAGCTTGTGGACCGAGGGCTCGGGGGCCATCACGTCCACGCGCAGGCCGTGCTCCTCGGCCGTCTTGGCCGTCGCCGGGCCGATGCAGGCGATCACCGTCACGTTGTGCGGCTTGCCCGCGATGCCGACCAGGTTGCGGACCGTCGAGGACGACGTGAACATCACCGCGTCGAAGCCGCCGCCCTTGATGGCCTCACGGGTCTCCGCGGGAGGCGGCGAGGCGCGGACCGTACGGTAGGCGGTGACGTCGTCGACCTCCCAGCCGAGTTCGATCAGGCCCGCGACCAGCGTCTCCGTGGCGATGTCCGCGCGCGGGAGGAAGACCCTGTCGATCGGGTCGAAGACCGGGTCGTACGGGGGCCAGTCCTCCACCAGCCCGCGGGCCGACTGCTCGCCGCTCGGCACCAGGTCCGGCCGCACGCCGAAGTCGATCAGGGCCTTGGCCGTCTGGTCGCCGACCGCGGCGACCTTGATGCCGGCGAAGGCGCGGGCGTCGAGGCCGTACTCCTCGAACTTCTCCCGCACCGCCTTCACCGCGTTGACCGAGGTGAACGCGATCCACTCGTAGCGGCCCGTGACGAGGCCCTTGACCGCGCGCTCCATCTGCTGGGGCGTGCGCGGCGGCTCGACGGCGATCGTCGGGACCTCGTGCGGTACGGCGCCGTAGGACCGCAGCTGGTCGGAGAGTGCGGGCGCCTGTTCCCTGGTGCGCGGCACGAGGACCTTCCAGCCGAACAGCGGCTTGGACTCGAACCACGACAGCTGGTCGCGCCGGGCCGCGGCACTGCGCTCGCCGACCACGGCTATCACCGGCCGGTGGCCCTCCGGGGACGGCAGGACCTTGGCCTGCTTCAGGGTCTGCGCGATCGTGCCGAGGGTCGCCGTCCAGGTGCGCTGCCGCGTCGTCGTACCGGCCACCGTCACCGTCAGCGGGGTGTCCGGCTTGCGGCCGGCCGCGACCAGTTCGCCGGCCGCCGCGGCGACCGAGTCGAGCGTGGCGGACACGACGACCGTGCCGTCGGAGGCGCCCACCTCCGTCCAGCAGCGGTCCGAGGCGGTGCGGGCGTCCACGAAGCGGACGTCCGTGCCCTCGGCGTCCCGCAGCGGCACCCCGGCGTACGCGGGCACGCCGACGGCGGCCGCGATACCGGGAACGACCTCGAAGGGGACGCCCGCGGCGGTGCAGGCGAGCATCTCCTCCGCGGTGTACGTGTCGAGTCCCGGGTCCCCGGACACCGCACGGACGACCCGCCTGCCGCCCCGCACAGCCTCCATGACAAGATGTGCGGCATCCCGTTTCACGGGGACCCCAGCGGTTGCTGACGTGCCGTCGACGACCGTGAGCTGGGGTGTGCCCGTGCCCGGGACCGGCTCCGAGGAGGGGTCCGGGTCCGTGTGCACGACGGCGACGCCCTGCCTGGCGTGCGTGCGCACGACCTCGAGCACCTCGTGCTCGCCGACGAGGACGTCCGCGTGCGCCAGCGCCTCCACGGCGCGCAGTGTCAGAAGTCCCGGATCTCCGGGTCCGGCACCCAGGAAGGTGACCTGCCCGTGTTCAGGACTGGCGGCGGAAAGGGTGGTGGGGCTCACTGTGCTCGCTCCCCCATCAGACCGGCCGCGCCCTGGGCGAGCATCTCGGTGGCGAGTTCGCGACCGAGTGCCATGGCCTCATCGTGCGTCCGGGGCACGGGACCGGTGGTGGACAGCTGCACCAGCGCGGAGCCGTCGATCCTGCCGACGACGCCCCGCAGGCGCATTTCCTTGACAATCCGCTCGTCGCCCTGGGAGTCCCCCCGCTCGAGCGGAGCCGAGAGTGGGGGAAGGTCGGCCAGCGCGCCCACGGGGGCGCTGCAACCGGCTTCCAGGGCGGCGAGCAGGGACCGCTCGGCGGTCACGGCGGCCCGCGTGTGCGGGTCGTCGAGCTCGGCGAGCGCGGCGATGAGCTCCGGGTTGCCCTCGGTGCACTCGACCGCCAGGGCCCCCTGGCCGGGGGCGGGCAGAATCATGTCGACCGGCAGGATGTCGGTCACCTCGTCGCTGCGGCCGACCCGGTTCAGTCCGGCGGCGGCCAGGACGACCGCGTCGAGCTCGCCGCTCTTGACGAAGCCGATGCGGGTGTCGACGTTGCCCCGGATCGGGACCGTCTCGATGTTCAGGCCGTGGGCGCGGGCGTACCCGTTCAGCTGGGCCATGCGGCGCGGCGAACCGGTGCCTATGCGCGCCCCGTCGGGCAGGTCGGTGAACTTCAGTCCGTCCCGGGCCACGAGCACGTCGCGCGGGTCCTCGCGCTCCGGGATGGCCGCCAGGACCAGGCCCTCGGGCTGCGTGGTGGGCAGGTCCTTGAGCGAATGAACCGCGAAGTCGACCTCACCCCGCTGCAGCGCCTCGCGCAGCGCCGCCACGAACACACCCGTGCCGCCGATCTGCGCCAGGTGCTCACGGGAGATGTCGCCGTAGGTGGTGACCGGGACGAGCTCGACGGGCCGTCCGGTCACCTGGCTCACGGCGTCCGCGACCATCCCGGACTGGGCCATGGCGAGCTTGCTGCGCCTGGTCCCGAGCCTCAGTGCCTTCTCACTCATACTGGCCCTCGGTTCTTGCTCTGGATCTCGGAGTCGTTGTCGGCCCGGGAGACGGAGGCCACCGTCTCCGGGTCGAGGTCGAACAGGGTGCGCAGCGCGTCGGCGTACCCGGCACCGCCGGGCTCGGCCGCGAGCTGCTTGACCCTGACGGTCGGTGCGTGCAGCAGCTTGTCGACGACCCGCCGCACGGTCTGGGTGATCTCCGCCCGGTGCTTGTCGTCGAGGCCGGGCAGCCGCCCTTCCAGGCGGGCGATCTCGCTGCTGACGACATCGGCGGCCATGGTGCGCAGGGCGACCACGGTGGGGGTGATGTGCGCCGCCCGCTGGGCCGCCCCGAAGGCCGCGACCTCGTCGGAGACGATACGGCGGACCTGGTCGACGTCGGCCGCCATCGGAGCGTCGGCGGAGGCCTCGGCCAGCGACTCGATGTCCACCAGGCGGGCCCCGGCGAGCCGGTGCGCGGCCGCGTCGACGTCGCGCGGCATGGCGAGGTCGAGGACGAAGAGGGCCGGCTCGGGCCGCGGGGCGGCGACCGGCTCGGGCTTGCGGCGCTCGGGGACGCGGCCGACGGTGGCCGCGGTCGCGGCGAGCGCGGTGATCAGCTCGGCGTCGGCCTCGGCACCCGCGCGGGCGAAGTCGCGGCGGTCGGCGGCGCCTCCCCCGGACTCCCGGCTCCGCTCCAGCAGGGAGGTGCCCCCACCGGCCCAGGTGCCGTGCTGCTCCAGGGTGGCGGCGTCCATGCCGGCGACGGCGGACTCGCCCATCAGGGAGAAGCCGGGCTCGGCCGCGGCCGGGGCCGGCGGGCAGCCCTCCTCGGCGCCCGTGCCGGCCGGCGGCAACGGGGTCTCGCGGACGTCCGCCCGCGCCGTCGTACGACCGCTGTCGTGCCGCTGCGCGCCGGCTTCGGCGACGGCGGCCGGCGCGCCCGTACGGGCCGCGACCGCGGCGGCGATCGTCTCGGCCGTCAGGACGAGTCCCGTCGCGCCGGTGCAGGAGACGGCGACATCTGCACGTGTCAGTTCGGCCGGTACGGCGTCCATGGTCACCGCGCGGGCCCGTACGCCTGTGTCGTCGCCCTCGGTGAGGATCTGCGCGAGGCGCTCGGCGCGGTCCCGCGTACGGTTGGCGATCACGATCTCGGCGACGCCGGCCCGCGCGAGCGTGGCGGCGGCCAGCGACGACATCGAGCCGGCGCCGATGACCAGGGCCTTCTTGCCGCCCGCCCAGGCCTGTACGTCCGCGCCCGCGGACAGCTGCTCCAGGCCGAAGGTGACCAGGGACTGCCCGGCGCGGTCGATGCCGGTCTCGGAGTGGGCGCGCTTGCCCACCCGCAGGGCCTGCTGGAACAGGTCGTTCAGCAGCCGTCCGGCGGTGTGCAGCTCCTGGGCGCGGGCCAGTGAGTCCTTGATCTGGCCGAGGATCTGCCCCTCGCCGACGACCATCGAGTCCAGGCCGCAGGCCACCGAGAACAGGTGGTGGACGGCCCGGTCCTCGTAGTGCACGTAGAGGTGGGGGGTGAGTTCCTCCAGGCCGACCCCGCTGTGCTGGGCGAGCAGCGTGGACAGCTCGGCGACACCGGCGTGGAACTTGTCCACGTCGGCGTACAGCTCGATGCGGTTGCAGGTGGCCAGCACGGCGGCCTCGGTGGCCGGCTCGGCGGTGACCGTGTCCTGCGCCAGCTTGACCTGGGCGTCCGCGTTCAGCGAGGCGCGCTCCAGGACGCTGACCGGGGCGCTGCGGTGGCTCAGCCCGACGACGAGAAGGCTCATGCCGGCATCACGGCGGGCATGTCCCCGTCGGGTCCCTGGTCGGCGGACTCGTCGCGGCCCGCGGCGGTCTGCGGGAGGGGGCCCTTGCCGACGGCCTCCTCACCGGCCTTGCGCTGTTCGTGGAAGGCGAGGATCTGCAGCTCGATGGAGAGGTCGACCTTGCGCACGTCGACGCCGTCCGGGACGGTCAGCACGGTCGGCGCGAAGTTCAGGATGGAGGTGACGCCGGCGGCCACGAGCCGGTCGCAGACCTGCTGGGCGGCGCCCGCGGGGGTCGAGATCACGCCGATCGAGACGCCGTTGTCCCGGATGATCTTCTCCAGCTCGTCGGCGTGCTGGACCGGGATGCCGGCGACGGCCTTTCCGGTCAGGGCCGGGTCGGCGTCGATGAGCGCGGCGACGCGGAAGCCGCGGGAGGCGAAGCCGCCGTAGTTGGCGAGGGCGGCGCCGAGGTTTCCGATACCGACGATCACAACCGGCCAGTCCTGGGTCAGGCCCAGTTCGCGGGAGATCTGGTACACGAGATACTCGACGTCGTACCCCACCCCGCGGGTCCCGTAGGAGCCGAGGTAGGAGAAGTCCTTGCGGAGCTTGGCGGAGTTGACTCCCGCCGCGGTCGCGAGCTCCTCGGAGGAGACCGTGGGGACCGAGCGCTCGGACAGCGCGGTCAGAGCTCGGAGGTACAGCGGAAGACGGGCGACGGTGGCCTCGGGAATTCCTCGGCTACGGGTCGCCGGTCGGTGAGTTCGGCCAGTTGCCACGGTGCTCCTGCGGGTAGAGCGGGGCTGCAGGCGGTCATACGTTCCCGGACCGCCCCGTCGACAGCAGGCTATGTCTTTGTGAACGTGTGCACAAAGATGGTGTCCGATTTGTCCGGCCAACGTGACCGGGGTCACGCGCCCCCGGCGCAGAAGCGTGGAACCGGCGCACGCGCACCACTGTTCCTTTCTTGTCGGGGGCAAAACCGCACACTCTCCTCTACGATCATCGCCCCCGAGACCAAGTCGCCAACGATCCTAAGCGACTTCCGGCCGTTTTGAACTCCTCGGTCAGTGTCGATCAACCAGTGGACGTCAGCCCGTGAGCGCCTTGCGCAGCCGCTCCTCGTTCACGCGCCAGAAGGTGTGCTGTTCACCGTCGACGAGCACGACGGGAATCTGCTCCCAGTACCGGTCGTGCAGCTCCCGGTCCTCGGTGATGTCCTTCTGCTCCCAGGGGACGCCGAGGTCGGCGCACACCTTCTCCACGACGGCCTGCGCGTCGTCGCACAGATGGCAGCCCGGCTTGCGGACCAGGGTGACGAGCCGGTTCCGGGGCTCGGGGGGCGTACGGCGGAAGAGGGGACTCATGTCGGCCATTCTCACCCCGTCACGCGCCCGCGGAACCCCACCGGCACCGGCTGCCCCGCGCGGGGCCGGCCTGCCCCGTGCGCGCGGCGACGCGCCGTCCGTGTGACGCCTTCGACGACACCGTCACCGAGAGTTCACGCCCTTGCGACGTCACGGCTCCGGAACCACCGAACGGACTGGTTATGCTCGGCGCCATGGCCGCTCTTGGATGGCTCACCCCCCGTAGGCGCTCCACCACGGCGCGAAGCGTGTTGGCAGGCGAGGCCTCGGCGGAGGCAGCGCGCAAGTCCTCCCAGGAGGCAGAGGCCCCGCCGTCCCCCGACGAGGAGGCGGAGTTCCCGGTGCACGGGGACGACCGGGCCGCCGCGTTCTTCGACCTGGACAACACCGTCATGCAGGGTGCCGCGCTGTTCCACTTCGGCCGGGGTTTGTACAAGCGGAAGTTCTTCGACACCCGCGAGCTCGCCAAGTTCGCCTGGCAGCAGGCGTGGTTCCGGCTGGCCGGGGTGGAGGACCCCGAGCACATGCAGGACGCGCGCGACTCGGCGCTGTCGATCGTGCAGGGCCACCGGGTCTCCGAGCTGAAGTCGATCGGCGAGGAGATCTACGACGAGTACATGGCCGAGCGGATCTGGCCCGGCACGCGCGCGCTCGCCCAGGCCCACCTGGACGCCGGCCAGAAGGTGTGGCTGGTCACGGCCGCGCCGGTGGAGATCGCGCAGGTCATCGCCCGCCGTCTGGGCCTGACCGGCGCGCTGGGCACGGTGGCGGAGTCCGTCGACGGCGTCTACACCGGCCGCCTGGTCGGCGAGCCGCTGCACGGGCCCGCGAAGGCGGAGGCGGTACGCGCCCTGGCCGCCGCGGAGGGCCTGGACCTCTCCCGCTGCGCCGCCTACAGCGACTCCCACAACGACATCCCCATGCTGTCCCTGGTCGGCCACCCCTACGCCATCAACCCCGACGCCAAGCTCCGCCGCCACGCCCGCGAGATGGACTGGCGCCTGCGCGACTACCGCACCGGCCGCAAGGCCGCCAAGGTCGGCATCCCCGCGGCAGCGGGCGTCGGCGCGGTCGCCGGCGGCACGGCGGCGGCCATCGCCCTCCACCGCCGCCGCCGCTGACCCCACGGCCCCGCTGACC
>NZ_POTZ01000274.1 GCF_003236365.1 Streptomyces sp. NTH33
CTCCCCGCTCACGCAGTAGTCACCGGAGAGCCGGATGCCCGGAAAGCGGGCCCGTCCGGTTCGGAGGGAGGCCGCGCGGAAAAGGACCAGCACATCTGGCACCTCGCCGCGCGGCCCACCCTACCCAGGGCGCCAAGGGCCACGCCGGCCTCGACCAGGGCCAGGTCACCTGCTGGAACTCCTGGATGCGCTGGAGCCTGATCAGCCTGCTGGCCGCCGCCGTCCTCGCCGTCACCCACGCCCGCAGCCGCACCACCGACGGACTCGATGCCGCCGACGCCGAACTCGTCCCTGCAAGCCCCCGCGAACTGCTGGCCGTTCTGCGCGTCACCGTCATCCCGGCGCCCCGCCGCGACCTGGAACACGTCCTGTTCTGGTCCGCCTGGCGCCGCCACCACCAGTACGAAGCCGCGGCCTGCCACCAGCGCTGGAACAACGTCACAGCGGAGGCGACCAGTTGACCGGACACGGAAGATCAACACTTACAGCTGCCGTGTGAGACAGCAGGCAGATGACATGACGTGAGACAGCCTGAAAACGTCCAGGTCACCGCGACGCTGCATGACACAGAGGCTGAGAACATACAAAAGACGCGCCTGCACGCCCTGCACAGCGCCGATCACCTACCCGAGGTCAAATCCCCCCACTGAGGCCGGTGATCGGCCCGCACCAGCCCGTACAGTGATCCGGACGACCTCGAGGACCGGAGACCATGCCCGAGCGGAACAAGCAGTTCGGCCTGTACGGCGCCCGCGGCATCAAGGGCCACGAAGCCGTCGCCCGCCGGCTGGATGCGCTGGCCGGCTACATCGCCACGCCCGTCACCGCCCGGCGCGGCCTGCTCGCCCGCCTGCACTACCTCACCCGCACCGACCACGCCCGCGCCGCCGCTCGCGAGGCCGGCCTGACCGTCACCGACCGCACCCTGCGCGCCTGGCTGCACGGCACCCGCTCGCCGTCGAGGGCGAACCTGGAGCGGATCGAGCAGGCCTACCGCACGGTGCGGCGGGAGAACGTCGCCCGCTACCTGCTCGCCCGCCTCAACCGGGAGGGCCGCGGCACGCGGGTGGAGATCCACCCGCTGAACCAGTCCCGGGTCGACCGGCCCCGCCAGCGCGTGGTGGAGTTCCGCACGCTGAATGTGCGCCACTGGGACCGCATCGTGCAGGCCTGGGCGGCCGGCGACGACCAGGAGCTGGACGACGCCTGGGTCGACCAGATCGTCGACCTGGGCTCGCAGTGGGGCCAGTACGAGTACGTCACCAACATCGGCTTCGCCGCGTGAGCGTTCCAGGAAGAGAGTTACGTCCTTCCTTGCCCGGAGTCTCCACCGACCCCGGGGTGCCTCTGTATCTGCCAAGCCTGATTCCTGATAGACCCCGACAGCCCGTCATTCGTGAGCCGCTGGCCTTGACATCCTGCTACTGGCCGGGGTGGACAGCTTGCACACCGGTGCCGGCGTACGCCTTGGGTGTCAGGGTGAGCAGGAACCGCCCGGTAGGGAAAGAGGGCGAGGGGCGGGCGGCGTGGATGGCGTGGACGGCGGCCCAGGAGTGCCCGAAGCGCAGCAGTTCGGTGGCGGTGACCGCGGCGTCGGTGTCGAACGCCTCGATCGTGATAAATCGCAGGCCCTTGATGTAGCCGAGCAGGCCGGGCCGCTCGGTGTCGCCGGCCGTCAGCGACAGTACAGGCGCGTATAGGCTGCCCAGCCCGCCGGAGGCCTGCACGTAGAACGCGGCGACCGCCTCGTTGAACGGGTCCTTCGGGTCGTACAGCGCGGTGGCGGTGGTGTGGTCCAAGACGACCGCGATCGCTGCCACTACGCGGCCGCCTGCGGGCCGTACTGCGTGGCGCTCAGGCGCTCCAGAAGGGCCCGGGCCTTTGCCTCGGCCTCCGGGCTCGGCGCGCTGCCGAGCGCGGAGGCGAGCTCGGCGCGGGCCAGCTCGGCACGCTCGGCGTACTCGGCCCGGGTCGGCGTGCCCTGTGCGAGCTGTTCGACCAGGGATCGGATGGTCGTGCCGTGCTCGGCCGCCAGCACGGCCAGTCGGTCACGTGCGGCCGCGCTCACCTTGATGCTTGTCTCGTCTGCTGCCATGTTCTGACTTTACCGCACTCCTCTACTCGCGGTAGAGGAAGAGTATTGCCGTGACAGCCCAGCCTGAAGCCCTGAATCAGGACACAGAGGTCAGACTGGTGCCGCTGGCCGAGGCAGCCGCCGCCTTCACCCCTGAACGGCGTGTCGCCGGCAGGACGATCATCCGGGTCGGCGAAGACTGAAGGTGAGGACACCGGCCGTCCCAGGCACATCAGGAGATCCTGGAGGCTAAACGGGAGCACCGTGAGCCGGCCTATGGGCGAAAAACTCGTACCGGGCGAGCGTCGGTGATCGGTTGCGGCCGGGGTAGGGCTCACGAAGTCCTGCTCTGATCCGTGGGCGGTGGTGGCGTCTCGCCGTCGCCTGCCAGCGTGTGGTGCAGCATGGAGACCAGCTCCGTGGGATCGGCCTGGGTCAGTTCGCCGAACGCGCCCGAGTGGCGTCCCAGGAGGACGCCGATGACTGCCGCCACCACGATCTCCGCCCGCATCTGTGAGCGGCCCAGTCCGAGGCGGGCGAAGTGCTCGCACAGCGGATCCACGAGACGCTTGTGGAGCGCCGCCAGAGCGGCGTCCTGCGCCGCCGGGTCGCTGAGCGGCTGCACGGCGACGCGGACCAGTGGGACGATGCCGCGGCGGTCGGCCCGCTCGAAGACGTCGAGCAGCCGGTTGATGTCGAGGAGGTCGGCGGTGACCGTGTCCCCTCGCTCGGCTTGCAGCGCGGCGACGTAGAGCTGGGTCTTGCCGCCGAAGTAGCGGGCGATGAGCGCGGGGTCGACCCCGGCGCGCTCCCCGATGTCGCGCGTCGTGGTGCGCTCGAAGCCGCGCTCGGAGAAGAGTTCGCCGGCCGCCCGCAGCAGCAGTTCGCGGCTGCGGGCGGCGTCGCGGCGGCGCGGAGGCGTGGTGCCGGTCACGTGCCGCTGCCGCGGGTGGGGGAGGTGTCGGCTGCCCGCGGCAGCGGCGAGGTGCCGTGCGCCCGCCACGCCTGTTGTCGTGGCAGACCCGCGGTCAGGCCGTCCCTCGCACCGCAGTGACGAGACCGGATGAGGGGAAGGCTCGCCAGCGCCGTGACCGCCCCCACGCCGCAGCCCAGCGCTCCGATAGCGCTGAAGCCGGCGTCCGAGGGCAGGGATCCGCCCGGGGCGGTGTAGGCCTGGAGCACCGCGGCGGCCAGAGCGCTGCCGGTGGAGTAGCCGATGTACTTCGCGACCTGGTTGAAGCTCATGGCACTGCCCGTCTCGTGGACGGGTACCGCGGTGACGATCAATCCGGGGGTGGCGGCGAAGTTGAGGCCGACGCCGAGCCCGGCCAGGGCCATGGCCACGAACACCCCGAAGAGGCTGCCGCGCAGGAACGTGAAGCAGAGCATGGCCGCAAGCGAGACGAGGCCGCCCAGCGGCAGCAGACCGGCCAGCGGCATCCGGCGGGTCAGGGCGCGGGCCAGACGTCCGGCCGCCAGGCTGGCCGCGGAGAACGGCACCAGTGCCAGGCCCGTGACGAGGACGGAGCCGCCGAAGCCGTACCCGGCACTCCGCGGTGTCTGCACGAAACGCGTCACCGACGACATCAACAGGTACATTCCCACACCGCCGACCATGGTGGTGAGATCGGCCACCAGCACCGTCCGATCCCGGATCAGGCGTACGTTCACCAAGGGATGCGAGGTGCGCGACTCGTGGACGACCCACCAGGCCAGCACCACGAGCGACACGCCGGCCAGCACCAGCAGGCGTGCCGAGGACCAGCCCCACAGTTCGGCCTGGCTCAGGGCGAGCAGCATTCCACCCATGCCGACCGTGAGAAGGAGCATGCCCAGGACGTCCATGCGATGCGCGGGACGCTGCGGCGGCGGGGGCAGGACCATGAAGGCCGCCGCCCACGCCGCGGCGGCGGCCGCCGCCGCGAACCAGAACGCGGCGTACAGGCCCAAGACCTGGGCGAGAAGGCCGGTGAGCGGGTAACCGAGCCCGACGCCCACGGACGTGGTGAGCGACAGGACCGCAACCGACGAACGCGCCCGCTCCGCCGGCAGGGCGTCCCGCGCGGTGGCAATGGCCAACGGCACCAGCCCCATCCCCACCCCCTGGAGCGCCCGTCCGGCGATCAGCCAGCCGAAACCCAGGGGCAGTGCCGCCAGCAGACTGCCGGCACCTACCCCGGTCAGACCGAGAAGGATCGCCTGCCGGCGCCGCGGCCCGTCGCCCAGGCGCCCCATCGCCGGGGTGGTCACGGCACCCACCAGCAGGGTCACGGTGAGCGACCACTGGGCACCGGAGGGCGAGACGTGGTCCTCGATGCTGATCGCCGGGATCAGCGGAGCACCGAGACTGCTGACGACCGCGACGAGCATGCAGGTGGAGACGAGCACGGGGACCAGCGCCCGCTGCCGCCGGGAGGAACGAGGAGGCGTTGGTGTCACGGGCAAAGCCATTCTTGTCATCAACTGATGTCATCGCATGATGACATCGCAATCGTCCGATCACAATCCGCCCTCGTGATCGGCAATGGGTCAACTACTCGGCCGTGAACGACCGAGCTTGTTGACTCGGTTCGGTACGGCTCTGTTCATGCTCCCGACTGCCCCCTACGACAGGGCGGTCACGGGTCACATCTGCCGGTCCCCGCTGCGCGGGGACCGGCTCAGGCATGTTGACGAATACCCACGCCGTGGCCCCTCGCTGAGCGATGTTGACCCCGGCGCTGCCCCCACGCCTCCGTGCTGTGGAGCGGCAGCTCGTTTCGTACGGCCTCGCGTTCGGCCCGCCAGGCACGCGGCCGGTTGGGAAACCACTCCAGGCGCCGCTCGCCGACCTGGTACCACCACAGGCGGTGCACCCGCCGGTGTTCCTTCCAGCGGCTGTCGGCGGCGGCTGAATCCGTTCGGCCGTCGTCGAGAGCGGCGCGGAAGGTTGGAGGTGATACCTACATAGAGCAGTCAGCCGAAGACGCCGAACAGCCGGTACAGGCAGGTGGTGATCATCGCCAAGCCAGCGCGCTGCTTGCCGACGGCAGCGGTGTGACAGGGCCTGCAGGCTGGTGTGAGGCCGCAGGAGCCCCACCGGCGCCCGTCTCGGACCCCACACAGATCACGCACTTAATGAAGTCCTCGTGCCGGATGTATCGGCTTAGCCGAGGCTGCCGCCGAACTGTCCGCTCTCGGCTTCCTCCGCAGTCAGCTGCAGCGTGCCGCGATGCGCGACTTCCTGTGGGGTTCGTAAAGTCATCGCTGCAGTTCAAGCCGTGTATCGGTACTCGTTGATGACCCCGCCGAGGACGCGGGTGCGCAGGAGCCGGCGGGGCACGCGATCGTGCCATATCGCTGGCTGTTCCCGGGCTTCGGATGGTCGTTGGTCTCGTGATCGGTGTGGCCGATGCGTGGTGCAGTGCTCCCGGTACTCGGCGAGGACCTGGTGGGCGTGGGCTTCGTTCACGATCAGGATGCGGTCGAGGACCTCGCGCCGGATCGCGCCGATCACTCGCTCGCAGTGGGCGTTCCTGCGCGGCGCCCGTGGCGCGCTGAGCAGCACGTCCGTGTCTTCGGCCTCGAAGACGGCGTCGAAGGAGTCGGTGTACCTGCGGTCGCGGTCGCGGAGCACGAAGCGGAGCGACTCGACGCGTGCGCCGAGGCCGGCGGTCGGACTGCGGGCCTGCCGGGTCGCCCACTGCGCGGTGGGGCGGGCGGTGATGCCGGTGCTGTGCAGCCGGCGGGTGCCGTGTCCGAGGAACGCCGGCGCGTACGGCCGCCTGCCGATGATCGTGTCGAGGGGGAAGAGATCCGCCGCGATGATCCCCTCGGCCCGGGTGGTGAGGAATGCGCGCCGGCTCGGGCCGGTGCGGGGCCGGGCCGATGCCGGCCGCGTGCAGGATTTCCAGACCGTGGACGGTGCGATCGGATGCTCCAGCCGGGCCGGCTCACCCCGGATCCGCCGGTGGCCCCACCGCGGGTTCTCCTGTGCCGGACGCAGAACCGGCTTCTTGAGCGCGGTGGCCGGTGCGGCGGCGGTCGGCGTAGTCCCCGCTTCTTGGCGATCAGCCTGCGGTGCCGGGCCGGCAGCGTGACCGGCGTGACCGGAAAGACACGGCTCCAGCGCCGGCGCGATATCCGCGACGACAGCGCGGCCGGCCAGAACCGGTCCGCGGGCTCGTAGCGGACCGGACCGGCGAGTTGCCGTCGCAGCACCACGTTCTCGTGCCGCAGCACCAGCAGTTCGGCGTCCTTGGCCGTGTCCCGGCGCAGCAGGACCGCAGGCACGGACAGCAACGCCCGGGTGGCCCGGTACAGCAGCGAGATGATCACTGGTGCAGCATCCCAGCCACCGCCGAGGGGTCCTGCACGCGAGCTCCCACCTGCAGCGATGACTTTACGAGCCCCACAGGCTTCTGACCGTGTGCGTGCCGACAACTCCTGTCGCCCTATGCGACCTGCGCGTATTCGTGGATGAGGCCGCCGAGGCGGTCCCGCTGGAGGATACGCGGAGGCCGACGCCATGACCGTGGTATGGGGATCCGGTGCCTCGGTGTGTCCGCTGCGAGGGTGAAGATCCGGCAGGGGGTGATGGCCGGTACGGGGAGGCGCACGGTAGCACAGGAGCGCAGCGCGAGGAGCGCGTTGATGGAGACGGTGGCCCATGCGGCAGAATGAGTGCCGCCCATGCCGTCCCCGACCGAACGAGAGAGTCTCGCACCTGTGACCGACGAGTCCGCGGCCCCGGAATCCGCCGACGAGGACGCCTTCGGTATCGATGCGTTCACCTTGGACGACCGGCTGCGGCTGTTCCACTTCGCCGCCGCCGAGAAACGCCACGAATACCTGTGGCTGTTGCGCGCCTTCGACCGAGGGCGGGCCAACTACCAGGTGTTGCTGCACGCCTCGGACGCCGCGGGGCTCCTGAAGCGGCTCGCGGCCGACCACCCCGGCGTGGCGGCCGTCGGGGACGTGCAGCCGTTGCTGGACGCGCTCGCCGATTGGCAGGTCCTCGACCGGTCGTACGACGGGACGCGCGCCGCGAACCTCGCAGAGTACCGCAACCGGCACTACGTCTACCAGTTCACCCAGGCGGGCTACCGGGCGTTCCGGGCCGTGGAAGACGTACTCGGCGCGCGGCTGGAGGACGCCCAACTCTCCCGGCTCGTCTTCCCCGATATCCTCGCCGACCTTCACGCGCTGGCCGACGCCAACGCCGCCGGCGACGCCGAGGAGGTGTACCGCAAGCTCGGCCGTCTGGACTCCGTACTGGACGAGATGGCGCAGCGCGCCGCCCGGTTCTACCTGATGCTGGGCGACCTGGCACGTACCAACGACATCCGGCCCGAGGTGTTCCTCGCCCACAAGGACGCCCTGCTTGCGCACATGCGGGAGTTCACCGCCGAACTCGGCCGCTACGCCCCGCTGCTCGCCGAGGCCGTCGAGAAGACCGCCGCCACCGGCGTCGACCGGATGATCGAGCACGCCGCCGAGGCCGACGAGCGGCTCTTCCGCAGCCCCGCCGAACGCCTCGAGGACTGGCGGCAGCGGTGGCAGGGCATCGTCCACTGGTTCGCGGAGCGTGAGCACAGCGAGGCCGAGCGACTGCAGGACGCCACCGTCACCGCCATCCGCTCCATCCTCGCCCTGCTGCGCCGGGTCACCGAGGCCCGCCGCGGAGGGGTGAGCCGGGAGAGCCAACTGCGGCATCTCGCCCAGTGGTTCACCTCCTGCGAGAGCGACGAGGACGCGCACGCCCTCTTCCAGGCCGCTTTCGGACTCGGCGCGCCCCGCCACATCGCCGTCCCCTACCCTGACCCTGAGCTGATTCCCGGGCGTACGTCCTGGTGGGAGGCCGAACCGGTCGAGCTGGCGCGCACCCTGGTCCAGTCCGGCCGCAGCCCTGGTCTGCACGGCCCCGGCCGCATCGAACGCAACGAAGCCCAGCGGGACCGGCTCCGCGCCGAGCAGCTGAAGCAGCAGGCCGAGCGCCGCGCGGCCGCCGCCACGCTCGCTGCGGACGGAGCACACGGCAGGGTGCTGGACGAAGCCGAGACGCGAGTCCTGCTGGCGCTGATGGACGTGGCGCTCGCCGCTCGCGTCCCGGCCAGCCGCAGCGTTCACGCCGCCTCCGGCTCCGCCCACGGCGTACGCCTGACCCTCACCCCCGCCGAGGGCTCCACCACCGTGCACACCGTCCGCGGCAACCTGCACCTGAACGGGCTGCGACTGGAGGTCACGGCATGAGTGCGGCACGAAGCACCTCCGCCCCGGGCGGCGGCGGGCGACGGGCGGGGGAGCGTGTCGCCGAGCACGTTTCACCTCTCGAACTCGCTGACTACCAGAAGGCCGTACGGCTGGTCCTGCGGCATCCGCTGAT
Organism: Streptomyces sp. NTH33; assembly: GCF_003236365.1. GTDB lineage: Bacteria > Actinomycetota > Actinomycetes > Streptomycetales > Streptomycetaceae > Streptomyces. The sequence continues at coordinate 8,439 of NZ_POTZ01000274.1, forward strand.
CACATCCTCGTACCCGGACCGGGCGGCCCTGCCGACCGTGCGCCGCTGGGCCGAACAGCTGCGCACCGACCTCATGGAGGTCCTCGGCTACCGGCTCGTCACCACGGCCGACACCGCCCGGCTGCTGCGCGCGCAGGACCACCTGGACGCGACACGGCCCGCCATCACCCGCGCCGGCCGCCCTTTCGACCGGCGCCGCTACGCCTATCTCGTCCTCACCCTTGCCGCCCTCGGCCGCCACGGTGCGCAGGTCGCCCTCGGTGAACTCGCCGACGCGGTCGCCGCCGACGCCGCGCGTATCGACGGCCTCGGTCTGGACACCACCCGCAAGACCGACCGGGACGCCTTCGTCGACGCCGTCACCTGGCTCGCCGAGCGCGGCGCCCTCGCCCTCACCGACGGCTCCGCCACCGCCTGGGCCGGCGACCCCGAGCGTGCGGAGGCCCTGTACGACATCGACCGTGAGATTCTCACCGCCGTTCACCAGCCCACCCGTGTCCTGCAACACCTCACCTCGGTGACCGGGCTCCTCGATTCCGGCAGCGCGCTGGGCCTGGCCACGGGCCGCCACGCGCGGCGCCGCGATCAGGCCCGCCGTGCTCGCCGTCTGGTCCTGGAGAACCCGGTGGCGTACTACGCCGACGCTGAGGCCGAGTTGCTCGGCCAGCTGCGTTCCCCTTCACTCGCCGAGGATCTGGAGCGTCTGACCGGACTTGCCGTGGAGCGCCGTGCCGAGGGCGTCGCGCTCGTCGACACCTCCGGCAGGCTGTCCGACATCCGTTTCCCCGGTGGCGGCACGGTCGCCCAGGCCGCGCTGCTCCTCGGCGCCCGCATCAGCGAGGCCGCCCTGCGCACGGGGCGGCACGCCCCGGACCTGCTGCCCGCCCCGACGGCTGCCGAACGCCTCGCCGCCCGGGCCCGCCGTATCGACGCGGCCCTCCCGGCACGCGGACTGCTCGCGCAGCTCTCCGTACCCGAGGAGGAGACGCTGTACGAGGCCGCCGACGAGGAGGGCGAGGTGCCGGAGGAGACCCGCTACCCCTTCGTCACCGACTCCTGGCTGCGCGGCAGACTCAAGGAGATCACTGGTGAGTACGGCAAGGGCTTCGCCGCCGACCTGCGCGAGGACCCGGACCGCCTGCTCGCCCAGGTCATGGACTTGCTGGCCGCCCTGTCGCTGGTCGCCCGCGTCGACGGCGGAGTCCTCGTGCTTCCGCTCCTCGCCCGCTACCGCGGGGTCAGCGTCCGCGTGAAGTCCCGTGTGTCCGCCCCGCGGCCCGCCGCCCAGACCGCCCTGTTCACCGACGACACCGTGAAGGACCCGACGCCGTGACCACCCCGGCTCCCGCCC
>NZ_POTZ01000275.1 GCF_003236365.1 Streptomyces sp. NTH33
GGTTCGGTGCTGCGTATGCCGAGCAGGCACAGGGTGGAGGCCAGAAAGGTCGCGGCGTCGACGAGGAGGCCGCTGACCGCGCCGAACAGTCCGGCCAGCATGCCGCCGCCGCCGAGCCCTGCGAGCTGTGCCGCGGACTCGCTGCCCTGGAGTTTGGCGTTCGCCTCGGCGAGGTCCTCGCGGTGGACGACGGAGGGCAGGTAGACCCGGTAGGCGATGGAGAAGAAGACGTTCGCCAGCCCGGTGAGCAGCGCGACGACCATGAGTTGGGTCATGGTCAGGACGTCCAGCCAGGCGGCGAGGGGCACGCTGGCCAGTAGCACCAGCGAGCCCAGGTTGCATACCAGCATCAGCGGGCGGCGCGGCAGCCGGTCCACCCAGGCTCCGGCGGGCAGCCCGACCAGCAGCCAGGGCAGCCAGGCCGCGGCGGCCAGCGCGCTCACCCAGAAGGTGCTCGCGTCGAGGCTGACGACGGCGACCAGCGGCATGGCGACGCCGGTGATGTTGCTGCCGAACCGGCTCATGGTCTCGCCCGCCCACAGCAGCCGGAAGTCCCGCCCGCGCAGCAGTCCGCCGCGGGGCCGTGGTGCGGTAACGGTGGTGGTGCTCATCGGTCCGTCATCACCTTGGTCACCTCGTCGGTCAGTCGGGCGGCGGCAGCGTCCCAGCGTGCTCGACGGGCATCGAACTCCGTTCTGGACAAGGCGAGTTCACTGCGTGCGCGGGTCAGGGCCGCGTCGGGCGCGGTGCCGCCGGGGCCCCCGCCGTGGGCGCAGGCTGCGGCGACCGTCTCCGGGTCCAGCCAGTCGGCGGGGTATCCGGCGGCGGCGCCGGCCACGGCGGGCTGCGTGCGGGCCGCCTCGGACAGCGGGAGGTCGCCGTCCAGCGCGGCGAGGACGGTCTCCCCGACGAGGTGGTGGGCGGTGCGGAAGGGCATGCCGTCCACGACGAGACGCTCGGCGAGGTACGTCGCCGAGGTGAAGCCGTCCCGGGCCCGGGCCCGCATGCGCTCGCGGTCGGGTTCGGCACCGGCGACGACGAGCCGCAGCAGGGTCGCCGCCTCCTCGGTGCCGGCGAGGCCGGGCCACAGGTGGCGTACGGCCTCGGTGCCGACGGCGATGGCGTTGGTGTAGCCGGCGGTGGACATGGCGGTGGCGGCGCCGGTGAAGCCGGCCAGGGCGGCACTGGAGCGGCCCTGGATGTGCTCCAGCAGGAAGGGATTGCGCTTCTGCGGCATCATCGAGCTGGAGCCGACCAGGTCGTCGGCCATCCGCAGCAGCCCGAACTCCTCGGTGGTCCACCAGGTCAGGTCGCGGGCGATGCGGGCCATGAGCACACCGAGCACGGCCGCGGCCGACAGCATGCGCAGCGCGAAGTCGCGGGAGGCGACGGCGTCGACCGAGTTCGGCGCCGCCCCGGCGAAGCCGAGGAGTTCGGCGGTGCGGCCGGGGTCGACGGGCACGGAGGTGCCGCCGACGGCCCCGGCGCCGAGCGGGTTGACGTCGATCTCCCGTCCAGCGTCGAGCAGTGCCTCGACCGAGCGCAGCACGGCGCCGGCGACTCCGCACAGGTAATGGCCGTAGCTGATCGGCACTGCGGGCTGGCCGTGCGTGTAGGCGGGCATGGTGACGTCACGGAACCGCTCGGCCCTGTCGAGCAGGACCTCGGCCAACTCCAGGATCTCGGCGAGCAGTCGGGCGTAGGGGGCGCGCACCCGCAGCCGTACGGTGGTGGCGTTGAGGTCGTTGCGGGAGCGGCCGGTGTGCAGCACGCCGCCGGTCCGCTGGCCGAGCCGGTCCACGAGCCAGCCCTCGTACGCCAGGTACAGTCCGCGCGGCATGGGACGGTCCCGGACGGCGGCGAAGTCGTCGGCGCGCAGGGCGTCGATGGTGTCCAGGAGTGCCCCGGCGCGGGAGGCGTCCACGATGCCGCGCTCGGCGAGCATGACCAGGTGGGCCCGGTCCACCTCGCTGATCAGCCGCAGTTCCTGCCCGATCGGGTCGTCGGCGCCGGGCCGGTACTGGTCGTAGACGATGCGGTGGGCGCGGGCGTCGAGGGCGGTGCGCAGCCGCCCGGTGTCCACTCCCCCGGCGTCGACTGTCGTTCCCGGGGCGGTGTGCGGTGCCGTGCTCATACCGGCATCGCCTCCTTCATCGGGGCGTGTTCCAGGGCGGTGGCCAGGCCGAGGGCCCGGGCGGTGTCGGCCGCTCGCGCCGCCTCCCCGGGGCCGGCCGCGACGGCGATGACGTGACCGAGCCGGCCGCGGAAGTCCTCGGCCGGTCCGACCCGGGTGCCGGGCGGACGGTAGAGGGCGGCGGCGACGACACCGGGCACGGCGAGGGCGGTGGCCTCGGCGGCGTCCGTGTCCCCGAGGACGGCGTCGGTGCCGGCGGTGAGGAACCGGATGGCGGCCGCGCCCACGGTGCCGGTCGTGTCGGTGAGGTCGACGGGCAGGCCGAGTCCCGCGCGCACCTGGGCACCGACCAGGTCGACGCCCCGGGCGCGGCGCACCAGTTCCGGGATCATCCCGCCGGCCAGGCGCGGGTTGACCTCGATGACGCGGGCCACGCCGCCGTCGAGGCGGAGTTCGACGTGGGCCGCGCCCCAGCCGAGGCCGAGCGCCTTGACGGCATGCACGGCGCTGTCGACCAGTGCGGCGGCCTCGGGCGCGGGCAGCACGGCCGGCACGTCATGGCCGGTCTCCACGAAGACCGGCGGTGCGCCGACGTGCTTCGCGACGGTCACCACGGCGTGCTCGCCGAACACCTCGACGGAGAACTCGGGCCCGGTGAGGTACTGCTCCACGAGGACCCGGGCGGGCGTGCTCAGCCCGCGCTCGTTGACCGTCGCTGCCAGCAGCTCCCCTGCGTGATCTGCCACTTCGCCGGGGTCCCGGCACAGGCGTACGCCCAGGCTGCCGGAGCCCTGCACCGGCTTGACCACCACCGGGGCGCCCCGCCACTGCGCGGCGGCGACCGCCTCGGCGACCTCGCCGGCCACCGAGAACCAGGGGACGGGCACGTCCGCCTCGGCCAGGGTGCGGCGCTGCACTGACTTGTCCCGGCAGGCGCGCACCGCGTCCGCCGAGGGCCCGGGCAGCTCGAGCCGTGCCGCCAGTTCGGCGGCGGTGGCGACGTAGTACTCCGAGCTGGACAGCACACCGGCGACGCGCGCCCCGGCGGCGAGCCGCTGTACGGCGGCCCACAGGGCATCGCCGTCCGCGGTGTCCACGACGACCGTGCGCAGCTCGTCCTCGGCCGCGTAGGGATAGCGGCCGGGGTCGGCGCTCAGCAGCACCGGCTCGGCGCCGAGGGCGCGGGCCCGCTGCGCGAACTGGCGTCCCGTGCCGGTGGTGTTGGACTCGATGAACAGCAGCAGCGGGGTGTTCATGCGTCCGTCTCCGGCATCATCACGTCGTCGAAGCCGCGGCGCGCCCAGAGCAGGCGGGACCAGGAGGGCGGCGCGTCGAGCGGGTGCGCGACGGTCACGGGTCCGCCCGGGGTGGGCGCCGGTTCGATACCCTGCTCGCGCAGCCAGTCGGTGTTGTAGACGGTCGACTGGTAGCGGTAGCCCTCGTCGGGCAGCACCATGACGACCTTGCTCTCGGAGTTGCGCGCGGCCCACCAGGAGGCGACCTGGAAGGAGGCGCCGCTGGTCGGGCCCATGAACAGGCCGTGGGTGCGGAAGAGTTCGTGGGTGGCGTGGAAGGCCTCGGACGCGGTGACCCAGTGGACCTCGTCGTAGGCGGCGTGGCGGACGTTGCCGGGGTGGATGCTGCTGCCGAGCCCGCGCAGGGTGCGCGGTCCGTCGGGGGTGCCGAAGATGATCGAGCCGTGGGTGTCCACGCCGACCAGGTGCAGGGCCGGGTCCACCGGGCGCAGGGCGGCGGCCAGGCCTCCGGTGGAGCCGCCGGAGCCGACCGGTCCGACCAGGCAGTCCACTGAGCCGACGGTCTCCCCGATGAGTTCGGCCACCGCCGCGTAGGCACCCGGGTTGTCGGGGTTGTCGTACTGCCCTGGGACGAAGCTGTCCGGGTGCAGCCGGCGCAGTTCCTCGACGCGGGCCAGGCGGGCGCCCTGGATGCCGCCGGGCTGGCCGGCGTACTCGACGATCTCGACCGTGGCGCCCAGCATCTCCAGCCGGGTGCGCAGGTCCCGGTCTATCGCGGAGTCGCCCACGATGGTCAGGTCGTAGCCGCGCAGCCGGCACACCATCGCCAGGCCGAGCGCGAAGGTGCCGGAGGAGGTCTCGATGATCCGGGTGCCGGGCCGCAGCTGCCCGGCGGCCTCCGCGCGGTCGATGATGAACCGCGCGGGCAGCAGCTTCATCAGGCTGAACGCGGCGGCGTAGAGGTTCTCGGTCACCTGGATGATGCGGGGCAGCTCGGTGGCGTCCACCACCGAGTCGTGCACCCGCGCGGCGCCCGCGATCGTGGAAGTGGTCATGTCAGTCACCCGTCGTGAAGATCCACTGCTCGTGGATGCCGATGTTGTGCAGCAGTCGCCGGCCGTGCTCGGTGCGGGCGTCGACCTCGGGGTCGTCGCGGTCGTAGAGGAGTCCGGCGATGTCCCCGCTGTGCGCGGCCTGGATGCCGAGGGCTCCGGTCTCCCGCTCGATGGCGCGCAGGCTGTCGAGGAGCGGGATGGGCAGGTGCCGCTGGTTGATCTCGGTGCTGGCCGAGGCCACCGCGCCGACCAGAGCCACGTCCTTGGTGTGGATGGCCTCGCGCAGCATCGCGTGCAGCTCGGCGAAGACCCCGACCTCCGTGCTGTCGTAGCGGGCCGGCGGGAAGGCCAGGGTGTCGACGCCCTTGCCGTCGTTCTCGGGCCGTGAGCCGAAGCCGAGGACCCGCACGGCCGGCATCCGGTAGCCGAAGTCCTCGATGACCTTGCCCTCGCGCTGCGCGAACAGCACCGAACTCTCCTTGAACATCAGGGAGTCGGAGGCGGTCTCGGCGCGCACCGCGATCCGTGCGACGACCTCGGGCGGCAGCGGACGCACCAGGGCGTCCTGTACGGCCCAGATCGCCGCCAGCACGTCACTGGTCGAGGAGCCGAAGCCGCGGCACAGCGGAACATCACCGGTCAGTTCGAGATGCCCGCCGACCGGCCCCTCCCCGGGCCGGACACAGGCCTCGACGGTGAGCTGCGCCGCGCGCCGCGCCTTGGTCTTCCAGGGCGGGGAGACGGTCAGCTCCTCACCCCGGGCGGGGATGAAGGACGCCTGGGTGGTGTGGACGGTACAGGGCATCGTGACCAGCCCCCGGGTGAGCTGACCCTGGTGTGGAAAGACGCCCTGGAGAATTTCGCCGTGATGTATCGGCGCGGAAGCGACGCCGACGCGCCAACCGGAATGATCCACCATGTCCTTGACTTCCTCTGGGGGCCGGACCGGACCGCTCACTGGGCCTGGCCGATCATGCGGACCCCTCCACGCTAGGCAGCACCGGCGCGCGGATCCGGCTGGTGGAGCGGCAGTATGCGGGCAGTTCGCCGCCGGCGGCGGAACGTAGCTGTCAACACGCGAGTGCGGGCATGCCACCGGGGCCCGTACGGCGTCGAGTCTGCCGTACGGGCCCCGGGGCGTGCCGTGTGTCAGATGCGGGCCGGCCGCAGCCGACGGGCGAGCACCTCCCCGATCGCCCGCAGCGGCTCCGCCTCGGTCATCCGGGCGTGCTCGCAGTCGACCGCGAACTCCTCGACCCGACCCGCGACATACGGCGCCCAGGCCGCCGCCCCCGACTGTGCCGCCGGGGTGCCCGTCGCGTCGAAGAACAGCGCGTCACCGCCGAACCGGACGTCCGGCACGTACCGATAGCGCATCCGCAGGTTGTCGAGGGTCGCCGCCACCACGACCGCCGCCTGCGCGTGCTCCAGACCGGCGAGCACCCGGTCCGACTGCCGCAGTGCCTCGGCGAGTTCGGCGATGTCCGGGACGCCGTCCGCGCACCGCACCGGCACCGACTCGCCCCGGCTGCCGAGCAGGGCGGTCAGTACGTGCCTGCCGTCGATCTCGGGTGCCCGGAACCCGTCGGGCAGCGGGTAGGAGTCGAGGAGGGCCAGCAGAGCCACCTCTTCGCCGGCCGCTTCGAGACGGGCGGCGACCGCGTGCGCGACGAGTCCGCCGAAGGACCAGCCGAGCAGGTGGTACGGGCCGTGCGGCTGAACCTTGCGGATCTCGGCGAGGTAGTCGTCCGCCATCTCCTCGATGGAGGCCGGCGCGTCCTCGGTACCGCCGAGCCGGCGGGCCTGGAGGGCGATGAGTGGCCGGTCGGTACCGAGGTGCGGCAGCAGTCCCGCGTAACCCCAGCTCACTCCGGAGACAGCGTGCACGCAGAACAGGGGCGCCGTGTCCGCGTCACGGCCGGCCGCCGCCCTGATGGGCAGCACGGTGTCGAGCGGGTTGCCGCCGCTGCCCGCCGCGATGTGCTCGGCGAGCAGCGCCGGGGTGGGGCTCTGGAAGAGGTCGCGGATGGTGACGCGGGTGTCCCAGACCGTGCGGATACGGCTGATCAGCCGGGTGGCGAGCAGGGAGTGTCCGCCGCGGTGGAAGAAGTGGTCGTCGATGGTGACAGCGGGCAGGGCCAGGGTGTCGGCGAAGAGGCCGCACAGGATCTCCTCGGCCGGGTTGCGCGGGGCACGCCCGTCGAAGAGTGCGGTCGGGTGGGGGGCGGGCAGGGCGCGGCGGTCGAGCTTGCCGTTGACCGTGCGCGGGAGTTCGTCCAGGGCCACGATGGCCGCCGGGACCATGTACTCGGGCAGGCGGGCGGCCGTGTGCCGCAGCAGGGCCACGGTGTCGGCGACTTCACCGACGACGTAGACGACGAGGCGCTTGTCACCGGGGCGGTCTTCCCGGACCACCGCCGCCGCCTGCCGCACGTCCGGGTGCGAGGTCAGTGCCGCCTCGATCTCGCCCGGTTCGATCCGAAAACCGCGGAGCTTGATCTGCTGGTCGCCCCGGCCCAGGTACTCCAGGGCGCCCTGCTTGTTCCAGCGGGCCAGGTCGCCCGTGCGGTACATCCGCGAGCCGGCCGGACCGTACGGGTTGGCCACGAAACGGTCGGCGGACAGCCCCGGCTGTCCGATGTAACCATGGGCCAGACCGTGCCCGGCGACGTACAGCTCACCCGGAACCCCGGGCGGCACCAACTCCAGGTTCCCGTCCAGGACATAGGCGTGCTTGCCGGACAGCGGACCGCCCACCGGGATGCTCGCCGCGCCCTCGGCCATGCCCGGCTCGATCGTGAACGTCGTCGTGAAGCCCATGCTCTCCGCCGGGCCGTACCCGTTCAGCAGACGCAACTGGGGATGAGTCTCCAAGGCGCGGGCGACGTGCGCCGGCGAGGCCGCCTCGCCTGCGGTCATGGCCTCGCGGATCCGTCCGAAGACGCCGGGATGTTCGTCCAGCATGTGGTTGAACAGACTCGCCGACATCTGGAGCGTGGTCACCTCGTGGCGTTCCACCAGCTCCACGATCTGGTGCGGGTCCGTGTGCTGACCCGGCTGGAGGACACAGACACCCCCGTGCAGGAGCGGGCCGAACACCTCCAGCGCGAACGCGTCCCACGACACCGGAGAGCACTGCAAGAACGTCTGCTGCGGGCCGAAGGCCAGATAGTCCGGGCCCACGAACGTCGCCGCCAGCGCCCGGTGCGAGGCCGCCACCCCCTTCGGCACACCCGTCGAGCCGGACGTGAACATCACACACGCCACCGACTCCGGGGATCCGCCCGTCTCCACCCCCGCACCCGAGGCGGCGCTGATCCCCGCCACCTCACGCGTCAAATCGACACACACCGCGTCGGTCCGCAGCGCCGGGAGGTGGGACTGCGTGACGAGCGCAGCGGGACGCACCTGCTCCAGAACGCCGTTCAGGCGCTCCTCCGGGAACTGCGGATCCAGCATCGTGTAACCCGCGCCCGCCTTCAGCACCGCCAGGATGGCGGCCACCATGTGCGGCGAACGCTCCACATGCACGGCAACCAGATCACCCGGCCGCACACCCCTGCCCGACAGATACCGGGCCAGACGGTTCGACCACACATCCAGCTCGCCGTACGTCACCTCCTGGTCCTCGAAGACCAGCGCCAGGGCCTCCGGGGAGCGTGCCGCCTGCCCCGTGAACAGACCGTCCAGGCCGAGTTCGGGGGCCCGGGTGAGGGGCCCAGACCAGGTGTCCAGCAGTTGCCGCTCCTCGGGGGCGAGCAGCTGAATCGAGCCGACGGCGGTGTCGGGGTCCGCCGCGGCCGACTCCAGCAGGAGCAGGGTGCGCTCCAGCAGGAGTCCGACCGTCCTCGGCTCGTACAGGTCGGTGGCGTACTCGACGGTGATGTCGAGCCCGTCCGGGCTGCCGTCGGCCGCCCGCCGCTCACCGAAGGCGAAGGTCAGGTCGAACTTCGCGATCCTCAGCTCCGGGTCGAGGAAGGCCGCTTCGAGGCCTGCCAGGTCCGGGGCACCGGCGGCGGTGTCGCCGACGGTGAGCATGACCTGGAACAACGGATGCCGGGACGCCGAACGCTCGGGGTTGAGCACCTCGACGAGCCGGTCGAACGGAAGATCCTGATGAGCCCACGCGGCAAGATCCGTTTCCCGCACCCGGGCCAACAGCTCACGGAAGGTGGGATCACCACCCACATCCGTACGCAGGACCAACGTGTTGACGAAGAAGCCCACGAGATCGTCGAGAGCCTCGTCCGTACGGCCCGCGACCGGCGAACCGATCGGGACGTCCACACCAGCACCACACCGCGCCAGCACGGTCGCCACAGCGGCCTGGGCGACCATGAACAGGGTGGTTCCGGTCTCGCGCGCCAGCCCGGTCAGCGCGGCGTGCGTGGTGGCGGGGGCGGTCACCTTGTGGGTGGCCCCGCGATAGGAGGCGACGGCGGGACGCGGCCGGTCCGCCGGCAGCGTCGACTCCTCCGGCAGCTCGGCCAACTCTGTTCGCCAGAAATTGAGTTGGCGCTCCTCTTCGGTGGTGAGGAGACTGTGCTGCCACAGACTGTAGTCGGCGTACTGGACCGGCAGCGGCTCCCACTCGGGGGCCGCGCCCCGCGAGCGTGCCGCGTACGCCGTGGCGAGGTCCCGCAGGAGCGGGCCGTTCGACCAGCCGTCAGAGGCGATATGGTGCATCACCACCAGGAGCACGTGCTCCTCGGGGGACAGCGCCAGCAGATCCGCGCGGATGGGCAGATCGGCGGCGAGGTCGAAGGTGACGCCGGCCAGCCGGGCCAGCGCCTGGTGCAGGGACTCCTCCGTCACCAGGGTCACCGGGAGCGCGAGGTCGGTCTCCGCGAGGGAACGGACGGCCTGGTGAGGCGTGCCGTTCTCGGAGGGGAACGTGGTCCGCAGGGCTTCGTGCCGGCCGATCACGTCGACCAGGGCACGGCGCAGCGCCTCGGTGTCGAGCGTGCCGGTAAGCCGGACGGCCAGCGGAATGTTGTACGTCGGTGACGGGCCCTCCAACTGGTCGAGGAACCAGAGCCGTTGCTGAGCAGAGGACAGCGGCGGCCGATCGGGCCGCTCCCCCGCCACCAGCGCCGGTCGCTCGTCCGCGCCGGTGCTGACCGCGATCAGCTCGACCAGCCGTACGACCGTCGGGTGCTGGAAGATGTCACGCACCCCGAGCCGTACCCCGAAGGCCTGCCGGATCTTCGAGGTGAGCCGGGTGGCGAGCAGGGAGTGTCCGCCGCGGTGGAAGAAGTGGTCGTCGATGGTGACAGCGGGCAGGGCCAGGGTGTCGGCGAAGAGGCCGCACAGGATCTCCTCGGCCGGGTTGCGCGGGGCAC